>NZ_PGEM01000036.1:0-668 GCF_002934005.1 Cuspidothrix issatschenkoi CHARLIE-1 | reverse complement strand
ATGCTAGTAGTGTGAATCCTATTGACTGGAAAACCCGCAAAGGAATGTTGAGTATATTAACAGGAAATAAATTTCCCCTGATTTTGGGTTTTGATGTGGCTGGGGAAGTGTTGGAAGTTGGTTCACAAGTAACGCGCTTTAAAGTAGGAGACGCTATATATGGCAGCACTAACTTTCCTGGAGGTGCTTATGCAGAGTTTGCTGTTGTTTCTGAAAATTTAGCTGCTCCCAAACCCATAAACATGACTTATGAACAAGCAGCTACCGTTCCTTTAGCGGCTCTAACGGCTCTCCAAGCCCTACGAGACTTGGGCAATGTCAACTCAGGTCAAAAGGTATTGATTAATGGGGCTTCGGGCGGTGTGGGCATTTTTGCTGTACAAATTGCCAAAGTATTGGGGGCTGAGGTGACGGGTGTTTCTAGTTCTAAAAATTTGGATTTCGTCAAGTCTCTAAATGCAGATTTAGTGATTGACTATACTCTACAGGATTTTACAGAAGGTAATGTGCAGTACGATATTATTTTTGATGTGGTTGCCAAAAGAGTATTTTCTGATTGCAGAAAAGTTTTAAAACCCAATGGGGTGTTTATTTCTACTTTACCTAACCCAGACGTAATTTTGCAGATTGCTTTAACGGCATTTTTACCGGGACAAAAGGTGAAATTT
>NZ_PGEM01000035.1:34862-37254 GCF_002934005.1 Cuspidothrix issatschenkoi CHARLIE-1 | reverse complement strand
CATCTTGCGTAAGTCCTATCTCATTCAAGTGCATACCGCTATAACCAAGAATACCTTAATGGTACAAGTGACCGTGAAATCAATCCAAAATCTAAAATCTAAAATCAAATGACAGAAGCTAAAAACGTACTGGGTACAAAATTAGAAATTTGTTGCACTTCTCCCATGACTGGATTTTACCGCGACGGGTTTTGTACCACAGGTGGACAAGATATGGGAATGCACGTCGTTTGCGCTCAAGTTACAGAGGAATTTTTGCAATATACTAAATCCCAAGGTAATGATTTGAGTACACCTGTACCTTATTTTAGTTTTCCCGGTTTAAAACCTGGAGATTGTTGGTGTTTATGCGCTGCAAGGTGGCAAGAAGCTTTAGAAGCAGGTGTTGCACCTCCAGTAGTTTTAGAAGCTACCCATGCTAGGGCGTTAGAAGTTTGTAACTTAGCAGATTTGCAAAAACATCGGGTAATTCGTAATGAGGAAAATGGTTAATAATTATTAGTATTTGTAGGGTGTGTTAGGCAAAGCCGTAACGCACACTAAACTTGATTAATGGTGTTGTCAATGGGAGTGTCAAATTAATTTGTATTGATCGCAGATGAGGTAACAAAAAATGATTGCTGTGAAAGGTAAGTTTCCTAAGTTAACACCCGAAGAATATTTTGTCTAGGAAGAAAAACAATTCCTTCGCCATGAATATCTTAATGGTCAAGTTTACGCTATGAGTGGAGGAACTCGAAATCATGGACGAATTGCTAGTAATATTATTTTCATTGTTAAAGGTCATTTACGGGGTAGTGGTTGTCAGGTTGGTAATTCTGATTGTCGTGTAAACATTTTTGAAACTATAAATTATGGTGTATCCACAAGGAATTTAGAAGATAATTTTTCTCAGTGGAATAAAACCGTTCAGTCCGTCGTCCAAAATATTTTGACTGAATAGGGTAAATGCAGGTTATAGTCTCACGCGTTAAAACAGTTGAGAAATATCTGGGTAAGAGACTTCCAATTAAAAAAATATCCCAAAATTTCTTGTGGTGCGGGTTGAAAAGCCCGCTAATAATACAAGGACGGACAGGACTTGTGCTGAGCTTGTCAAAGTATGCCCATCTCACAAGATTGGATAGCGAAGTGCTGCTGCAAGCAGTTCACTAAAAAATCATCGAAAAATCGGGTTTAAATCCCCGAAAGTCATACCCCCTATTTGGTATTTCCTCACAAGTGTTGAATCTTGCAATAAAACTTTACAATCTTTGCCTTTTACCCGGGTGAAATCCATTGTCTATTGAGAATAGAGTCATTAATTGCTCAAATTTGGTATCACCAATACGAATGCACAACTTGGACAAGATCCTCAAAATCTTAACATTTAACACTTCTGGTATTTCCTATCAGTGCGTAAGTCCTAAAAACCAGCAATTCTCATTTTGAAATAAGGTTGCGTTATTTCAACAATACCCGGATTCATTAAGAATTGTAAAACCCTATGAATACAAGGGTTTCAATGTCATGAAACCTTAAAATGAGAATTGCTGCAATAAAATAATGAAGCTAGACAAAAAACCTATTTTATCTTTAAAACTTAACGTTTGTAATCAAGGAGTTATTACTGCGAAAATCTATTATTAATCTACTCCGATCACCGGTAATCATCGCTCTATCGAAAGTTCCACATCCGGGTACGCATACAACATTTTCAAACGCAGCACCCTCGTAAGAGGTTGATTTTTTTATTCCTCCATCATAGTAACTATGAACCATTTCGACCAACCTGGGTCTAAAATTAATTGGCACTCTAGCTGTTTGAACTGTGCTACCGTTAATAACAAGTCTAACTGTGTTGCCAACAGTTTCAGTTTGTAGAGCTATATTCAAACTGCCACCAGTTACGTTTCGCAATTCTCGCCCTGGAGATCCCGTATTCTGACCACAGTTCATAAAGCTACGCCATAGTCCCTCTTTACCTCCTTTTTTGCCATAAGAAACACCAGCCCCACACCCCTCGCCTAAATTGAAATAAAAAGCAGCATAACCATATGGAGAGGTCTCTATAGTTCGAGGTAATTTGAGAACTCCTCTAATTGATTGATAGGGCTGGCTTGATGGAAATATTGGTGTTCGCTTGGCGGTACCAGTAGTTTGAGCGTAAGATTCAGAATGTGAAATTAAGACTGAACCAATAGCAATAGAACCAATCAGTAATGAAGTGCTTAAAACACGGGGTGTTAATAGTGAGATATCAGCCATTTTTGTTTACCTCAATTGATGATTTTGAGTGTTGTTTACTGAGGGATATGGAAGAGCAAAAAATACTTACGGACTAATCAGATGTTATTGGGAGTAAAGTTCGGTAAATATGAAATTCACTACCCGGTTGACAATGACTTACAAG
>NZ_PGEM01000035.1:11843-34715 GCF_002934005.1 Cuspidothrix issatschenkoi CHARLIE-1 | reverse complement strand
GTAAATATGAAATTCACTACCCGGTTGACAATGACTTACAAGTTGTTATTGGGAATAAAGTTCGGTAAATATGAAATTATCCGCTTTTCGAGATGTCTAATAACAAAAGGAATCCATATCTACTTGTGATAAATAAAATCATCGTGAGGGATTATACTTTTAAATTAGGAGCGATCACACGGATAACAAAGATGTGATAAAATAAAAATCAGTTACCTAGAATGCTGATTACTGCGGTGTTCCTGATATGTGGTAGCACGGTTTTTGAAGTTGAGTTAACGGTTTTCCTTGGGATGGTAGTACATTGATATTAAATATACGTGACAAAATACTACATACACCAACGGCAGAAACAGCGATCGCCGATGATATGATCTTACTCATGTCAATTCTCCTTTTACTGGTAACAAAGGATTTACCGCAAATCCCATCAACTAATTGGGAGTAAATTTAGATAAATATGAAATTATCCGCTTTTGGGGATAAACAATATCTCAATTCATAAATTGCCCATTATGATCCCAATATCAGATAGAAAGACTAAATTTAATGGAGTGTGCAAACCATACAGTCACGCTCTAAATTCTGCATAAACTTAAATAAGTATAAACTCTTGCCAGGGTTATCATGTCTAATAACATACTTGAAGCTAAGTTCTACACGCGAATAATAGGCATCAATCCAGATTGCAGTCCGCAAATACAAGTAGATAACAAATTAAAGCGTAGTCTTGAATTATATCAAAGGACGACTCAAGAATTTGAATCATTATACCAATACGATGATCCTCAAAAACTAGTAATTTATTGGATGCAAATAATCTTTGATAACCAAGTGGAAACACAAACAGTAGAAATGGCATGGCAGTATTTACAATGTTTTTGTGAAGAAAGCATCTACAAAGCCACAAGAAAAGTATTTGATAACGATAAGTATCAGCAAGACAAAAAATATGAATTAATGTTGAGTGGCTTATTTATTGCTCGTCAATTTGTTTATAATTCAGAGGAATTTAAAGTTGTGATCAATAAATATGATCACAACAAAGGACTGTTTGAATACTATATTAAACGAGTTTTAGAAAATGTTATTAAAGATAATTCGGGACTGAAATTTTCTACGTGGCGTAGATTGATTAAATCTAGTAAAAAAGAATTAAATCAAGTCCTGGTAAATAATGGAATAAATGATGGTTTAATAACCAAAATTCAATTTGCACTTAGTTTTTTCAAACAGGTTTATATTTATAATAGGATTGCCAATAATGTAGCCAGAAAGTCGGGAGATAAATACCCAGAACCACGGGAATCTGACTATGAAGAGTCCGTGAAAATATACAATGAAAATAGAGTGCTTCCTTCTTCCCCCGACGAAGTTTTTATCAGTCAAAATATTACCACTGAAACATTGCGAGAATGGATAGAAATTTGCAATAAATCTCTATCTAATTATTTTAATCCAGAATCAAATGTTTATAATTACCAAGACAATTATATTAATAATCAAAAAAGGAAAGATGCAGATAAAATTAACCCACTGGGGTTAGATTTGCAATTAGTTATCCAGAGATTCAGTAATTTAAACGCAACTGATAAAAAAATAGTAATTCTCACTTATGGTTTCAAAATGAAACAGCAAGACATAGGCAATATTTTTTCACTTACCCAAACTGCAATTTCCTACCGTGTTAAAAACATCAAAATCGAGTTTATGGATATATTGATTGAAAGTTTATACCAATCCGTAACCCCTGAAACGTGGATAAATAACTATATAGATAATTGGTTAAATAGGTTGGGTGATAGTTATCATAAACCTTTGGACTCTAATTATCTACGTCGTATTTTAATAGAGGTTGTAAAAACATTAGATACTTCAGAAAATCGGTTATTAGAATTGAAATATGGACAAAGAATAGATGATTGTCAACTTACTATGAAGTTGAATATGACTGAGGAAGATTTACTAAAAATGATCAATCAAATTCAAGGTAAACTGGAACAAGGGTTGCTTAAAAAACTGGAAAAACTTGTTCACGACAGTTTAGAATTAGCATTGTCCGCTTTTTCTCAAAAATTAATTGACAATGCTTGTTTAAATTTAAATATTTGTGAAACCGACAGAAATAGATTAAAGTTAAGCATTTCCGAAAGAAAATGGCAGAATCCAACTATAGATATAGCTAATTCAATATTAGATAAAATAATATGTGCATATAGAAAAACATAATTTCTATTATTGTCTTCAGGCATTTTCATGACAGAAGTTAAATTTACCCCAATTACAAGGCAATTATGATTTACAAATTAGCGGAACACAAGAACGAATACTTACACTTACCTATCTTACCATCTATTCAAGAACAGGCATGGAAACAATCACAGCACCATTCTCATACTATAGCTCGTCATAATTCCTATATAAATTACCTGAGTTTATATACATTAATTGACTGGTTTAGAAATGAACAAACTCTAGCCGAATCTGTAATATATCCCAGTGCAAAAAGTTTATCTAGTATATGGGAAGTGGTAAATGGTGCGGGTATTAAATTAGGGGAAAGACAAATAGTAATTATTCCCTGTGAAATAAGTGAATTTGAGGAGTTTTCTGTTCCCCAAGAATGGGTAGATATTCCCGAATGGGTAGGAGACTATTATCTAGCTATTCAAGTAAATTTAGAACCAGAGGAAGATGAATGTTGGATAGAAGTATGTGGTTTCACAACCCATAGTTATTTAAAAAACCTGGGTAAGTATAATTTCCATGATAGAACCTATGCAATTACAGTAGATAATTTAATCCAAGACATCACAGTCATGGAAATAACATTACCACTAGAGATGAAAGCAGAAATTCCCGAATTACCACATCTATCAGCAGTAAAAGCTGAAGAATTGTTACAAATGTTCGCTAATTCATCCATCTATTCGCCTAGACTGCGCGTTAATGATATAACATTTGAGGAGTGGGCTGCATTATTAGTTAATGACTCTTGGAGGCAAAAATTGTACGAGCAACGTATGAGTAAATTAGTAACATTGTCTAATCCTGTATCTACTAATACAACTAAAGCGGCTCAAGGTATCAGTAGTAAAATAGACCATATCGTGGCATGGATTACAACCACATTAAAAAATATCCGTGATTTAGTAGAACCAATTTTTGAACATGATTCAGAAATTTTGATCCCAGAACTTAAAAATGCACATTTACCTATTGCTTATGAAGCAGAACCAATTACCTATTTTCAGCCCCTTGATGCCTTTTTAGAATATTTGATACCCGATCCAGTAATAGACGATCCAGTAATAGTAAAACTTGGGAATTGGGTTCAGGGTAAATTTGAACTTGATTGGCAACCCCAACGGGATTTATTGGAGAGAATGACAGCAATCAGTAAAAAAACTCCAAGTCCAGTGATGAAGTCAAGTCCAGTGATGAGAGATATAAATCTGGTTTTGGAAACCCCTAGCGAAGAGGATTTAGTCAATGATATCTGCAATACCCAGGATGATAACAAGCGTTGGCAATCGGCTGAGTTGTTATGGCAAAAAAATCCCCAACATTCCGCCTGTCCTATTATCAGCGCTAAGGATTTAGGAGTTTATCTACTGGGTTATTCTCTAGCGTTGATGGTGGGAATTATACCCAAGTCAGACGGCGAGATATTAATCATTCTGCGTGTTTATTCCTTAGAGCAAGAACTGTATTTACTACCAACTGGGTTAAAGCTGACCATAACGGATCTAAGGGACAATATTGTAGTAACAACAATGGAATCACAGACAGGAGACATTTATATCGAGTCTAAAATAAATGGAAGTTCAGGCGAATATTTCAGTGTCACAGTAACTCTGAATGATAGCAGTTTTACTCAGGAGTTTGTGATTTAAACAACAACTAATTTTCTCAGTAACTATGTTCATAATTCTGAGATATTAGATATTTGTGATAAATCATGCTTAAATAGGAAAATAAGCATGATTTTTCGTACATCTACCTCATTTATTGTTCTATGCTTAACCTTGTACTTAAAGTTTATTCAGGTAGTTTTAAAGCAGGATTTTCGGGAGAATTATTTGATGAAAGTAATCAACCGATTACAAAATTTACATTTCCTGCATCACCGGAAATTCCACAGCTATATAAAAAATGGCAAGATGGATCACGAGAAAACACTGAGCTTCGTTTAACTAAAGCTGGAGATGCACGTTTAACATTGCACTCAGAACAATGTAAAAAAGATAAAAGAGCATTAGAAGATTGTAGTGAAAAATGGTTTAACGATGGAAATTTCTATGTGCTGAGTGAAAAAATTAAAAACAAAATTCCAGCTAATGAAACTGTTGTCCGTATTAATCTTGTTTTTAGTCACTTTGATGTAAATAAGGATGATAATGATATCCTCCGTAGACTTCCCTGGCAATTATGGAGAGGCTTATTGGATTCAGGAGATTCTAAAAAGAGTACGTTTGCTTTATCAGAAGATTTAAGTAAAGATTACACTAAAAGAAATAGGCATGATCATGTTTTAAAATCACCCGTAAAAATTTTAGCAATTTTCGGTAGCGATGAAAATGGCTTAAATCAACAGCCTGAGAAAGAAAAATTGTATCAGTTAAAAAATAATAATGGTGTAAGGGTTCAAATTGAAGAAAAACCAAATAGAGATAGAGTGAATAAATTATTATGGGATTCCAAGTGGGATATTTTATTTTTTTCAGGACATAGTTCTAGTCAAGGAGAAACTGGAACAATTCAAATTAATGATAGAGATTCTCTATCCTTAGATGATCTTAAGTCAGCACTAAAAGAATCCGTAGAAAACGGTTTAAAAATAGCAATATTCAATTCTTGTGATGGGTTAGGAATTGCAAATGTTTTGACACAGGTAAAAGTTCCGGCTGTAATTGTCATGAAAGAACCTGTCCCAGATAGTTTTGCTTCTCAATTTTTCTTAAACTTTTTGGAAGCTTTTGTTAAAAAAGGTCAGCGGTTTTCTTTGGCAGTTCGTGAAGCTACGGGAAGGTTAAATATAAAAGACAATGAATTTCCCGGAGCAACATGGTTACCTGTGATTTATTATTCCCATCGAAACCAGCCGGACTATATTTGGCCGACTCCAGGTGTGATAACCCGTTTGTTAACTTTCTTATTTAAGTTCTTCTCCCCACGACCAAATGTAATTAAAACTGGGGTTTCTAAAATAATTAACACTTTTAAATCAAAAAAGATATTATTTGGTTTAACTGTAATTGTTACCGCTTCCATAATTATAATTGCTGGTATTTCTCGACCATCAGCACCGTCTATTTGTAAATCATGGAATGGTGTGATTCATTCTATAGAATTTACTGCTGATGGTAAATATCTAGCTACTAGCAATTTAGACAATACATTAAGAGTATTTGAGATAGACAGATTAAAAGCTGAAGATGTTATCAAAAGAGATGAATTATTGAAAAAGCAAATTCACTGTGAAGGAGAGAGAAATATAGTTGACCTTTCATTTAGCAGTGACAATAAGTATCTAGCTGTTGCAGATATGCAATCAACTATTAATGTGCTAAGGTTGCCAGAACATGGAAGTGGTAAGCTACAAGAATTAAAACTTAAATCTTCAAACTTTCCAAAAATATTGAGTAGTATAGTCAAAATTAGCTTCAGTAAAAATAACTATTTAGCAGCAGCAAATATTTCTGGACAAGTAGAATTGTGGCAGATTAAAAATCAAGAAGTCATAAAAATCAAAGATATTCGTGATCAGGGTAAGTATAAGCTTCAGTTAAGGTTCAGTTCGGATAACTCAAATAACAATTATTTAGTTATGTCCGATATGACAGGTAAAGCATTTGGGTGGGATTTAAAAAAAAGTATTGATATTGATCTAAAAAACGTAGATATTACAGTTATTAAAGTAACAGATGGAAAGATTTCTAGTTGTAATAAAGACAAGTGTCAAGACATCGAACCAATCAACAATAGCAATAGCAATAGCAATAGCCAAATCAAATTCTTTAGAGATATTATTCCCAGTCCTGATGATAAGTATATGGCTGTTATTGCTAACGATAACAAAAATGAAAATGAATATGTCGAATTGTGGGAGCAAAAGAATCAATCATGGACAAAAATAGAAATAGACACAAAAACATACACGAAAACAATAACAGACGTGGCCTTTTTGCCAAAGCCAAAAAGCCATAAGACCTCATTGATTGTGGCTACTACTAATACTGATCATAAAAGTTTAAGATTAATTCCGTCAGAGTGAACTTAAAATGTGATTATTGCGTAGGGGTAATTCATGAATTACCCATGCTTCCGTTCTATGCTGCGTAAGTCCTGTTTATAATCCTCAATTACGATAAAAGATACGCAAGATCCTAATCGCTGCATTTTGTTTTATCGGTCAGACATTTTTTAGTCTTAGGACTTACGCAAGATGTAACTGCAACCCTAATTATTTCGTAGGGGTAATTCATGAATTACCCCTACTTTCGTTCTATTTTGCGTAAGTCCTGAGTCTCTTCCGACGCTTTTTTCATAATACCTTCAACCGCATCATCCTTTGTTTTAGTATCAAGTGCATCTTGGAGACTTTTTTGTAAAATCTTAGACACTTCCTCATATCTAGCAAGACGTGGACGTGAAACCATTTTTTGCATCATCGTGAAAAGTTCTGGATAATGACTATATTTCTTAACAATTAAGGGATCAAAAAATAGGTCTTTACGAGTAGGAACAGACGCATGTGATAAAGTAAAGAGAAGCTGAGATTCACGACTAGTGAGAAATTTGACTACTTTTATAGCTGCTTTTTGACGTTCTTTTTCTATATCACGAGCAATTGCTAAACCCCAACCGCCATGACAACCTTTTCCACCAACCACGGGTGCAATACCAATTCTGCCTTGAACCTTTGAGTCTAGATTATGAAGATTCTGAGCTTCAGCCCACACACCAGGCCAACTACGTAAAAAAGCACTATCTCCATCTAGAAATATTTTCTTGGCAATTTCTTCATCGCTGAGACGAGTCTGAGTAACCCCTACTGAAACTGAAAATGAAATCTTTTGCTTAATAGTTTCCCTTAAAAATTTAACCGCCTTGATAGCTTTGTCCTGGTCTAATCCAACTTTATTGTTTTCTATCCAAAAACCACGATAAACATCAAGAACTTCTACAAACATAGCAACTAGTCCTTCTTCATCAGCTTGCCATAAATATTGAATTTTGCTTTCTTTCTTTGCCTTGATCTTTATGGCAATGTCTAGCAAATCTTTAAAAGTAGTTGGTACTTTTTCCTTCCCTAGTAAATCTTTATTGTAGTAAAGTACGCCTACATCAGTCCGAAAAGGAATACGATAAAGTTTTGATTTATACTTGCCATTATCAATTTCAGTCTGAAGAAAATCTTGCAATTCCCCTTCTTCAAAGTCTTTATCAAGAGGGAGAAGATATTTTTTATGTGCAAACTCAGGCAACCAAATAATGTCAGTGTAAACTAAGTGATATTTACTATTTTCATTACATTCTTTATTACTATTAGGATCAGAGTTCTTAAAACTGTCTAAATACAAAGATTTTAAGTCCTCTCCTTTAGATACTGGATGGAATTTAATTTCAATCTCACCCTTATTATCATTATTAAACTTTTCGGTTAACTGTTTCCAATTTTCGCTGTTATGTACAGCAAAACATAGTGTAATTTCTCTTTGCGCCGATGACTGACAGGCATATAATGTTGTACTCAAACCTAAAGCAACAGTAAACAATGGTACAGTCAACTTATGTGGTCTCAGTCTAATTCTCTGTAATAACCCTGATAATTGGTTTAAAAAATTGGGATTCTTCATAATCAAAATTAAATGTATTAAAGCCAGAAAAATATTCCTACTAGAATTAATCAGGACTTACGTAAGTGTCACACCAAAAATCCAATTAGGGTACGTCAGATATCAAGAATCTAATTATTTACATAATTTATGCTGTCTGACGTGGTTGGTGAGCTTGCCGAACCACACCCTACTAATGTGCCAGTTGCATAAGTCCTATTAATATATAACAAATCTGACACTCTAGTATATCTGTTACTACAGTATATTTGATGGATAGGGATCTAAATGCTGCAATTAATTTATCGCTTCTGGCTAAGGCGTAAAAGTCTACTGAGGGATAACTGCTCCCATGCTCCCATTGAAGTAGAAAGTAAAGTCTAGTTTTATCTAGGTCTTATATAGTAGATGATAACAACCTGCAAAATCCAGCAAAAAATTGTTATATTATGGTTTTTTACTCAAAACTTAAGAACTAAACTACAAGCTGTCTTTTCTGTTGAGGCTGGTAATGGGTAATTGGTAATTGGGAAAAGGCAATACAATGATGAACTATATCATAAGTAATTGGACGGACATGATATTATACCCCAATTCAGTAACGCCGAATTTCAAAGTCCCCCAAGTTTGGGGGATTTAGGGGGCTAAATAATCACAAAACGAACACACTCTAATTAAAATTCATCATATACTGAAATTCTTCCATCATTTTTTCCATTAATTCTTCCATCATCTCTTCCTGCATAGAACGCAGACTCTCTGGACCTGCAAGAAATTCTTTAATGGTGATTTTTTTATCTTTAAAATCTTTGACAAAATCACGAATCTCAACAACTATCTTAGTTTGGGCTTGTACGGTTTCCAGCATCAATTCAATAGGGTCAATACCTTGTTTAGTTGCTTTTTTATAATCAGCAACCATTGAACCTTCGGGAGTATTTTTAGCTAACTTAAGTTCCTGTTTTAATTTATCGTATTGGGTTTTGAGAATTTGATTGTGTTGTTCTATATTTTTACATCTGCGACTTAAATCATCTTCACTATTATTATCAATTGCTTCTCCCACTTCATACTGACGTTCAATTTCTAAAAGTCTTGCTAAATCTCCCTCTTGGTAAGCTTTATTAATTTCTTTCATTATTTCTGTGTGACTCATTTGGGTTTCGTTGTCTTTAACCTTATCAGGGTGAAAAATTTCTGCTAACCGCAAAAATGTCTGTCTAACTTTTCTTGATTCATCTGTTCTCCCCCCACCGGGAGATTCTGAATCTCGTTCTGCTTCCCAAAATTGATGACGACGTTGATGATTTTCTTGAAATTCATTTTCTTCAAAGAGTTCATCTAATTCTTCATTATCATCTTCATCAATAGGTTTACAACTAATAATTCCCTCCATTTGCAGACTTCTGTACAAAGACTCTATGTTTTTTTTGGTTTGTTTTCCCAGTTTTCTTGTAGTTAAAATTTCTGCAAACAAAGCATGAATTTCTTCATCTAATTCTGCCATTGTTTTCATATTGGGACTGACCCGATGAAATACCTCTGTCGCTAAGGAACGCATTTTTTCAACAAAGTTATTTAATTCTGTCCGCTTTTTTTTAATTTGCTTTAATAGAGATTGGTGTTCTTTCTCTAAACCTGCTAACTTTAGATGTAAGTCAGATAGTGCAAGAGGTGTTGCTATGGTTGGAGATGCTGTTTTTGTTTTGCGTGGCATGACAGATACAATTAAGCTCAAGGTTGATCACGGAACACAAATAATATTATATTTTAAATATTGATGTTTATACAAAAAATTTAATTAAATTAACTGATTATAATTACTTAAGGATTCAGGTGAGGTGATAAGATCCCCGACTTCTAAGATAGATTTATCCTTTCCGAACACAATCAATCAAAGAAGTCGGGAATCTGGAAACAAGTGCTATAGCTGAATACTTACATAATTACTCAACTCAAATCCCTTCAGTATTAAGGATTCTCGCACTTGTTGACTTAACAAAGCCGCTAATTCCACTTCACCGCCGTGATTGATCTCAGTGGATGAGAATAAATTTCTACTAATTCCGCTTCTATTTGCGGTATTAAACCCAGTAAATATTTTTCACTCATGTCACCAGTTTGTAACAATCCATAAACCCTATCGGCAAATTTAATATTATGGGCTTTTAATAAACCTTCTCCATAACGGCGTAATTGTCCAAAGACAATAGACCAAACTATTTTGGTGAGTAAATTACGCTGATCAAGTTTGAGGTTTTTTCTTAATTCTTCCACAGGTAAACGGATAAATTTAATCTGAAATTCTGGGGCAAATTCTGTTAAAATGCCCAAAATTACAGGATGAACATGAAGGTGTAAATGTCCATCCAGATGAGCCAAATTTAAACCAGAATCGCGGAATTTTTCTAATTGAGCGCGAATTTCTAACCGTAATTCTGAGCGAGTCGCCGTATTAAATTGATAGTTTAATCCTGCTTGGGTGGGATCATGGGAAAAATTACCTTCAGAGTCTACTAAATGGGGAATTTGCTCAGGGGGTAAAACTGATTTACCACAAACTAACACCAGGTGTAAACCCACTGCTAAATGAGGATGATTTTTTGCTAAGGCGATCGCCTCTTGTGCTGCATCACCACTTACCATTAAGCTAGTGCTAGTTAAAATGCCTTCCTTATATGCTTTAATAACTGCTGCATTAACACTTTGAGAAGAGCCAAAATCATCAGCATTAATAATTAAATAGGACATTGGTTTTTTAGTGGTTGAGAGAATGCGGGATTAACGGCAGCAGGAAGAGTCAAAATCAGCCGTGTTTGTTTCTTGCAACTTTACGAAATTTGACAACCTTTGATAAGCTTTATCAAAATAACCTTAAAAAAATCTAAAAATTTGGTTAAAAAAGCTCACATCAGTTGTGGACTACACCTTTTACCCTGAGTAGTCCCAGGTAACAGTTAATATCTAGTATATCCCTAATGATAATCCCAGGCTATGGTTATAGTTTGCTAAATTTGAGCCACTCCGGTCAGGGATACTATCAAACTCAGACAGCAAAACACTTTTAACTTTGTTACCTACTATAAATATACTTTTTCAACTTTTTAGATTTTTGTTAATCATCGGGGAGTCAAATCAATGAAGATACTAGCGCTGAGTTGGGAATTTCCACCGAGGATAGTAGGAGGAATTGCTCGTCACGTTGCTGAGTTGTACCCAGAACTGATCAAGCTAGGCCATGATATCCACCTCATTACACCGGAATTTGGCCCAGCATCTAGTTATGAAGTTGTGGAAGGAATTCATATCCATCGGGTAGAAGTAGCAGCTAATAACGATTTTTTTCACTGGGTGGTGAATTTAAACGAGAGTATGGGATCTTATGGCGGTAAATTGCTGATGGAAAAAGGTCCATTTGATCTGATCCATGCCCATGATTGGTTGGTAGGGGATGCAGCGATCGCTCTTAAGCATATCTTTAAAGTTCCCCTCATTGCCACAATTCACGCCACAGAATATGGACGTTACAACGGTATTTATACTGATACCCAGCATTATATTCATAATAAAGAATATGCACTAGCAGACAATGCCTGGCGAATCATCGTTTGTAGTCAATATATGCGTCAAGAACTGATGCGATCGCTATACGTGCCAGATGATAAAATTGATGTAATTTATAATGGCATTCGTCCAGAGAAGAAAATACATCACGAAGATTTTCATGCCCAAAATTTTCGCCGTCAATTTGCCGCCGATTATGAAAAAATTGTGTATTATCTTGGTCGTATGACCCATGAAAAAGGTGTACCAGTATTACTTAATGCTGCTCCCAAGGTACTGTGGGAAATGGGGGGTAATGTTAAATTTGTTATCGTTGGTGGTGGTAATACCGAAAATCTTAAACGTCAAGCTTGGGATTTGGGAATTTGGCATAAATGTTACTTTACTGGTTTTCTTTCCGATGAATACTTAGATAAATTTCAAACCATTGCCGACTGTGCCGTTTTTCCTAGTCTTTATGAACCCTTTGGAATTGTCGCCTTAGAAAGTTTCGCCTCCCGCGTACCAGTCATAGTTTCCGATACTGGTGGTTTTCCCGAAGTCGTTCAACATACCAAAACCGGAATTACCACCGCTGTGAATAATCCTGACTCCGTAGCTTGGGGAATTTTAGAAGTCCTGAAAAACCCAGATTATTCTCAATGGTTGGTAAATAATGCTTATGCAGATTTAGAAAAAAGATTTAGCTGGTCAAAATTAGGTAAACAAACTGAAATGGTTTATGAAAGAGTAGCAAAAGAGCGAATGCAAACTGACTGGTAATAAAAAACGGACTAAAAATCAGATTTTTCTCGATTAACCATGAGAATTAAAGAATACTCTGATAATTCGCCTTGAAAAAACAGTATAAACCCTGTACGCTGGGAATTTAACCTTGGGAAATGCCACAGTTAAAAATGATTGCTGTTTGCTTAACAAGATTTTAACATGACAAAGGCATTCCCCAATATATCCAGGCGATTGCAGAATGTAAAACATAGCTTGTTGCGGATGGTAAACCAAATCATCGGCCGTCTGAAAAGCAAGTTAAGGCAGTTCTTTGAGGATATCATCGCCGATGTCGAAACCCCCACCTCTAAACCCACTTATCAAGTACCTAAGTTGGGTGGCCCCGTTCATAACCTGGGGGGGGGTGGTCCTGACGTAGATGATGCCATCCAATGGATGATTAATCAAGTTAGAGGTAGTAGTAACAGTAACCATAAAGTTAATGTTCTAGTCATTCGTGCTGCTGGTAGCGATGACTATAATCGCCTCATTTATCCCATGATAGGAGTTAAGTATGTAGAAACTCTCATCATTCCCAATCGTCAAGAAGCAAACAGAACTGATATTTTTGATAAAGTCAGAAATGCTGGTGTAATTTTCTTTGCAGGTGGTGATCAATGTGAATATATTCGCCACTGGAAAAACACAAAATTAGAAGTTGCCATCAAGTCAGTCTATGATAAAGGTGGTGCTATTGGTGGCACAAGTGCCGGGGCGATGATTCAAAGTGAATATGTTTATGATTCTTGCGCCTGTGAAAATAGTATAGAAACTCATGAAGCCCTTGATGATCCCTATGGTAGTATTAGCTTTACCTATAACTTTTTTCAGTGGAAATATTTGCGCCGAACAATCATTGATACCCACTTTGATGAACGCAAAAGAATGGGGCGAATTATGGTTTTTATTGCTAGGCAAATTCAAGATGGTGTATCATCAAGTGCATTAGGTATAGCTATTAGTAAAGAGACATCTTTGCTAATTGATAAATATGGTATTGCCAAAGTTATAGGTAAAGGTTCAGCCTATTTTGTGTTAGGAGATCATCCCCCAGAAATTTGTGAAAAAGGCACTCCTCTTACCTATCACGACTATAAAATTTGGCGAGTTCCTAGAGGTGACACTTTCGACTTAAATAAACTCCCACCCCGGGGTTATTATCTCCGAAGTGTCAAGCGGGGAAGGTTTGATTCTGATCCTTATTAATACCATTTCTGTACATAA
Source organism: Cuspidothrix issatschenkoi CHARLIE-1 (assembly GCF_002934005.1). Taxonomy (GTDB): domain Bacteria; phylum Cyanobacteriota; class Cyanobacteriia; order Cyanobacteriales; family Nostocaceae; genus Cuspidothrix; species Cuspidothrix issatschenkoi. Next base: position 21,318 of record NZ_PGEM01000035.1, on the reverse strand, counting down.
ATCAGCCTCATTAGCCCACTCAGGTGGGCTTTAAAGTACAATAAAAGTTCATACGGAAGGACGAACTACTCGAATCAGTTTTCCTGTTAAATTTTCTTCTTTACAAATAGCTTCATGAAGGCGTTGTGACATTCTATTTCTATCACTATCATTTGTACAAACAATAATACCTGAATGATTTGGTTGTAAGCGGTGTAATTGAATAAAATCATAGCGATTTAGTGTTAAAATTGCTCGTTCTTCTTGAATAGCAAAATTTAATACTTCTTCATCAGGTATAGCTTGATTTCCTTTTCCTGCTTCTTGCACTGTCAAAACATCATGACCAAAATTGCGTAATAATTCGCTGACTATGCGGGGAAATTGTTCATCTGCATAAAGACGTACCACAATTTAAGCCGCCTCATTTTTTTGAATTGCTGTTTCAATTTCTTCAGGATGTGCATTTGCATAAGCCCAAGCATTTACTAAATCAGCAGCCGTTAAATGAGGATAATCATCTAAAATTTGTGCTTCACTAATTCCTAAACGCCGAGATTCTACTAACAACCAAATAGGAATACGAGTGTTAGCAATACACGCTTCCTCACCACAAACTCCAGGGGTTTTGGTAATAGGATATCTACTTTGATTTAAGGTTTTAGTTAATATTTGTATTGCTTCGGCTTTTTCTGTTGGGGTTAATGCTAGAAGTTGGGTTTCTAATTCTTGGTTTGTCATAGTCATTGTTAAGCTGCTGTGATTAGGTGTTTTTAATTATTTTACTGTAGTTAAAGGTTATTGGGTGCGATATCGCTAGGCTAACCGTATATATGGTATCTAAACTTACATTTATAAAAATTGTTTACAGGACTTATAAGATATCCTAAAAGCAAAAGTCGGTTAAAACCGACTCATAAAAATATCTTTTCCTCTTTGCGTGAGAAAATATTTTAACTTTGATTCGCTATCCAATTTACCAAATCATCAGGCTGTGAAAAATCCAAAATAGCTTCCCACTTTGTTCCTTTTTTCTTACCCTTAAACTCTTGATTTATCCAGGTTTTGCTTTTATTCAGCAAACCCTATTTAGGCGATCGCTTTTTGATAAACTTCCTCTAAACAAGCAATTAATTCATCAACTTGAGTGGAGGTAAATAATCCATCTGGTCCTTGGGGTGTAATATCAGTAAATGGTGATTCATAGAGTAATGCCGCATCCATCACACCATGTTCTGTGAGGTAGTTAATAATCATATTTATAAATTCTATTTGATTAGCATTAAGGTTTTTATTGGAGAGAAAACCAGCTAATTCTTGTTTAGCGACTTCCCTATCTAGTCCTACTAAGGAACGCACAAATAAACCTAGTCCTTGAGATTCTTCCTTAGCGCGGTTAATATCTTCCGTTTCTCCTATACCACTTTCGGCTAATATTCTTTCTAACTCGGATAAATCTGATGCGGTTAATTGTTTATTGGTTCTGAGTTTGAAAATAACTATATTATCTTGATGCGCTCTTAAAAAGGCTCTGGCTTTAGTGCGGAACTTTGCAAAGTTATCTGTTGAGGTAAAATGAGGTAATTCGACTATAATTTCCTCACCCATTTCATCCTCAAAATTAGTGTAAATGGGTTGACGTTTTTGTTTTTCAATGAGATTTACTAAACCCCGGAGACGTTTACGGAGTATTTCTAACATGGGTAATGTCACATCTTGCCACCATTCGTCACTTTGAATATCTTGAATTAATGGTAGTTGTGCTTGAATTAAAGGAATATCTGGTTTTTCTTCTAGTAACCCAGCTATTGATTTAACTTGTGTTTGTAATTTTTTGAGATTGGGTTGAGATTTGATTATGGCTAGTTGTAATTTTAAGATTAATATATCAAATCGTTTGGTTTCTTCTGCTTCTGTGGGTATTTGGGAAGGTAAACCGGCGATTTCTTGATTTAAGGTAATAATATCTTCCTGTCCTAAGGATTTCCATGATTCTGAATTAGCATATTTTTCTACAAATTGGCGTTTGGTGCGAACTATAAAGTTTTCTGTGTTCATTGCTGCAACTTCTGTATATAGTAAGTTGGCTATTTGATGACGCAGTTCTGCATTTGTTTTTGGTTCTTTTGCCGATGTGGGATTTTCGGAAATTGCGGGATTATCAACAATTTTTTGATCTAATTCTGCTATTAATTCCAAGCGTTTACTAAATAACTGTTTACTTAAAGATTTACCTATCGGTGCATCGGTGGTTTCTGGGTTATGTTGGAAAAATTCTAAATTTTGGCAGTAGTCAAATACATAGAAAAATTGTTTATCCTGTCCCATACCAAATAAGTCAGCACAGCGACGAGTTCCCCTTCCTAACATTTGCCAGAATTTGGTTTTAGACCGCACCAGTTTAAACATGACTAAATTTACCACTTCTGGTACATCTATTCCCGTATCTAACATATCTACAGAAATAGCGATATGGGGCATTTTATCTTTTTTAGAAAAGTCTTCTATAATACTTTGAGCGTATTTAGTATTAAAGGTAATGACGCGAGCAAATTCACCTTTAAATTGGGGATAGTTAATATTAAATCTGTCAGCGATAAAGTTAGCGTGAGCTTGATTTTTAGCAAAGATAATTGTTTTACCTAAAATATCACCGCCGGCAACTTTTACACCTCTGGTCATTAGATGTTCTAAAACTTTATCTACTGTATCTTGATTAAATAACCATTGATTGACTGCTGCTGCTTCTATGCGGTCGGGGATGTTACCTTCATCATCCCATTCTATGGCATCCCATTCTTCTCTTTCTGCTTCTGACAATTGACTATAATTAATTCCTTGACGTTGGAATCTCAGGGGAACTGATACCGCTTGAGGTGGGACTAAAAACCCATCTTTTACCGCATCTTCTAAGCCATAGGCATCTGTAGGTACACCGCTTTCTAAATCAAATAATCCGTAGGTGTTGCGGTCTATTTCATCCTTGGGGGTGGCGGTTAATCCTAATAGTAAAGCATCAAAATTATTGAAGATATGGCGATATTTTTGGAAGACGGAACGATGGGCTTCATCAACTATAATGATGTCAAAATGGGCAACACTAAACCGTTTTTGTGATTCTTTGGTATCATCAATTAATCCCATCATGGTCTGATAGGTACAAGCGAATACTCTCCCTTCTCCATCCTTTTCTGTGACTAGGTTCACTGGAGATGCTTCTGGGAGGTGTTTTTTTAATACTTTGATGGTTTGGTCTACCAAGGCCACACGGTCGGCTAAAAATAGGGCGCGTTTGACCCAGTTACAACCCATCAGCATTTCTACTAGAGCGATCGCTGTTCTGGTTTTTCCTGCACCTGTAGCCATAACTAACAAAGCTTTGCGTTCTTTGTCCGTTTCTATGGCTTCTGTAACGCGCCGAATCGCACGAGTTTGGTAATACCGTTCTGCTATACTGGGTTTAATATCTGCTTGGGCTAAGGATCTGCGGATGCTGCGGCGTTGGATAAGTAATTCTAATTCGGCTTTTTTGTAAAACCCTTGGACTTGTCGGGGTGGGTAGTTGGTGTCATCCCATAACCAATGTTCATAACCGTTAGTATAGAAAATTAGGGGACGTTGGTTAAATTGTTTTTCTAAACAGTCTGCATAGAGTTTAGCCTGTTGTTGACCGTTGCGGGGGTCTTTGCGGGTACGTTTGGCTTCAACTACTGCTAAGGGTTTACCATCATCTCCCCATAATACATAATCTACAAAGCCATTACCGGAGTTATTGGGCATTCCTGTTACTGGATATTCACGGGAAACGTTCCCTGAGCGAAGTCGAAGGGAACATTCTTCAAGTACGCTGGTTTCGACTTCGCTCAACCAGCGAGAACTCTCATCGAGGGAAGCTGAAATTTTCCATCCTGTTTCTTTTAATAATAAATCTATGAAGAAGTTACGGGTTTCTTGTTCTGAATAGTCGTGTGTATCTGCTTGGCTAGTATTTTCTTTTTTGACTGCTGCTAATTCGGATCTGAGTTGTTTTATAGTTTCATCTAGGGCGTTTTTATCTGTTAGTAATAGTGAGAGTTTTTCATCTTTTTCTTTTAATTCTGTTTCTAATTTTTGCAGTTCTTGAGTTCGACTTCGCTCACTCACCGGAGTTTTGTTTTTCTCACTCCCCGGTGTTGGTTTGGTAACTTGCGGTATGGCGTTAATATCAAAGGTTAAACCTGGTTCTGGCTTGCTGGTGCGTCCGTAGGTACGGGTTAACCAATATGCTATATGAAAAAATTCTTTAACTGCGGTCAGGCTATCATTAACGGGTATTGTTTTTTCATCATGAACGGCGTTGTTACCAATTTTAATGATGAGTTTGGCTTTGTTAAATATGGCTTGACCTACTAAGTTTTTAAAGGTAGGTTCATGAATCAGGGTGCTAATGTTATCTTGATAGGGTAAGTTTAATGTATTGTCGTATTTATAGAGCCAGTTTACCGTTAATTCTAAGGCGCGACGGCCATAGAAACAGGCTGTACGAGGATCACGGTAGGCTGTTTTAAAGGCTTTGTGAGCAGATTCGTAAATGGTGGGAAATTCGGGTTTGAGGAAGGTAAACTGGCTCATATATTTATTTTGATATTTTTTGATGATAGCTTTGTAAATCCCTATCTAGCGACTAAATAAATACTTCACTCATGGGGAAACGTTTACACGATTTATTAAATTCTTCAATGATGCTGAGATCCCCAAAGCTTGTTCCTTCTTGTTTATCAGGGGCTTTGTTTTTACCTGCCAGAATAGGAAATTGATCAATCCACAACATTATCTCTGCGGTGTTTGGGAATGTAGTAGTTCGCCAGGGAGCTAGGCCTGTAAATGCTGCTTTAACTTCTTCAACAAAACGCAAGGCTGTTATCCTTCGCATTGTGCCGTCGCCGTTTTGGGCTATGTGGTTGCCTGTTTCGAGAATGGTCGCCATAGGTAACAGAAAAGTACAGCCAGATTTAGCATAGGTCTGATAATCTTCGAGAACTAATGCTGTATGCTGATTATAGTTGGGAACGTTAAGTATTTCCAGAAATATACTCGTATCAATCAGGCAAATACTACTCATTGCCGTACTCCTGCAAACGAGACAGCCAGGCCAAAGCTTGCTGTTTTCTGTCCTCATGTGTGTGGGGTGACTTAACGAACCTATCCACTACCCCAGCAGTTACCAGTTGTCCCAGTGGTCCCTGGGATATGAGACTGGGGAAATCGTCTATATCCCCAAGCCTGATCAGGCGACTATTTCCTTGATTCCCTTCCTCTGGATCTCGGAAACAAAAGACTACATCACCTAAAGCCGCATCGGGTAAAGCATCCATTAGGGCTGGGTTGTGGGTAGAAAGTAATACTCGTAATTTACGCTTTTCCGCAATATCTCGAATACTGGCTAGTAGATGCTGGGCGCGGTTGGGATGAACACCGTTATCAATTTCTTCAATGACGACTAAACTTCCTTCAGTTGCCGATAGCATAGCAGCAGCGATCGCTAACACCCGCAATGTGCCATCTGATAACAATGCGGCTTCACAATAGCGACGGTTATTACCAAAGGTTTCGGCTAGTCGCACCATGACTTCATCCCGTGGACCGAAAAGAAAATCTAGCCCTTCTATAGCCTGTTCTGGTAAACTCTGGATGAAGTTGAGAATGGTCTGTTGATTTTCTGGTTGGTTCTCCCATAAGCGATAGAGAACGCTGGATAGATTAGTACCATCTTCTTGTAATCGCTTATCAGATTTAAAACTGTACTCGCGCATTTTGGCGGGAACGGGATCTAGAAACAGGATATTCCGTAAAACTCGTTGATATTGGCGGACTGTTTCGGGAATTATCTTTTGGGAATTTTCATATTTGGCATCAAAACGGGCAGGGCTGTCTAATTGCACAAAGATAGCCATTTGATCACTGCACGTTATTCCTGGCTTGTTCTTGCCTTTTGTAAAGTTGTTATATGCCACCCTAACATCAGTATTTATCCCTTCTGAAGGCTGATTTAACTCATATAGCGGAACTGGATTTGTTGAGTCAACAATTCGCTCACTACTGATGTGCAGTTCTCCATCACGGACATTCAGGGTTATATTGAGTTCGTTCCATTCTGTTGAGTCTAAACGGCAACCGATGGTAAAATTTGATTCTCCCCGATAGCATAAGTCATTGACTCGACCGCGTACAACTCCCTCGGCGCTATTTACAGCATATTGAATACTGGAGAGTTTTTGCCCTTGTGCCAGCCATGATAAAAACCGCAAACCTTCCAGGGCGTTACTTTTACCGGCGGCGTTTGCACCTATTAGCACGGTTAAAGATCCCAGGGGTAAGCGGCTTATACGATAACTTTTAAAGTTGGCAAGGGTAAATTCTGTTAGCATGGCGCTCATATTACAGTTCTCCTCTAAATGCACGATGTTGGAGAGATGCAAAGAGGGCATCTAGTTCTGATAATGAGGCGCGGTGTGATTTTTTCAGTTCTTCTACTGCTTCAAAACGTTGGGCAAATTCTTTTTGAAGGGATAGGGGGGGAAGTAAAACAGTAAAATCTGCAATTAATCCAAGGTTTAAATTCTCCTGATTTCCCCCTCTTGCCATTGCTCTTAATCTACTATATGAAATAAGAAGTTGTGCAAACAAAAAGTTAGTTTCGTATTTTGGATTTGGAAGTAAAACGCCACAAGCTTGATTAGTAGCTGCCTCAATACCAAGTACAGCACATTGTCCTCGTGTTTTTCCTTGTCCATAGAGTGCGATAAGAATAGATCCTACTGGATAAAGATGACAGCTTGAATTTTGAAGTGCAGTTTCCGTAATTTTTTCTTCTGTATCAGTAATGAGCCGTTCATTTACTTCTGTTGTTTTTACCCAAGGTATGTTTCCATTAAAGTTTTCTGAGTTTTTACGGCTAGGAGTACTACCACTGCTTATTTTTGTTAAATCTCCAAGACGAAATATAGGAAAAGACTTCAGATTCTTAACAGGATCTCCGAACATTTCTATAAAAATGGATTGAGTGAGGGTGTTGAGTAGTGCGATCGCCTCCTTTCTTTTTCTTCTCAACTCCTCCGCTTGATCTAATATCTCCGCTATTTTTTTCTGTTCTTCTAATGGTGGTAGGGGGATTGTAACACTTAAAATATCATCTTTACATAGATTTATTTGCAATCCTCCACCTGCAAACTTTAAAAAGTATTTTTTTACTTGCTCACGATTTAAAACATATTTTAAATATGGAAAATAAATTAATTCTGGTTTCTTAATAATGAGTTTTCCAACCCGTTGATTTAATAATAAGTTTTTACCTTGAGTTTTTACAATGGTCGGAACACCTAATATTTTTGCTTCTGTTGCCATATCTGTCATTGCAATAATGACATCACCATCTTTTAATAGATATTGTTTATATTTTTCCGTGTATGAATCAGGTAAAAACTTTTGATTATGTTCTAAATCAAAAACTCCATTAGGTCTAATATTGCTCATTCTACAATTTAATGTACTAGAAATATTGACATAATCACTTGATTTAAAAGCATAGCCATTTTGTAAATCACATATTTGATTTAACGCCAACAAATTCCATTTTTTAGGTAAATTACTCATCCCTGCATTTTCTCCAAATCTTTAATAAACAACATTGATATGCTCCCTTCGACACTTCGGCTTCGCTCAGTACAAGCTTCGCTCAGGGAGCGTTTCTGTAATGAGTTGCATTTTGACACTCAGGTAACTTTTGTCTCACACTATTAGAAATATAACTTTTACTCATAACATTGCCAAAAACTCTAAAACCTCAGCTAAACCAGAAATACCACCCTTGGGATTAGCATTAATTTCTCGTAACCCTAAAGCCAAGATTTTTGGTAAATCTTCCTTATAAGATTCTAAGCTTGGTAACATTCCATCAGGAATATCTACAGTAATTTGCATAGCTTTTTTACCTCAATAAATCAATTATATATAAACTTTTATCACCCTTGTAATAACTCATTTACAGTTAACTTTACCTCAGCAAACAAAGGGGAACAAATCACCTCATCACCTGTAAAAACCTGCTCCTCGTATAAACCTTCCACCCATTCCAAAACAGTCACCTTTTGTAATATCGGATCAACAATCCAATATTCATTAATACCCCGCGCTGCATACTCAGAACGCTTGTAACGATAATCTCGCTTTTCTTGGTTAGGACTGACCACCTCAACCACCAACAAAGGAGGCGGCATATCCATTAAAATAAGAGAGCGTGTAGCATCTTTCATCACTTGGGCTAACTCCTCAGAAAACACCACCAAATCAGGAACACGCACCCCCACCTTGCGACTATTTACAGCTATTTCTGTTTTCATTCTTAACTGATAATAGGGAATACCTAATTGAGAAAAATAGATTAATAAAAATATTGCTATTCTTTGATTTAGTTCACTTTCAGAAGGCATAAAAATTAATTCCCCATTTTCCAACTCATATAAATAATCCGTCCCATCGTCATAATTAAGAAATTCCTCAAAAGTCATCTTTTTAGCAGTTGTAACTATCATGACCATTACTCCTATAAAATACTCATCTTACCATTTTAATTTCCCTCCCGTTCCCTGAGTAAAGCTTGTACTGAGCGAAGCCGAAGTGTCGAAGACCGTTCCCTGAGTAAAGCTTGTACTGAGCGAAGCCGAAGTGTCGAAGACCGTTCCCTGAGTAAACTCGAAGACCGTTCCCTGAGCAAACTCGAAGGCCGTTCCCTGAGCGAAGTCGAAGGGAACAGTCGAAGGGAACAGTCGAAGGGAACAGTCGAAGGGAACAGTCGAAGGGAACAGTCGAAGGGAACAGTCGAAGGGAACAGTCGAAGGGAACAGTCGAAGGGAACAGTCGAAGGGAACACTTTTCCTAACTCAAATGACTAACCCGACCATAATGAGTTTCATTTTGACACTCAGCTAACTTATGTAATAAATTTGTATTTCCTAAAATCAAAGCTTGTTTTTTCTTGCGACTCCAACCTTGTATTTGTTTTTCCCGTTCATAAGCATCTTTTACAAGCTCATAATACTCACAAAAAACTAACTTAACAGGTAAGCGCTTGGCCGTGTAATTCGCTCCATAACTATTTTGATGTTCCCATAAACGACGATCTAAATCCATTGTACTACCAGTATAGTAACTACCATCAGCACATTCAAGAATATATATATATGCCATATGTTTATGATTGAATTTTCTAAGATTATTTATACTTGAATCTGGTGATGTTCCCTTCGACACTTCGGCTTCGCTCAGTACAAGCCTCGCTCAGGGAACGTTACTTAGGGAATTTTGCTCAAAAATGTTCCCTTCGACACTTCGGCTTCGCTCAGTACAAGCTTCGCTCAGGGAACGTCCTTCGACACTTCGACTCCGCTCAGTACAAGTTCGCTCAGGGAACGACTTTCGGCACTTCGGCTTCGCTCAGTACAAGTTCGGTCGGGGAACG
>NZ_PGEM01000035.1:0-11724 GCF_002934005.1 Cuspidothrix issatschenkoi CHARLIE-1 | reverse complement strand
AATGTTCCCTTCGACTTCGCTCAGGGAACGACTTTCGGCACTTCGGCTTCGCTCAGTACAAGCTTCGCTCAGGGAACGACTTTCGGCACTTCGGCTTCGCTCAGTATAAGCTTCGCTCAGGGAACGTTGTTCGACACTTCGGCTTCGCTCAGTACAAGCTTCGCTCAGGGAACGTTCCTTAGGGAGCGTTACCCTAACAACCCCGCTAATTTCTCCATACCCTGTTGAATTTCTAACTCTAACTTGGCTAAATTAGCCAGAATGTCCTGGGGTGGTAAATGGTCTACCTCCTCATGTACCACTTCTTTGTAACGATTAAGACTTAAATCATAACCTTGAGCCGCAATATCCGTCTTTGGGACACAGAAGCTTTGAGATGTGCGGAGGCGTTCTCGTTCTGTAGTATTACGTAGCTGCCACCGTGCTAAAACATCAGGTAAGTTATTTTTACTATGTTCCTCCGGGGTTAACTGCACAGCCGGCACAGATCCAAGTTTATCCTCAGTTAACAAAGGCGTTCTTTTATCGTCTAAACTCAAACCATCGGCATTGACATCATAGAACCAAACAAAATCAGTTCCTCCCGAATTGGTTTTAGTAAAGAGTAAAATCGCCGTGGAAACTCCCGCATAGGGCTTAAACACACCCCCAGGGAGGGATATGACCCCATCTAGCTTTTGTTCCTCTACCAACAACCGCCGCAGTTCTTTATGTGCTTTAGAAGACCCAAACAGCACCCCATCAGGGACAATTACCGCCGCCCTACCCCCTGGTTTCAGCAGTCTTAAAAATAAAGCTAAAAATAATAACTCTGTTTTCTTAGTTTTAACTATTTCTAATAAATCCTTAGCTGTATTTTCATAGTCTAAAGAACCAGCAAAGGGAGGATTAGCCAATAATAAAGTATAGGTTTCCTCATCATCTGCGTGTTCCTGTGCTAAGGAATCTTTATATCTAACATCAGGATTTTCTACACCATGCAGGAGCATATTCATACTGCCAATTCGCAGCATAGTATTGTCAAAATCAAACCCGTGAAACATCTGCTGGTGAAAATGTGCTTTCAGCTTGACATCTGTTAAGACCTGGGGGTGATGTTGACGTAGGTATTCATTAGCACTCACCAAAAAGCCACAGGTTCCACTAGCAGGATCACAAATTACATCCCCTGGTTTGGGTGCTGTCAGTTCCACCATTAGCCCAATAATATGGCGCGGTGTTCTAAATTGCCCATTTTGTCCGGCGGCGGCAATTTTACTTAACATATACTCATACAGGTCGCCTTTGGTGTCCCTGTCATCCATCGGGATATTAGCGATTAAGTCCACCACTTTAGCAAGTAGCGCCGGGGTGGGAATGGTAAAACGAGCATCTTTCATGTGGTGGGCGTAGGTTGAGTCATCACCACCTAAAGTCCGTAAAAACGGAAAAACAAAGTCATTTACCAAAACATACATTTCTGGCGCTGCGAAATGCTGAAACCGCGACCAACGCAAATGATCATAGGGGCGTTTTTTTAGAGGTTCTCCCGACTCGGATTTTTCTAATACATAATCCCCCTCTGGGAAAATGCGCCGTTCCATCGGCTTTTTGAGTTTGGTAGCTTTGTTTTCTGCTAAGGTATGCAGATCATCCAGACGACGCAAGAATAACAGGTAGGTAATTTGTTCAATTACTTCTAGGGGGTTGGAAATACCACCAGACCAGAAAGCATCCCAGATTTTATCGACTTGACTTTTAATTTCCCCTGATATCATCTTTTATTTTTATCCAGCAATTAATAATTGTCGGCCATGGAAACTGTGAACCTATACCCTAATACTACTATCTTGCGCCCCTGCTCCCCGGCTTTCGTTAATCCTCCTCCTGACTCCTAAATTCTGACTGCTGTTGCAATGTAGGATATGTTACTATTTAAAAAAACATATTCACACAATTGCAGTTCAATTATTTGTTATACCAATTCTGTATGAAAATGCACACAAAAATACCTCCCTATAGTCCCCCCTTGTAAGAAGGGAGGGCGAGGCCGGCGGGTAAACATAAGCAGCTTCATGTAAAATTGGTATTAGTTATTTATACACTTGAACAAGTAGTTGCTTGCAAAAGGAAAAACATCTGAGGTTGAATGACTGAATCTTTGCCAGTAAATTTATCATTGACAAAAAACGCTGTGAACGGACCTAAAACTGACACAGAAGATACAAGTGAAAACTTAGCCTTAGCTATTGTCGAAGCGGCTTTAGACCGGAAAGCAGGGGAAATTATATTACTAAAAGTAGAAGAGATTTCCTACCTGTCTGATTACTTTGTAATGATGACAGGTTATTCTAAGGTACAAGTTAGAGCGATCGCTGATGCTATTGAAGGACAAGTAGAAATAGATTGGCAACGACGACCCCTAAGAACAGAAGGCAAAACTGAAGGTACTTGGGTACTACAAGATTATGGTGATGTTATTGTCCACATCATGATGCCAAGGGAAAGGGAGTTTTATAATTTAGAAGCGTTCTGGGGTCACGCGGAACGTGTTTCTCTACCAAACTCCGATCACATTGGGGGTTAACTGACTTATGATCCGATCCTCCCTTGAGAATTGCCCAGTTCCCACGGAACAACAACCACTAAATGAGTACGAAGAGTTAAAAACTGCCTGGCTATTTAGGGATAGTACCCTAAGCTGGGGTAACTACGCCAAGAAAATGTTTTGGATTTGGGCTTGGTCGTGGTTAGTAGCTGGGCCTGTGGCAGCAGCGAGTTTTCCTCCACAAAAACAGATATTTAATTTCCTCCTTTGTGGATCTGCTGGTGCTAGTGTAAATGTAATTTTGGTATTGGTGCAGTTATACTTAGGTTGGTTCTATGTGCGCGATCGCCTCAACAGTCCCACCGTATTCTATGAAGAATCTGGTTGGTACGACGGGCAAACTTGGACAAAACCCCAAGAAGTAATCAACCGCGATCGCCTAATTGTCACCTACGACATCAAACCAATTCTCCAGCGCTTACAAATTAGCTTTGGTATAATTGCTCTTCTGTATCTAATTGGTGCTATAGTTTGGCATTTCTTGTAAATAGTCATTGTTCATGAGTCATTCGTTATTAGTAAAACAACGGACAATTGACAACCAAACACCGACAACTGAAAAATTCACAGAATATATATAAACCCATGACAATGGGAAAAAGAACTCAAGCCACAGCCCTGGAAGTCCGGTTGCTGCGGGAAGGTATTATCGAATCTCGGCATATAGTCCAGGCTGTTGTTAGCGACGACCGGGGACGGGTGCTTTCTGTTGCCGGTAACGCAGAAACAGCCGCATTTGTCCGTTCTGCCCTGAAACCATTTCAAGCCCTAGCTGTTACCAGCACAGGCACATTAGAACGCTATGATTTGAGCGATCGGGACTTAGCTATTATCACCAGTTCTCATCAAGGTAGTATGGAACAGGTAAGACAGGTATTTAATATCCTCTGGCAAGCAGATATAGATGTTAATGCCCTACATTGCCCCATACCCTCGGATAAACGTAGTCCTCTAGAATATAACTGTTCTGGTAAACACGCGGGAATGTTAGCTGTTTGTCAACAACGCCATTGGCCATTAACTACCTATTTGGATCGTAAACACCCGGTTCAACAGTTAATTATCACCAAAGTGGCAGAATTGTTACGAATGCCAGCCGAAGAATTTCTCACCGCCCATGATGACTGTGGCGCACCCACATACCTGATGCAACTCAGTCAAATGGCTGCTTTATATGCTGTTTTAGCTTCGAGTAATAGCTTGGATATGGAACGCATTGTCCGCGCCATGAACCATCATCCCGTTATGGTAGCTGGAGAAGGGCAATTTGACACAGAATTAATGCGTCTTACTCCTGGCGACCTGGTGAGTAAATCTGGTGCGGAAGGAATACAATGTATTGGCCGCCTTGGGGAAGGGATGGGATTAGCAATTAAAGTCATGGATGGCGCAAAAAGGGCTAAATATGCCGTAGCTATTCACATCCTCCAACAAATGGGCTGGATCAGTCCCAGTATTGCCCAAAGCCTCTCTGAGAAGTTTATGAATCTCGGGAAATACAAACGTTTGGAAGTAATTGGAGAATTATCGCTTTTATAGTTGACAAACTTTTGACTTCGCGTTATATTAAAGGAGTCGAGAGACAAGCGACAAAAGCGACGCGGGATAGAGCAGCCTGGTAGCTCGTCGGGCTCATAACCCGAAGGTCAGTGGTTCAAATCCACTTCCCGCCACCAAATATAAAAACAGAACCCCTGTAGAGTTGAAAAACCTTACAGGGGCTTGTTTTTTTAGATTAACCAATCATATCGGACTTATAAGAGACTAGGCAGCAAAACCCCTGAAGTTGAGTTTTGGAGCGTGGCGGAACGTTCTTGGATTGCAAGAGCTTGGTTTTACGACAATAAGCTGTTACGCAGCTAGATCCAATAATCCTAATGTTGTTATTTCTTGTAGTGCGGGCATCTTGCCCGCAAGAATTATACAAATTAAATGCACAACAGCTTATTCTTGATATCTGACGTGTAAGTCTTGTCAATCCTGAAATCCTGTCAATCCTGATATGGCTAACGCCACGCTTCGCTATCAGACATTCTACTATATTTCCACATATTGCCAATGTTTACTTTCTCCTATTTCTCGACACATTAAAATCCCAAACCATTCTAATCTCTCCAGATTTTCGGTAATAGTATTTTTATATTTTCCACCATTTTTGAATTGAGCAGCAATTTGTTCCACAGTCCACTCGTTAGTATTGGTGCGGAGTAAGTCACGGATAGTTGCAAGTTGGTCTTTTGGTTGTTTGGGAAAAGTTTTTTGTTCCGTGGGAATAATCACGGTTTCTTCTGTTTCCATCACTTCCGTTAGTAGTTGTTGGGTAACTTCGTATGGTGCTTGATATTCAGGACGCAACCAGCGAATTATTCCGTTACGTTCTTCTTCTGCACGTTCAGCATTGAGCGCGACTAATCTTGATAAAATTATTTCCTCAATTTCGGCTTTTGTTTTTTGATGTTCTTTTAAATCTTGCCATTCATAAGCATCAAAAACAGCGTGATCTAATTCATCATGAATTTGTTTGAGGGTGGAAACTAAGGCTTTATTATTATATGTTTTATCTGCTTCGGTAAATGTTTCTCCTTTGCGGAGTTTTTCTAGCAGGTTATACATTCCCGTAATTGTGATTTCGGGATGTTGTGTTTGTACTCGTTTACGGTGGGAGTCTAATCTTTCTCCTAATTCTCGGATTTTCTGTTTTTGTTCTGGTGTAGGATTTGGAAAAGGGAAAGGGTCAAAGCATTTTGTTTTTGTATAAATAGGTCTATCTTCTAATCTTCCACCTGCTGCTAATGCCCAAATAATATGAACTTGACTGGATAAAATACCTAAATAATAAGCATCATCAAAAGCTATCGCAATTAGTCTATTATCAGGTATAACATCATAATTTAAAAATATAAAAACACGATGCTTCGCTGTTTCAACAGTAACTATATATCGTTTTAAATCTTTTAATGCCGGTCTAAGAGTAGCTCTAGCTTCCCCATAAATCCACCAATTATCACGCAATGCTTTACGGTTGTTCATATCCCGTTCAGGCTTAACTCTTTCATATATCCATTGATAAACATTAGGATATAACCTTTGAACTTCTTCAATTGATAAACCAAAAAGGTCTATTGTATATAAACCTCTCGCTTTATCAGTAATATCTCGTCCATGAAGATATTTTTTAATAACTGGTACTTTATTATTTAATTCATTAAATCCTAAATCTATAGCTTCTTGTTTTGTTAACAAAAATCCTGCTCCTGTCATTTTCATACCTGGGCAAGATAGTTGCAAATTAGCTTTTATTTTTTGGCATTTTCCAATATCCGAACCTGTTTTAAGATTACTAAAAATTAATCCTACATTTCGCCATTGAATATCAACTTTTTCTGCTAAATCTTCTGGTGTTTCTCCTGTATTTTCACAAATCACATTTGCTAAATGAGCAACATTTGAACTTTGCAAAGTATCTAATTCACCCGCAGTCATAGCAATATTTACGGCTGCACCTTCATCTGTCCAAGGATGATCAGGAATAGCGAAAAATAACCGAATTGGATTTTTTTGATTTTGGTGAAATTCAATTACTTTTCTTTGTCTAACTTGACTAATGCTATTAGTAGTAATAAACCCAAATGTCTTAAATTTACTATTTGTTCTGGTTAAATCAGCCGCTTTATGCCACCAATACATTACAAAATCTACAGTATCAGGTACATCTGGATAAACTTGACGTAGCGTTTCTGTATATCCATCACCTAATCTATCCCTCATTCGTGCATTACCAATAAAAGGAGGATTAGAAACAATATAATCTGCATCTGGCCATATAGCAGGACGAGGATGAAGATAACGATAAATAGGAATTTGATCACTCGCATCAGGAACATCTTCACCCGTCACAGGATGCTTGATCATTTTTCCACCCCAGCGAGTTTTTACCTGACCCGTTTTAATATCAATATCTAACTCCTTCCCATCATAATCTAACACCGCATCCCGAAATTCAATATTATGAAAATCCTGTAAAATCGGTTCTGGTGGTGGTGTACTTCCATAGCGTTTAAAATGCCATTGTAAATAACCAATCCAAATTACTAACTCTGCAATAGCGGCCGCTCTAGGATTAATTTCAATCCCTAAAAATTGCGCCGGGTTTACCTGTTTTCTTCCTGCTAAACGCGGATCAAATTCCTCTAATAAATTCGTTGTTACTTCTCCCAAAATATCCAGTAACCGCGTCTGTACTTCCTGTTCCAATGTCTTTAATAAATCTAATGTTACATATAAAAAATTACCCGAACCACAAGCAGGATCAAGAATCCGAATTTGTTGTAATTTATCTAAAAATGCCCTAATTTCATATTCAGCTTTTTCTATTTGTACTTTTGTCGGTTTTTGCTGTGTTTCTTTGAGAGTTAAAAAGCGATTAACCTCCGATTCCACTAATAACCATTCTGACCGTAAAGGTTCTATAACTACGGGACGCACCAACCGCTCAACATAGGATCGAGGTGTGTAATGCGCTCCTAAACTTTTCCGTTCTTTACTATCTAAAGCTCGTTCTAATAATGTCCCAAAAATCGCCGGTTCTACCTCAGTCCAATCTTTATTTGCAGCTTCATACAGCACTTCTAACTGTTCTTTCGGTAAATCAAAAGCAGTTGCATGAGCAAAAAAGCTGCCGTTAAATTGGGGAATTTCATCAAAGTTAAATTCTCCCCCAGTATTCATCACTTTCCACAGTCTTTCAATCTGGGTTTTAAATGTCTTGGGTTCAACCAACCAACGTTCTTTTAATGCTTTAGTAAAAACTTCTCCTGGCAATAATTTTACATCTTCCGCAAACATGGTGAAAATGCAGCGCATGAGGAAATTAGCGACTTCTTTGGGTTCGTGTCCTTGTTTTTCTAACCACCGCGCTAATTTAGCTAAGGTATCCGCAACTTCTCTTGTTACCCGCGCTCGATATTTTTCTGGGTTTAAACTTTGCGGATCATTAAATATAGCAACAAAGCGATTAAATACTTTCTCGTTTAAAAGCTGATCAAGATCAATTTTTTCCCGCGCACCATAACCACCATAGTTACCACTAAAACTCATCCACATTTCAAAATGTGAACCAATATCACAGGTAATTAAAAAGGGAGGTTTACTTGGTAGAAAAGGTGTATAACTTTGAGCTTGATAAAAAGCTTTTTCCATTGCGATATCATAGGTTTTTGTCCCTCGTTTAGCAGTACCCCGTTTAGCAGCATTTCCCCCTTGTTTAGCTTCAATTAAAAAATGTCCTTCTTTGTAGAAGTCTGCAAAGTTTGTCGTAACTCCATCTTTGTTAAAAATTTTGATGTCTTTATCAAAACAATAGCGATCGCCAGCTATACTACCTTTAGGTAATGGACGCTCTACCCCCAAAGCATCACAAAGTTCTAAAAAGAAACCCTGATAATTTGCTCTCTCGTTCCCCTGAGAACCTTTCCACTTTTGCAGAAATATTTTTACCCGTTGACAATCTTCACTTTTCATGGCAGACTAAAACCCTGAATATTAATTATTTATTGTCAAATATTTTCAGAATCAGAATTTACAACATCTACCAAAAACTGGGCTTTTACACAAGTTATAAGTTCTATTTATCTAAATACGATTTTAAATAAGTTTTTTTGAAAAAAATTTTATTTTTACTTCTAGGACGGGGCTTGTATCCCATATTTTTGGTCATAGTAGGGTGGGCAATGCCCACCAGCATTTACTCATCACCCTAATTTCTTTGACCGGTCACAATATATGTAACTCGTTGAGCTATATTGGTAGCGTGGTCTGCCATGCGTTCTAAACAACGAATTGCTAAAGTTAACAGCAGAATTGGTTCAATGACTCCGGGAAAATTTTCTTGGTGAGCAAAGGTTTGATAAAGACGTTCATAAGCATTATCTACAGCATCATCTAACTGCTTCATTCTTTGTCCACTGGTTTCATCTAAGTCCGCCAAAGCAACTAAGCAATTTGCTAACATAGCTTGGGCGTGTTGAGACATAACCGCTATCTCTGGCAAAGAACTATGTTGAGGATAAGGAAACAGTTTAATGGCAATTTCCGCTAAATCTTGGGCATAGTCGCCAATACGTTCTAAATCTCGAACTAGTTGCATAAAAGCACTTAAACAACGCAAATCTTTTTCTTTGGGTCTTTGACGGATAATAATGGCGGTACAATCTAATTCTATTTGTCTATAAAAGCGATCAATTTTTTTGTCTAATCGGGGTATTTGTTCGGCTGCCATTAAGTCCCCATTAAATAAGGCTTGGTGGCTGAGACGAAAAGATTGTTCTACTAAAGCGCCCATGCGTAACAAATCCCTTTCTAAACGCCTAATAGAACGTTCTATAGGCTGTATTTCAGAATTGGGTGTATAAAATACAGTTTTCACACTTGTCATATAAAAAAAGTATAATTATATATTTCCTTGATTATAATCTTGATTAGGCGAGTTTGTCATGATTTGAGGTAACTGAATTTGTATCCAAGCACCTCCGGTTTCTCTATGGTTCATGGCCTTAATTAAACCACCGTGGGCAATGATTATTTGCTGGACAATAGCTAAACCTAAACCAGTACCTGCAATTCCGGTGGGGGAATTTGCTTCATTGACTGGTGAACGGTAACGAGCTTTATCTCCGCGATAAAATCTTTCAAATACATGGGGTAAGTCTGCAACAGCAAAACCAGCACCAGAGTCAATGATATTGATTTCCAATATTTGACCGTTATCAGTAGAAATTATTTTAGTTTCAATGAGAATAGTAGTACCATTGGGACTATATTTGATGCTATTATCTATTAAGTTAATAAATACTTGGTACAGTCGAGATTTATCTGCCTGAATATAGATGTTTTCTAGACCAGAATAGATCATGTTTAAAGATTGACCTTGGGCAATTGGTTCTAGGGTTTCCCAGGCGGACATAATTAGCGATCGCATTTCCACCATTTCTAAATTTAACTCCATGGTGGGGTTATTTTCCATTTGCGTCAATTCTAACCAGCTTTGTACCAAATTAATCAGCCGATCAACTTCGTGCATCAGCCTATTAACCCAACGGTCTAAAGGTGGTTCTAAACGGCTTTGCAAAGTTTCTACCACCAGACGAATAGCAGTGAGAGGAGTACGGAGTTCATGGGCTAAATCGGAAAAAGAGCGATCGCGTTCTTGTTTCAAATCTAGCACAGCCTGACAATTTTCCAAAAATACCCCCACTTGACCCGTAGCTAAGGGTAAGGTTGAAGCCCGCAGAAACATAGACTTTACCTCTGTCATCACCTTAGCATCCTCACAAGCAGGATGAAATACCCATTCTTGCACCTGGGGTTTTTGCCAATCACGAGTTTGTTCAATTAACTGGTCTAACTCATAGGATCGCACCAACTCTAGCAACAAACGCACCTGCCCTGGTTGCCATCTTTGAAGATATAAAATTTTCCGTGCTTGCTGATTGCACCATAATAGTTGATTTTCTTCGTCTACCTGTAAATATCCCAGTGGGGCAAAATCGAGCAATTCTTTATACATAGATAATGATTGCTGCAATTCTTGGTACTGCTTATTCACCATAGATATTTCGCGGCGTAAACGAGGTCTTAACAGCAGTTGAACATTAGTAATTTTACGAAAACGAGAACTAGCAGGTTGTAGTAACCGCTCTACATACCAGTTAAGATGGACTTGTTGCCAAACCCAAAAACCAAGGCCGACAAGTAAACCTAGCAAAAATCCCAATAAAAACATTAAAGTCCTTAGTTGCTTTGTGATTACTCAAAATTAGCAACTATCTTCAACAATTAACCAAATCTGTAGCCAAAACCTCTAACAGTGACAATATACTCTGGATGACTGGGATCTTCCTCCAGCTTTTCCCGTAACCAACGGATATGAACATCAACAGTTTTGCTATCCCCAACAAAATCAGGCCCCCATATTTGGTCTAACAACTGTTCCCGTGACCATACCCGACGGGTATAACTCATAAATAATTCTAACAGGCGAAATTCCTTCGGAGATAAATTTGCCTCTTCTCCCCGCACCATTACCCGACATTCTTGGGCATTTAAGGTTATATCCTTGTGTTTGAGTATAGGAACTTGTGGCAATGTAATTAAACGCTGACGGCGGAGTAAAGCCCGACACCGTGCCACTAATTCCCGCATACTAAATGGTTTAGTCAAATAGTCATCAGCACCCACTTCTAAGCCCAGTACCCGGTCAGTTTCGCTACCTTTAGCACTTATCATTAAAATTGGTACAGAGTTGCCTTGATGACGCAGAAAACGGCAAATATCTAGACCATTGATTTGCGGTAACATTAAATCTAATACCACCAGGTCCAAAGATAATTCTTCAGGATTATTTTCACAACTTTTCAGATATTCTATCGCTGCTCGGCCATCTCTAGCGGTAATTACCTCATATCCTTCTTCTTCCAGAGCGAGAACTAACATTTCCCGAATCAGTTCTTCGTCTTCCACTATAAAGATACGGCTGGTTTGTCCAATGTCCGCTCTTACAGAATATTTAGCTAATTCACTGGTATACATTAGTTTTGCAAGTGTATAACAAAGTCTAGTATATTATAAATCATGCCAATGATACATTCATTTTGATTTTGTTTATGTTTCCCTAAATTGTAAATTTTTGTATCAGTATCTCTCCCTTCTCCCTTGACAACCACAGATTACTCTATTAAAATTTTAGTACAAAAATACTAACTAAGAGGGTAGGGAGCAGTGGTGTGGCGTTAGCCACACTTTGTGAACGGCTACGCTCACCAACCGATGAGCAGAGGGAAATTAGCTAGTTAAATATTTGCCAACTAATACTAACTAATGCTATACTTTCCCTATGGCATACATACCACTTAGAAAAGCGGTCGAATTTCTGGGATTGCATCCAAATACCTTGAGGAGATATGCAGATGAGGGGAAAATCAAAAGCATTAAAAACCCGGCAGGACAAAGATTGTACGATGTCGAATCATACATCAGGGGCGATTCAATTAGAACTCCCACTATTTGCTACTGTCGGGTTAGTTCCTCAAAACAGCGAGATGACCTTGATAGACAAATCGCCTATATGCAATCCCTCTACC
>NZ_PGEM01000034.1:22323-48922 GCF_002934005.1 Cuspidothrix issatschenkoi CHARLIE-1 | reverse complement strand
GGGTGCGGAATGTGGGTTAAAAACTTCTCAGGAGAAGATAACAAAGCTGCGTCAACTTGTGCAGATTCGTCATGGGTTAAAAATTGGGTTGATGATTGATTAGGTGAAATATCCATGGAAAGTCAAAAATCTGTTTAATTACTCAGTCTCGTTTTTACTATTAAATCATGTTATTGTCATCCCTGAGCAATAAAAGCCGACCAATAGCGGGGATGTGCAAAGGGAAATTCTGCTTTTGATGTTTGGATGTGATTATGTTTACCTTTAGGGTTAGATATTCCTCTGATTGAGGATATTAATTTAAATCAAATTACACAACCTGTATAAAATTAGGACTTACGCAAACAAAATATCTCTCAAACCCTCTTACCTTCGTGTCCTATCCTTACGGAAAGCTTCGCTAACGTGGTTCATTCTTCCGTAACTTCTGCGTAAGTCCTGAATACAAGGAAATAAATTCTTGAATTTTGCTATATTAAATTTAGTCGAGTTAATTTGAGGTTAATACAAATATGACACAGGAATTAATAGACCTCAGAAATTTAATGGAGTCATAATTTCTAAGATTCCCTGATTATAAGTAAACCTGTTATGGCGATCGCCACCAGTTTCTAATAAAATTTATTCAAAAGTGTTATTGATTCCTCTTCTAGTTCTTCTAAACACATTTCAATAACTTCTTTAATATTTGTCATGAGTTCATCAATAGTTTCTCCTTGACTATAACAGGCTTTAAGTTGGGGAACTTCACCAATATACATACCATCTTCATCTCTTTCAATTACTACATAAAATTCTTTGTTTTTCATGGTTTTATTTGTCATGGCAATAGTTTACTAATAAAGTTAGAAATATTCGACTTTTATTGTAACACAAAGGAAATTTCTATAGATCCTTCCATGCTTCGTCTTCCTCTGGATTAAGCCAAATTTTATTTAATGATGATTCACTCACTTCTAAAAATTCTTTAACCAATCTTTTATCATCATCTGTATCAACAGCTTGTAAATTTTTAACTACTTCTAATGGTAGTCCAGTTAGTTTGACGATAAAATCTAAATCAATACCTTCTCGTAACATATTTACAGCAACTTGGGTTAAACCTTGCTGTAAACCTTTTTCCCATGCTTCCTGTAATATTTGCGCTGGAATTGATAGGTTGTTCATATTCTTTATATTTATGTAGTTATATTTTTGGAACTTGATTATATTGTATCATAAAATGATTGACCAAAGGGAGTTAATAACAAAAGGTTGTCAATTTTTAACTTTGGCTTATGAACATTCAGCAAAAACTTTGCCGAAAGCGGTAACGGAAGTTTTAATACAGTTACCAGGTGGGGGAAGTTGGTTTAACCGCAAGTAGTTCAAGATCCCCGACTCCTTAATTTAATCACGAAATTTGTGTTTTTAACCAACTCCGAAAACTTTTAATCATTAACACCTCACCCACTTGTAAACTAGAAGCTAAAAACTGAGGAACTTCTGTATTTAAAGGTAAATTCGCGAAGGTTGGTGAACCAGTGCAAGGAATATATTTATCCTCAGATAAACTATAAATTTGCATCACAGGTTCATCATAACGCCAAACTTCAGGAACACCTAAAGCTAAATAAATCGGTAATTTATCAATAGAAGAACTAGCATAATCAACTTCTATGACTAAATCAGGTGGGGGATCTTGAGTTAAATCTAAACTTGTTTTATTTCTCATGATTGGTTCATTTTGAATATAGAAACTAGAATCAGGTTCTACACCTTTAGCTAAATCTTCTCTTTTACAAGTTAATGAACCAGTGCTTTTTATATTGAGATTTAATTCTTCAACTAAAGTATCAATTATTTTTTCTATCAATCTTTTATTATGTTCATGGGGCATTAATGGAGTCATAATTTCTAAGATTCCCTGATTATAAGTAAACCTGTTATGGCGATCATCACCTGTTTCTACTAAAATTCGTTCAAAAGTATTCCAAGAAATATTATGGAGGATAACGCTATTGGTATGAGTATTGCTGTGAGTAGGTGCTAGAGTTACCATAGAAATTTACCTCGCAGTTTTAATTATTCTATTATATCACTTTAGGGAATATGGAAAAAGTTTACCGAAACCTATAGTAAAGGTTTTAATACAGTTACCAGGTAGTTAAAGATCCCCGACTTCTTACTTTAATCTTTGGTAAATAATGTTAATTTATCAAAGAAGTCGGGGATCTAAATTGCAGGTTTAGCGATTTCCAAATATTGGGAAGATTTGGTAAATTAACCAGCCTAAAAATAAGCCTAAATAAGAAGTACAAATCATAATTAAAGATGTATGTAATTTGCTAAAATATTTTTCTAATTTTTCCTTGGGATAAAAATAAACATTAGAAATTACAGCAACAATTATAACTGCCTGATAGTAAAAAATCCGTTCTAATGTTATTTCCATAAAATTATCAATCGCCCATTTATAAAACCGAGTTGGTATAGAAGCTAAAAATAAAGCTAGAAATAAAGTAACTAAGTTAGCTGGTAATAAAACGCCTGTAATTAGATAAATTAAATTTATTGCTCCTAACAAAAACCAAGGAATATTCTTCCTATTTACCCTAACATTAGGAGAATTATTAACACCTACAATAACAGGAACAGTTTTCTCAGTCCTAATTGTTTGATGTTCTATTTTTTGACTAACCTGATAAACCTGATTACCAACATCAGGCAATAACTTTAACCATTCTCTCATAGATTGCGGACGATTTTCCGCTTCTAAATTCATACCTTTAAGTATTGCCCGATTCAACCCATCACTAATACCAACAACATATTTATTAGGAGAAATTAACGGTTTATTATACAACTTTCTATCTAGCGAACTTTCAGGACGTTTACCTGTAACCGCATAATATAAAGAAGCCGCAAGAGTATAAACATCTATCGTTACTTGTCTATTACCTCCCATTTGTTCATAAGGTGCAAAAGCAATATTAGCAGGATGATGAGAAGTAAAATATCCATCATGGGGCATTATTTCCCCAGCAATACCAAAGTCAATTAATACGGCTTTACCATTTTTTTGTACCATAATATTACCAGGGTGTGCATCCCGATGAACTAAACCCTGATGATGAACAAAAATCAAAGCCTCTCCAATTTGTTTGATATATTCAACTGCTTTTAATTCTGGTAATGCTCCCCGTTTATGGACAAAATTAAATAAACTCTCACCAGGTACAAAGTCCATTACTAAACAATATGTTTTACCATCTTCAAATAATTCTGTTACACGGACAATATTCGGGTGTGGTTGTTGAGAAAGTTGTGCTAATTTTCGTCCTTCTTGAATAAATCTTTTTACATAATTGGGGTATTCTGGGTCATTTTTTAGGCTTTCATTGGGCGTTTTTATCACTACCCACTGCTTTAAAAGTGTATGTTGTGCTTGATACGTAATTCCAAAACCACCTTCTCCTAGGACTTTTTCGATAATGTATCTTCCACCCTGTAATTTATACCCCTTTTGCCAAACCATCGGTTATAAATGCCCAAAAATAGTTATGTTCATTTTGGCACGGTTGGGGATAATTTGGGTAGATATGCTAATTTTTCGATTCTCACGCAGTATATAGAATTAACAATTACTGGTAAAGTTAAAATCAATCTTTGAAGAGGGAATTGTCACAGAAGAAGAATATCAAATCAAACGTCAATCTTTAGTTGATAAACTTTATACAATTTCTTTGTAAAGTTGCATATAATTTACCCCCCTGTAGTCCCCCCTTATCAAGGCTACCGTGTACAGTTTAATCAAGTGGCCTAATAGGGTTTTGATGCCCCTAACCCCCAATTCTGGGAGAATAAGAATTTCAAGGGAGAATAAGAATTTCAAAGTCCCCCAAACTTGGGGTATTTAGGGGCTATCTCCATAGAAAATTGGTATTAGATAAATTGTGTTGATGATTTGATGTAAATTTTTGCCAATTTGCTCCCTGATAACTCAAAAATCAACAGTAAAAAAGGTGGTTCTGTCTTAGACAAAACCACCTCTGCATAAACAATTACAATCAATTACCGAGCTTGACCGTGAGTAGAAGCTGTTTCAATGGGCTTCATGAGATATAGTTGTAATAACTGCCAACCATGGGAAACATAAATAGGCAGTTTTTGGAAGAATTGCAAGAATTTGGGAGTATTAGAGTTAGAAATTGCTGTCAATTTTTCGTTATTCTTGACGCAAACATCTAAACGTTCATAAAACACTGGGTTCTCAACATCCAAGATGACTGGGAAGACTCTACCAGCAGTTTCATTGGTCTTCTTAATTACATGAATGTCGTACTCTCGCGCGTTTAAACCCAAGGAAGCATAGAAGTCTTTGCGTTGAATATCGTTAAGATACATGGTTGCAAATACTGACAACAGGAAGAAGCGACTCCAGAGTTTGGCTTTCCAGTCATTCAACATTTGTGGCTGCGCTCTCATAACCGCATCAAAGAAATCACCGTGACGGTTTTCATCCTGACACCAGTTTTCAAAAAAGTTGAAAATTGGATAAATCCGATCTTCAGGATGGGCTTCTAAATGACGGTAAATGGTGATATAGCGCCAATAACCAATCTTTTCAGAAAGATAGGTAGCGTAAAAGATGAATTTGGGCTTAAAGAAGGTATAACTACGGCTCTTGGTCAAAAATCCTAAATCTAAAGAAAGATTAAAGTCTGACATAGCTTTATTCAGGAACCCAGCATGACGGGCTTCATCCCGTGACATCAGGTTAAAGCCTTCAGCTAGAAGAGGGCTTTTATCTTTTAAGCGACGGCCGAGTTCTTTGTATAATAAGAAGCCAGAAAATTCTGCTGTACAAGAACGTTCGAGAAATTCAACGAACAATTTGCGAGTTTCTCCGTCAATAGAGTCCCAAGATTGTTCAAACTGTGCATCCCGAACAAAGTGATGGCGGTTGTAGTCAACGCGGAATTCTGCGATAATAGCTTCTAATTCCTCTTCATTGACGGAAAGATCCATCCGCGCCATTTCATCGAAATCGGTTGTGTAAAACCTTGGTGTTAAAAGGGTTTCCTTGGCAGGGGACTTAACTCCGGGACGGATTTCGTCAAAGCCTGGTTTTTTGAGGGAGTCTACCATGTTTTGATTTGCTCTTTTATCTTTCTTTTCTCGAATACACCAGAAAGCTAATGTTTATGCTCTCACGAGGTGTAGCGTACAACCATTATAATTTTGTATAAAATTCAGTGTACCAAATAATTAGCTGAAAATTTAGCCGATAAATCGTTAAGAGTTGCAACAATTGGTTTTGGGCAAAGGAGAGGGGAGTAGGGGAGAAGGGGGACGGAGGAGAATATTTATCTTCCCAACCAACCGTCAACCGTCAACCGTGACCAATTATCCATTCCCAGCCTAAACTAGATAATTAGCAACTTGGATAATTACCAACTTATTAATTTAGTGAGTCCAAAAGTATGGAACTAACGATAGAGAATGTAGAAACCGTATTAGATGAAATGCGTCCTTATCTCATCTCTGATGGTGGTAATGTGGAAATTGTAGAATTGGATGGACCGGTTGTTAAACTCCGGTTACAAGGTGCTTGTGGTTCTTGTCCTAGTTCTACAATGACTCTGAAAATGGGTATTGAACGCCGTCTTCAGGAAAAGATTCCTGAAATTTCTGAGGTAGTACAAGTTATCTAAATTACTGGTAATGGGTAATGGGTGATTGGTAATTGGTAAGATATACTTGTCACCTGTTCCCGTTTCCCTGTTCCCTATTATTAAAAAAACTCTATGTCTCATCCTCTGCACGTTGCGTTTATCTGGCATCAACATCAACCGTTGTACAAGTCTCCTGAAAATGGTAGTTCTTTGGTGCCTAGTCAGCAATACCGCTTGCCTTGGGTACGGTTACATGGAACTAAGGATTATTTGGATTTAGTATTATTGTTAGAGAAGTACCCTAAGTTACACCAAACGGTAAATTTAGTGCCTTCGTTAATATTGCAATTAGAAGATTATGTTGCGGGTACGGCTTTTGACCCCTATTTAACTGCTAGTTTAACGCCGGTGGAACAGTTAAGCCGCGAGCAGAAAGAGTTTATTATTCAACATTTCTTTGATGCTAACCATCATACTCTGATTGATCCCCATCCTCGTTATGCCGAGTTGTATCATCAAAGACAGGAACAAGGACAAAGTTGGTGTTTAGCAAATTGGCAGTTGTCAGATTATGGAGATTTATTAGCTTGGCATAATTTAGCTTGGATCGATCCTTTGTTCTGGCATGACCCGGAAATTTCCGCTTGGTTAGAACAAGGACGTAATTTTAGTTTAGGCGATCGCCAACGCATTTATTCTAAGCAGCGGCAAATCCTCAGTCAAATTATTCCCCAACATCGGAAAATGCAGGAAAGTGGCCAACTGGAAGTTACCACTACACCCTATACTCACCCGATTTTACCCCTCTTAGCTGATACCAATTCAGGACGGGTAGCTGTGCCGCAAATGACATTACCCAAGCAGCGATTTCAGTGGGTGGAAGATATACCCAGACATCTACAAAAATCCTGGGATTTATATATAGATAGGTTTGGACAAGATCCTAGAGGTTTGTGGCCTTCGGAACAATCTGTTAGTCCAGAAATTTTACCGTATATTATTAAACAAGGTTTTAAGTGGATTTGCTCGGATGAAGCGGTTTTAGGTTGGTCATTAAAACACTTTTTCCATCGTGACGGTGCGGGAAATGTGCAACAACCGGAATTACTATATCGTCCCTATAGTCTGCAAACTCCAGCCGGTGAGGTAACCATAGTTTTCCGTGATCATAGATTATCAGATTTAATTGGCTTTACCTACGGAACAATGCCGGCGAAAAAAGCCGCAGCAGATTTAGTTGGACATTTGCAAGCGATCGCTAAAAAACAAAAAGAAAGTAGCGATGATCAACCTTGGTTAGTGACAATTGCCCTAGATGGGGAAAATTGCTGGGAATTTTATCCCCACGATGGTAAAGACTTCCTAGAAACATTGTATGAAAGTTTGAGCAATGAACCGAATATCAAACTTGTTACCGTCTCTGAATTCATTGAAAAACACCCACCCACCGCAACCATTCCCGGTGAAAAACTCCATAGCGGTTCTTGGGTAGATGGTAATTTTACCACCTGGATCGGAGATCCAGCAAAAAACCGCGCCTGGGATTATCTCACCGCAGCTAGACAAGTCTTAGCAAATCATCCCGAAGCCACAGAAGACAATAACCCCGCAGCATGGGAAGCTTTATATGCGGCTGAAGGTTCAGACTGGTTTTGGTGGTTTGGAGAGGGACATTCTTCCAATCAAGATGAGATTTTTGACCAATTATTTCGAGAACATCTCTATGGCATTTACAAAGCATTAAATGAACCCATACCCGCATATCTGCTCAAGCCAGTAGAAGTTCATGAAGCCCGTGCAGAACATAAACCAGAAGGCTTTATTCATCCTGTTATAGATGGTAAAGGTGATGAGCAAGACTGGGATAAAGCCGGACGCATAGAAGTAGGTGGTGCAAGGGGAACAATGCACAATGGCAGCATTGTTCAGCGTTTATGGTATGGTGTAGACCACTTGAATTTTTATGTGCGAGTTGATTTTAAAGCTGGTGCTGTCCCAGGAAAGGATTTACCACCGGAGTTGAACTTGCTTTGGTATTATCCAGATAAAACAATGGTGAATAGTTCTATCCCTTTAGCTGAGTTACCGGACAGCGCACCTTTGAATTATCTATTTCACCATCATTTAGAAGTTAATTTACTCAGTCAATCAGTGCAGTTTAAAGAAGCTGGAAATGATCATTTATGGTATCCCCGTGCTACCCGCGCCCAAGTTGCGTTAGGTACTTGTTTGGAAATAGCAGTACCTTGGGCAGATTTGCAACTACCTCCAGATTATCCTCTGCGCTTGGTTTTGGTGTTATCTGATGATGGTTGTTTTTCTAGTTATGCACCGGAAAATGGTTTGATTCCCATTGATGTTCCTTAGAGGATATTTTAAAAGTGCGATCGCTAGGTAGACCTGTTATTTTTTATAATAGGTGAAATCATGGCGATCGTCATATTATTAAGTTGCAAGGAGTAATAATTAAACGCAGATAAACGGAGATAAACGCAGATAATTTTGTACTTCATTAAACTAGCAAATGCTATATATCCAGGAGTGAATATGGAAACTACTCAAGCAGTTATTAATCCCACTACTCCCACAACTCAAGATATTCATACATATCAATTTACCTTACCAGATCATACGCAACTACCAGATTCAGACGGCACATTTGTGAAAAATTTTCAGGAGCATCCACAAAGTATTGTTTTAACCAGTTCTATTGAACCAGTATTGCAGAAGCTACATCCCGATGGCAATTACTGTATTGGTCAAGATAGCGGTATTTATTGGCGTTTAACTGAACCACCGGAAAAAGGTGCAGAAGCTCCTGATTGGTTTTATGTACCTAATGTACCACCAAAAGTAAATGGAGAATATAGACGTTCTTATGTCTTATGGAAAGAATTTGTAGCACCATTAATTGCCATTGAGTTTGTTTCAGGAAATGGGACAGAAGAAAGAGATAAAACTCCTCCCAGTGAAACGGAAAAAGCTGGTAAATTTTGGGTTTATGAACAAGCAATTAGGATTCCTTTCTATGCAATTTTTGAAGCAAGAAAAGCATTACTAGAAGTGTATCGTTTAGTTGATGGAACTTATCAAAAGATTCAATCTAATGAAAGAGGACATTTTGCAATTCCTCCTATGGGTGTGGAATTAGGTTTAATAGAAGATGGAGGTGTACCTTGGGTTCGTTGGTGGGATGATGCCGGTAATTTGCTGTTAACTGGTGATGAAAGAGCTATTGTTGAAAAACAAGCTCGTTTACAAGCAGAGGAAATTGCCCAACAAGCAACTTTAGCCCAACAACAAGCAGAAGAAATTGCCCAACAAGAACGACAAGAAAAGGAGAAGTTAGCAGCTTATTTAAGATCATTAGGTATCAATCCTGATGATATTTGAAATGTAGATGTGTGATTTCTGCACTTATCCTAGAGATCACACACCACGTTCAATCTCATCAGCAAACAAATTACACTTTTTCAGTTATCCAGAAGAAAGGCGCATTTTCATAAAAAATATAGTGCTTGTTAGAATTTATATTCTATTATCATAAGAATGATTATCATTTTCAGCTAATTGTATGTCGTCTGAAAACTTGTCTAGTGATAAACCCTTACATCTGACTCAACGTCCCCGTCGTCTCCGTCGCACTGAAACCCTCCGAAAAATGGTGCGAGAAACAATTTTAACTGTGGATGATTTGATTTATCCGATGTTTGTCATGGAAGGTGAAAGCATAAAAATAGAAATTGCTTCCATGCCAGGATGTTATCGTTTTTCTTTAGATTTACTCCTGGAAGAAATAACCGTAGTGTCACAATTGGGTATTAATGCGATCGCACTGTTCCCAGTTATTCCCGAAGAACAAAAGAACGATACAGGTACAGAAAGCTACAACCCAGAGGGATTGGTACAGGAAACCGTCAAAGCCATTAAAAAAGCAGTTCCAGAAATCATCATGATTACTGATGTTGCTCTAGACCCCTTCACAACTCATGGCCATGATGGTTTAGTTGATGAAAATGGCAAAATTCTCAATGATCAAACTGTGGAAGTATTAGTAAAAATGGCACTTTCCCAAGCGGAAGCAGGTGCTGATTTTATTGCCCCTTCCGATATGATGGATGGTAGAATCGGCGCAATCCGCCAAGCTTTAGACGCTGAAGGTTATATCAATGTAGGTATTTTGGCGTACTCAGCAAAATACGCTTCAGCCTACTATGGACCATTTCGAGATGCTTTAGATTCAGCCCCCAAATTTGGCGATAAAAAAACCTATCAAATGGACGCAGCTAACGCCAAAGAAGCTTTAAAAGAAATTGAATTGGATATTGCTGAAGGTGCAGATATCATTATGGTAAAACCAGCCTTAGCATATCTAGACATAATATGTCAAGTAAAAACCGCCACAAATTTACCCGTTGCAGCTTATAACGTTAGTGGTGAATACGCAATGATTAAAGCTGCGGCTCAACATGGTTGGATAGATGAGAAAAAGGTAATTTTAGAAACTTTAACCAGCATGAAGCGGGCTGGGGCTGATTTAATCTTGACTTATTTTGCTAAAGAAGTGGCACTGATGTTGATGTAATTGGATAAATGATTAGGACTTACGCATTGACAGGATCAACCAAATATGAGGTATGTATTTCGGTCATTTTTACGTGATTGTTTGATGATTTTTGAGCGACAGCGAAGCGCTGCTACAAGCAGTTCGCTATTGATCGGAAGTTAATCGCCAAAAGCCTGAAACGACCAAATATCGTTCACACATATCATAGTTAATTTGTACAGTGCGTAAGTCCTAATGATTACAAAAAATCCAGTTTTTGAATCCCAGTTGTTCCATTGAGACTTTTTTGCGTTACAATGATAACGATTCTTATTTTCATAAAACATATCCAGGGTGTCACATAATGGGACTTAAACTCTTTTGAGGAAGAAATAAGCCTCAAATCCTTCCGGGGTAAGAGAAATACATTGAAGACCCAAAAACGCTTGTAACCCAAATATAACAACAAGCCAATCAAAACGATGTAAAACCCCCTTTGGGATATACGTTTGAGGGTATTTTAAAGATGTTTTTTGCCTAAGTCCCGATAACAGCAGTCTAAATTTATCGTGCTTTGATTCGTCACATAAAACCACCAGATTTTGATATGAATACCATCACTCTCAACACAACAAACATAATTCCTGAAATTCCTAAGCAAGGAATGCCTGTGACTATTATTACGGGATTTTTAGGCAGTGGAAAAACCACACTTTTAAATCAAATTCTTCAGAACAAACAAGATTTAAAAGTTGCTGTCCTCGTTAACGAGTTTGGTGATATTAACATTGATAGTCAATTACTAATTTCTGTAGACCAAGATATGGTAGAACTTAGTAATGGCTGTATATGTTGTACAATTAATGATGGTTTAGTTGATGCTGTTTACCGAGTTTTAGAACGAGAAGAACGAATTGATTATCTAGTCATTGAAACCACTGGTGTAGCTGATCCCTTACCCATTATCTTAACTTTTTTTGGGACAGAACTGAAAGATTTAACCAACATAGATTCAATTCTGACTGTAGTAGATGCTGAAGCATTTAACGAAAAACATTTTGAGAGTGAAGCAGCTTTAAAACAGATTATCTATGGAGATATTATTCTCCTCAATAAAACAGACCTTGTTACCGCAGACAAACTACAAGAAGTAGAAAATTTCATCCATGATGTCAAACATGGAGCCAGAATTTTACATACTCAATACGGTGAAGTTGCTTTACCTCTAATTTTAGATGTGGGTTTAACACCAAAAGATCACTATATTGCTATTGATGATGAAGATACTCATAAACATAAACATCGTCATGAACACCATCATCACTCCAATCATTTAGATAATGACGGATTTGTGTCTATTTCTTTCCAAAGTGATAAACCATTTGATCTCCATGAATTTGAGAATTTCCTAACCGAAGAAATGCCAGAGAATATATTCCGAGCTAAGGGCATTTTATGGTTTAGTGATATTAATTTACGCCATATCTTTCAATTGAGTGGACCTCGTTACACTTTGAAAGCTGATGAATGGTATACTCCACCTAAGAATCAGTTGGTTTTTATTGGTAGAAACTTGGATGCTAATGAAATTTATACAAAACTTAACAAATGTTTGTTATAATCAAATAATGTTAAGTGACTATCAAATTTAGTTAATAGCTATTGGAAAATACTAAACTATTAACTCCTGCCATAACTCATTCCATTAAATTGAAATAATGACTTTATCCATTCGTCCAGAACTAACTGCTGCTGATATAATTTCAACTTTTTCTAATCAGCAGCAACCAACTGTAACAGAAGCAGATATGATGCAAGCTGTACGCACCTTATTGATTGGATTAGGAGAAAATCCAGACCGGGAGGGATTAAAAGATACTCCTAAAAGAGTTGTTAAAGCCTTAAAGTTTCTGACCAATGGATATGATCAATCTGTAGATGAATTGCTCAATGGAGCAGTATTTACAGAAGACGCAAATGAAATGGTGTTAGTCCGGGATATTGATATTTTTAGTTCCTGTGAACACCACATATTACCAATCATTGGTCGCGCTCATGTCGCTTATATTCCTAATGGTAAGGTGATAGGATTATCAAAAATTGCCCGCATTTGTGAAATGTATGCTCGACGTTTACAAGTGCAAGAACGGCTGACTTTACAAATTGCTAATGCACTGCAAGGGTTACTCAAACCTCAAGGAGTGGCAGTGGTAATTGAAGCAACTCATATGTGTATGGTGATGAGAGGAGTCCAAAAACCAGGTTCTTGGACTGTTACCAGCGCCATGCGTGGCGTGTTTTCTGAAGACGCGCGAACTCGTGAAGAATTTATGAACTTGATTCGACACAATGCTAATTTTAAATAACAGGTTTTGACTGATGGAAATTTAAATTGGCTGGGTGTGATGTAGAGATAAGCTATTTTTTTATCTCTACATAATCAGCAGTTACAGAAAATAATAATATTTGACCGCACATAAACGCAGATGACAAGAGATAAGTTATCAATTTGGTAAATATGGTTTTAGCTACTGAAATGATTGGGAATATGAAATTTAATGAGCAAGGTTTAATTCCAGCCATAGCTCAAGATTACTACGATGGTACTGTTTTAATGATGGCTTGGATGAATGCAGAATCAATCCAAAAAACTCTGGCTACAGGGGAAGTTCATTATTGGAGTCGTTCCCGTTCTCAATTGTGGCATAAGGGGGCAACATCTGCACATATTCAAAAGGTAAAAGAGCTTTTTTATGATTGTGATGGTGATACAATTCTGATCAAGATTGAGCAAGTTGGTGGTATTGCCTGTCATACTGGAGTCAGAAGCTGTTTTTTTAATTCTGTGGAAATTTTGCCTCATAAATTATAACTTTTATTGATTATGTCCTTACCCATAATTACTGTTGTTGCTGGATTGTCTGGTTCGGGCAAAACTACCTGGATTTCTCAACAAATTCGAGATGTTCCATCTGTGGAAAAAGTAATTTATTTTTGTCCAGGAACTGGCAATGTTCCTATTGATCAAACTAAAATAGCTACTGAATTTCCCAATCTAAAACTATTTGGAGATGGTCAAGAAATTGAATTTCTTTATCAAATACCCACAGCAGATAGTGTTTATATCGAGTTGGGTTCTTATCTGCAATTAGACAGTGTATCAAAAATATTAGATCATCTCACTTACCACGCTATAGCAGTTATTCCCCCCGAATTAAAAAATTCGGAATATAATCATTGGGCAAATGAAATTATATATGGCGCACCTGCACCAATGATAATTGGAGAAAATTTATGGCGGGTAGGAACTACAGGTCAAGTTATTGATGAAAATAGTTTAGAGGAATTTTGGTATGAAGTAACTCATGGTGCTTATGGAACTGTTATCCGTGCTAAAGCAATTTTCGATGTCAATGATGGGCGTTCTCTTTACTGTGATTTTCTCAATGGTGTTCCCGAAATAGGTTTTTTAGAATTAGACTTACCACGACATTTACAAGGTAGACCTCGGCGGTTTAGTGGTATAGAAATAGTAGGTAAAAATTTAGATGAAACAGCTTTAAAATCAACATTATCAGATTGCTGTTTATCTGAATCCTTAATTTTTCAATATCAACAACAAGTACAACAAATTTTGTTAGAAGGTCAACAAGTATGAGAATAGCTGTTATGTCATGTATTCATGGTAATTATGAAGCCTTGGATGCTGTATTATTAGATATTGACGCACAAAAAGCCGATAAAATCTTTTGTGTTGGTGATTTGGTAGGATATGGACCCCATCCCAATGAGGTGATTAACCAAATTCGCTCTTTGGATGTTCCTACCTGTGCTGGTTGTTGGGATGAAGATATTGTGGAGGGATTGAATGCTTGTGATTGTAGTTATCCTTCCATACTGGCGGAAAAAAGAGGTATTCAAGCTCATGAATGGACTAATAAAGAAATTCATCCAGAAAACCGCGAATTTTTAGCCAGTTTACCCTATAGTCTCCAGTGGCAAAATTTAGCTTTTGTGCATGGTAGTCCCCATAGTAATCATGAATATTTGTTACCTGAACTTGATGCTTTTGTGGCCTTAGAACGGGTACTATCTACAGGTGCAGATGTGCTGTTTTGCGGACATACTCATGTTCCCTATACTCGTAATCTGAATGCTGGTGAGTTACAAGTTCAAGTTGCTAATCAAGCAGCATCACGGAAAATTAACTTTTCATCCGCGCTGAAAAAGATCGTTAATGTTGGTTCTGTTGGAGAACCTCGACATGGACGACCCAATGCAACTTATGTAATTTATGAAACTGATACTCAAGGGGTGACTTTGCGAGAAGTTACCTATGATTATCAAAAAACCTGTGCAGCAATTATAGAGAAGGGATTACCAGAAATCTTTGCTTGGCGTTTAGCGCGCGGTTTGGAGTATGCTGAACGCGCGGATGATCCAAGTCATATTTGTACTAGGTAAAATAACTGCTCTGAAATCTAAAATCGAAAATTGATTATGTGGGCAATTTTAAGCGGAATTGAAGGAAATGTAGCAGCTTATGAAGCTGTGATAGCTGATATTAAGCTAAGAAACCGTCATGTAGAAGCATTGTATATCATCGGTGATTTAGTTGGACCTCGACGGGAATGTGAACAACTGGTGGAAAGGGTGAAATCACCACGACGGGGTGAATTAGAACCCATGATTTGTAAGGGATGGTGGGAAGAGCAGTGTTTGATTTTACATGGTTTGGGTCCGACTGGAGACGCACCGGAATTGCTGGCAAAATATGGGGGTGATACGGTGCGGATGTTGTGGGATTGTGTTTCCCGTCAGACTGTACAATGGCTAAGAGACTTGGATTTTGGTTTTTTTGAATTAGATTGTTTATTAATACACGGTTCAACAATGGGCGTAAATGACGAACTGACTCCCGATACTCCCCCTATTCAAATGTTAGATAGATTATCAAGAATGCAAGCAAATAATCTATTTTGCGGTCGTTCTGGGTTAACTTTTCAGTATCAGTTACAAGCAGGATCTATTACCAGTGAAATCATTACTCTTGATCATCAATTTTCCCCACAAACCGTCACAGTTACCCCTCGTCAAGTTATTGGGGTAGGAAGTGTGGGACGGATACCAGGACAAGCAACCTATACTCTCTATAATCCTGGTACAAATCGGGTGCAGTTTAAAACTGTATTTTATGGACAGAATAAAGGTTTCCAAAAGCAGCCGCAAAGTAAGATATCTAAACCATAAATTGAGTGAAATAAATTACACTTTCTGTAACTGCGCTACTCTAGGATCTACAATTTTTTGTCCTAAACTCACGAATTTAATTGCTACAGAAACTTTATTTCCTTCTCCAAAAACGTGGGTAATTTCCCCAATACCGAAGGATTTATGTAATACTCTATCACCTACTCGCCAACCTTCAGAACTGCTTTTTTTACTGGAAGTTGCAGATGGAGTTCTAGTAACACTCCGGGTAACTTTTTGTTTGGTAGTTAATAATTCTGCTGGTAATTCATCGAGAAATTGCGATCGCATTGCCGGTTCTCTTGAACCATATAAACGCCGTTCTCTAGCATGAGATAAAAACAACCTTTCCTGAGCGCGGGTAATGCCAACATAACACAAACGCCGTTCTTCTTCTAATAATGAAGGATCTTGTAAAGAACGATAACCAGGAAATAGTCCTTGTTCTAATCCTACCAAAAAGACTATAGGAAACTCCAACCCTTTAGAAGCGTGTAATGTCATTAAAGAAACTGCTGTTTGTCCTTCTTTTAAATTATCCAAATCAGAACTCAAAGCCGCACTTTGCAAAAATGCCTGTAAAGAAATATCTTCACCTTCATTTTCTTCCTGGAATTGCAAGATAGCGTTATATAATTCATTGACGTTACTGATTCTATTATCAGCTTCATCTGTACCTTGATCTTGCAATTCTTTGATATAACCAGAATCTTCTAAAATCCCTTGTAAAATTTCCGAACCGGGAACTACGGTAATTTGTTCTTGACGATTTTGAATCATCGCAGCAAAATTATTTACAGCTTTTGCCGAACGTCCTGCTAAAGTATTAACTGATGTTTCATCACTTAATATTTCCCATAATGTCGTCCCTAGTTGTTGGGAAGCATTCATCAAAGCATCAATTGTAGCTTTACCAATGCCGCGACGAGGAGTATTAATTACTCGTAATAAACTCACAGTATCCGCTGGGTTATTAATAGCTCTTAAATAGGCGACAACATCTTTAATTTCTTTGCGATCATAAAACTTCATTCCTCCCACAACTGTATAAGGAATTTGATATTTAACTAATAATTCTTCAAATGGTCGAGATTGGGCATTAGTTCGATATAAAATCGCAAAATCACCCCAATTTAACTCCGGGTTTTGATGTTCTAAGGTGCGGATATGGTCAATGACAAAAGCTGCTTCTGCCATTTCTTCATCAGCTTTATGGCAATAAATATCTTCTCCTGGTTCTCTGGTCGCTTTGAGAATTTTATCAATCCGTTGGGTATTATTTTCAATTAATTCATTGGCAGCTTGGAGAATATTTTCACAGGAGCGATAATTTTCTTCTAATTTTACCATTGAGCGTGTATCATCATCTGGCAAACCATCGCCAAAATTTTCTTGAAATTCTAGTAAAATAGTAAAATCTGCCATTCTAAAACTGTAAATTGACTGGTCAGCATCACCAACAACAAATACAGAGCGGTTTTGCCATTGCCACTGATTTTTTCTAGTTTCGCCGTTGGTAACTAAAAGCTGAATTAAATCATATTGGGTACGGTTGGTATCTTGATATTCGTCAACTAGAACATGACAAAATTTTCGATGCCAATAAGCTAAAACTTGCTCATTTTGTTGAAATAATCTAGTAGGAATGAGAATTAAATCATCAAAATCTAAGGCATTATTTTGTGCAAGTTTATCTTGATAGCGATTATAAACATCAGCTATAACTCTACCGCGATAATTTGGTTGTTCACCTTCAAATTCTTGGGGAGAAAATCCTTGATTTTTAGCATTACTGATGGCGTAGCGCACAGATTTAGGTTCAAATTTTTTACTATCTAAATTCAAATCTTTGGTAATAATTTCTTTAATGACACTTTGCACATCAGACTCATCAAAAATCGAAAAGTTTTTATTCCAACGTCTGCCTTTTTCGTCTTGATATTTTTCAATATCAAATCGTAGAATCCGCGAAAATAAACTGTGAAAAGTGCCACACCACATATCTTTAATAGTTGTGCGGTAAACCTGGGACTTTAGCAAACTTTGTTCATATTCTGTGAGTAAATCAACCTTTTTACCATGTTGTGTCATGGCTAATTGTTCCATAAATATTCTTTGAATTCTTTCCTTCATTTCCCTTGCAGCTTTGTTAGTAAAGGTGACTGCCAGGATATTTTCAGGATTCACCCGATGTTTGAGAATCAAATTGGCAATGCGGTAAGTCAGCGCCCGGGTTTTCCCCGAACCAGCACCAGCGACAACTAATAATGGTCCGCAGTAATGTTCAACAGCTTGACGTTGACTAGGGTTGAGATGGCTAAGAAAATCAATATTTGTGGTCATGAATTATAAAAATGATCAAAGTTAAAATTTACAACAGATTACCAAGAAATGAGATACTTACTGAAAATCAAAAAGCTTTGATTCTTAATTCTTACCTCTAATTTTCTAGCTATATCAGATTAAACTCTCTAATTTCTCGCTCTCAATAGTAGTTTTCTAATACCAATCCCGTTAAAGAGCCAAAAAATTCAATCCCAATGGTGAGAAGGTATCCATAGTCAATTTTCTGATGGATATGCAAGAACTGGCCTTGAACTGAGTCCAACTAGGCTTTTACAAGCCTTCACTTACGCGAAGGGAAGTGATGGGTGGTTGACTTTAGTCTTAGCTATTACCCATTGCCCATTATCTGTTGCCTAACTAGCAACTTATGTTACTGGATTTTATGTAAACTTTTGTCATACTTGGGAACAAGTCTAGATAAGATAAACCAATAATCCCTAATTCTCTCACTTTCATCAGTGGGAAAAGTTTCCATTCACAACCTTTTGGTTGGAAATATCTAGGTAAGAAACTCTACTTTCAAAATCATGGACGCGAAAATGCAAGAACCAGAATTTAAAGAAACCACCGTCAAAGAAACAACTATCCCCGAAATTAATACCCAAATGGGAAATCTTACCAAACTTCAGCCCCCCGTCCAGCCCCAAGAACAATGGCTGAAATATGGTCAGCAAGTTTCTGGTTTCTTAGGGACATTACCAGATTATATAGGAAAATTCTTTGATCAGTATCAACAGCCTATCGTTAGTATTGGTCTAATCGTCACAGCAGTAGTTACTGTTAAAGTGCTATTAGCTGTATTAGATGCTCTCAATGATATTCCCTTAGTAGCACCTACCTTTGAATTAATTGGCATTGGTTACTCTGTTTGGTTTATCTATCGCTATTTACTCAAAGCCTCTAGTAGACAGGAGTTATCTAGCGAAATTACCACCCTCAAATCGCAAGTTTTAGGCAATAAAAAAGCAGAATCTTAAATAAATGAGACAGAAGGTAGGAGGATTATTTTCCCCTTGTCTTCTGCCCCCCTCACTCCTGCGTTAAATAATAACTTTAAATTAGATCCCCGACTTATTAAAGCAGTCGGGGATCTTTTTTACAGGACTCTCAAAATGCTAGGAATACTATCTATAGATTCCATTCCTTGAATTTCCGCTAAAGCTTGTCTAAAGTCCCCTTCTCGGACATCATGGGTAACAACGACAATTTCTGCCAGTTCTCCCTGAAAACCGGTTTGTACCACTGACTCTAAACTTACCCCATAGTTACCAAAACAAGTTCCTAATTTACCAATAACTCCCGCCTGGTCTTTACTCAAAAAACGGGCATAAAACCGGGTTACTAACTCGGAAATAGGGGCAATTTGGCAGTAATGCTGATGACTACAAGCCAAGAGAGGATTAGGTTTTGGTGTAGTAGTTTTCAGGGCAGCAACCACATTTAATATATCTGATGCTACAGCACTAGCAGTAGCACCAGCACCGGCACCAGGACCGAATAACATCACCTGGCCAATGGGTTGTCCTTCTACAAGAATAGCGTTGTAAACACCATTGATACTGGCTAAAGGATGATTTGTGGTTACTAAGGTAGGATGAACTCTAACCGAAAGCTGAGAATTATCTATATCTAAATGTTGCGCTATCCCTAGTAATTTAATTACAAACCCTAATTTGGCACTGTATGCAATATCTGTTTTTGTAACTTGGCGAATACCTTCGCAATAAACATCATCTCGATTAATTCGCCCATCAAACCCTAAAGATGCCAAAATAGAAATTTTATCTCCTGCATCTAAACCATCAACATCGGCAGTTGGATCAGCTTCAGCATATCCTAATTTTTGAGCATCTGCTAAAACATCATCAAAGTCACTCCCTTCTGTTTGCATCCTGGTGAGGATGTAGTTAGTCGTACCATTGACAATGCCAATAATAGTATCAATGCGGTTAACACTTAAAGATTGCTTCAGGGGTTGAATGACAGGGATACCACCACCAACGGCAGCTTCTAGCATCACATAAACACCTGCTTCGTTAGCAGCAGTAAATATTTCCGCACCAAAGCGAGAAATGGCGGCTTTATTAGCAGTAACTACGTGCTTACCATTTTTAATTGCTGTCAGCATCAATGTCCGTGCGGGTTCTAATCCCCCCATCAACTCTACAACTATATCTACTGCTGGATCATTAACAATGGCTTCTAAATCTGTAGTTATCACCTCTGGAGATAATTCTACATCTCGATGTTTAGTGAGCGATCGCACACCTACACGATATATTTCGATTTCTTGTAACAGTGGATGGCGACCTAACTTGTCTTGCAACAGTTCTACTGTCCCTGTTCCTACTGTACCTAATCCAAGTATTCCTAATTTGACAGCCACAGATTTTGCACCCACATTAATTAAATTCAATAAAACAATTGTAGGCAGAGCCATAAGCCCTACCTACTGATTATCTGCTTTTAATTGTTCAATGACCAATGACCAATGACCAATGACCAATGACCAAGTTAGTATGTTTCTACGTGCCAGCGATGTGCTTTCTTGAGTTCTTTCTGGTAATCACTCCATTTTACACCTTCTTTCGCCGCCGCAGTGCTTAAAGCTGCATCAATGCCATCTTCCATACCACGCAACCCACAAATATAAGTGTGAGTTTTTTCATTTTTAATCAACTGCCACAACTCTTCAGCGTTTTCTGCAACACGGTCTTGGATGTACATTCTGCCACCTTGGGCGTTCTGTTGTTCCCGACTAATAGCATAGGTAAGACGGAAGTTATTAGGATATTTTTCCTGCATAGCTTCCAATTCCTCTTTATAGAGAATATTAGGAGTTGTGGGTACACCAAACAGCAACCAAGCAAACCCGTTAAACTGATACTCTGGGTTAGCCGCTCTTTCTGCATCCTTAAACATCCGCCACAGGTAAGTCCGCATGGGCGCAATACCTGTTCCTGTTGCTAACATAATAATATTAGCGTCAGGATCATCGGGTAAGAGCATTTCCTTACCCACAGGGCCAGTAATCTTCACCTCATCACCAGGTTTGAGACGAGTCAAATAGGTAGAACAAACACCATAAACTGTTTCACCAGTTTCGGGATGCTTGTATTCTAACTGACGAACACAAAGAGATACGGTTGTATCATCTAAATTATCGCCGTGACGAGTAGACCCAATGGAGTAAAGTCTCAGTTTTTCTGGCTTACCATTCTTATCAACACCAGGAGGAATAATGCCGATACTTTGACCTTCTAGATATCTCAAATTGCCACCAGATAGGTCAAATTTAAGGTGCTGAACAACACCAATACCGCCTTCTTTCACCAATGTTTCATTA
This sequence comes from Cuspidothrix issatschenkoi CHARLIE-1, assembly GCF_002934005.1. GTDB lineage: Bacteria > Cyanobacteriota > Cyanobacteriia > Cyanobacteriales > Nostocaceae > Cuspidothrix > Cuspidothrix issatschenkoi. The sequence goes on along the minus strand of NZ_PGEM01000034.1, from coordinate 27,777 downwards.
GAGATACACTTACCAATAAACGGAGCGTTAGGACGATAAATGTTTACAGGAACTTCAGCATGGGCATCTTTTTTAGCTTTTGCTTGAGTCATGGTGTTGCCTTTTTTATCCTTAGCTGGTGATTTAGCAAAGCCTTTAGCTTCACTATTATTACTTACAGGTGTGGCTTTACCGTTTCCTTCATGTTTAGCATTTACCTCAGCCTGGACTTCTGTGCTAACTGTAACGTTAGCCGCTGCCAATTCAGCTTTGCCATTAACTTGCTGTAATACTGCTATAGGCTGGATGCTAACAATTTTACCGCCTAGGCGAGTGATCCGTTGCATTTCTTGATTCATGCGGTTGTAAGGTACTCTGATGAATACACTGCCACTTTTACGAATTGGGTAGTTTGTTTGATCTGTTTCTTGACTCTGACGCAGACCCACCACTTCGTAAACGAAGACGCGGCTACCTGATTCTATATTGGCAGCCCCCTCAACAGCACCTTGATTGTACATTCCTTCTACCACTCCGATATTTACTTAACCGTTTATCAAAAAAAATTCCCATTGTTTGAGAGCTTTAGTTTACCGGATTTTCGGATCACAAAACTGGTCATCTGGGAAAATGACATCATGAGGATACATAATGCCTTGCTAATTACACTCGCCCAAGACTGCTAGGTATGGCAAAATACACACCTGTTCATTTTCTAAATTTAGAAGATAAGTCTTTGCGAGAATGTTAATAGTGAATCACTTTAATCTTTTTTTATTGAACTACATAGTCTTAGACTTTATAAAAAAAAGATTTTACAGTATTATTGACCCTGCAAAATTCCCCAAATCTCAGGAGCGAGCCTGTTTACTCAGGAAACACGCCAAAACTTTACTGTGAGATAACTTTAGTTTGAGTTGCGTACCCAAACTACTCCTAGATATCCTACCATCATACCGTGGTAACTTTCCTAATAAATTTAGAAGTTACCCACAAATTAGGGAAAATTACTCACTCAACGTGAGTTCGACGAAAATAATTTAACCCATCTGGTTAACCTCTCCTTGCCATTCCTCTATCCCCTGACTTCTATAATTCTCCTAATTTTTCCAAAAATGTATAAAAAAAATGTATCATCTATGGCAGCATGTTAAACGGATAATTGCTGAAAAACTAGATTCTTTCTCCGGGCAAGTATTGTGAGAGTACACCCCCTTCTGTTAAAATCTAGTGCAACACTAAGATTAAATACTTACCAGCTATAAAATTCGGCTCATAAAAACGAGTAACTGCCATCGGTGATTAAGTTATCCGTTGTATTCTGTCATATTTATGCTGGATAGCTAGAACGTAGGACGATACCACTGGGTTAAGCTCCTATATTCAAAATCTGCCGTGAGAAAAATTATTGATTGACACATCTAGTATAAAGAGGGGATTTATGACAAATAAACCGGAACGTGTGGTACTAATTGGAGTAGCTGGAGACTCTGGTTGTGGTAAGTCTACGTTTTTGCGTCGCTTAATTGATTTATTTGGCGAAGAATTTATGACAGTTATCTGTTTAGATGACTATCATTGCTTAGATCGTAAACAACGCAAAGAAACAGGAATTACTGCCCTTGATCCTAGAGCTAACAATTTTGACTTGATGTATGAGCAAATCAAAGCTCTTAAAGAAGGTCATGGAGTTAGCAAACCAATTTATAACCACGAAACCGGGATGATTGATCCACCAGAATGGATCGAACCAAATCATATTATTGTAGTGGAAGGACTCCATCCTTTATATGATGAACGGGTAAGAGCGTTATTAGACTTCAGTGTTTATTTTGATATTAGTGATGAAGTCAAAATTGCTTGGAAAATTCAACGGGATATGGCTGAAAGAGGCCACCGCTATGAAGATGTTTTAGCGCAAATTAATTCTCGTAAGCCTGATTTTGAAAAATTCATTGAACCACAAAGAGAATTTGCTGATGTAGTTCTGCAAGTATTACCTACAAATTTAATTAAAAACGATACAGAACGGAAAGTTTTACGGGTACGGATGTTACAACGGGAAGGTAAAGAAGGTTTTGAACCAAGCTACCTGTTTGATGAAGGTTCAACAATTCAATGGACTCCCTGTGGACGCAAACTCACCTGTTCTTACCCTGGTATGCAGCTTTACTACGGTTCTGATGTCTATTATGGTCGTTATGTATCAGTGTTAGAAGTAGACGGTCAATTTGATAACCTCGATGAGGTTATTTACATCGAAACTCATTTGAGCAAAACTTCCACCAAATATCAAGGTGAAATGACTCACTTGTTACTACAACACCGCGAATATCCAGGTTCTAACAATGGTACTGGTTTATTCCAAGTATTAACCGGTTTGAAAATGCGTGATGCTTATGAACGTTTAACAGCGAAAGAAGCAAAGTTAGCAGTTCAAGTCTAAAACAGCAGTTTGTGTCAAAGCTCAGGGGGAACAATTCAATATGTTCCCTCTTTTTTTTGGCCATACAATAATGGCTAAAAATTATTACCAACTATGATAATTTACACTCCCAATAGGAAGATCGCTTTATCACTATCGGCTATTCTGATAGATATCGTTTGTTAGTGGTTGTTCACACAGAAAGAGATTATAATACTCGTATTATCAGCGCACGTCCAGCAACTAATAGAGAAAGGCAAGATTATGAACAAAACCAAGATTAATCAACCACAAGATACCGAAATGTTAGATGAATATGATTTCAGTCAAGGAGTGAGAGGTAAATATCATCAAGCATATCAAAATAATAACTTACCTAAATTACAAGGTATTCAATTTTTAACTGACCAAAAAAATAGAAGAACAGGAGTATTTATAGATTTACTATCCCATCAACAACTTTGGGAAACAGTAATTAATCAATATCCTCATCTTGGTAATATTCATTTTTTGACTGATAGTCAAGGTCAACAAATAGCTGTAATTCTCAACTTTCAAGAACATTTAACCCTATGGCAAGATATTTATGACCATCTAATTGCTGATTTAATGAATGAGTAGTTATATGAAAGCGGAAAAATTTGATACTAAATTTGATAATGATGAAAATATCACTGAGTTTTTAGACCTATCTCAAGCACGTCGTCCCGGTTATGAACAAAAAAGAGTAAGTATTGATTTTCCTGTGTGGATAATAGAAGCATTAGAACAAGAATCAAAACGTTTAGGCGTAACTTCTGATTCTATTATTAAATTATGGCTTGCTGAACGTCTGGATAAAAAGGTAATTACTGGCTAATTACATTAGTTATGAAGCCCAAAAAATGCCCCACCTGTCAACGTGAATTACAAACTAAACTAGTAGAAAAAATCCTCAAAGGAGAAAATCATACTGCTATTCTCCAAGTAGAAGCAGAAGTTTGTTTAAATTGAAGTTGACGCTAATTTATTTGATACTCAAGAAACAGAACCATCTCAACCTAAAATTAATGTTATTTATCAAAAAATTGCTTAATCTCATTTGATATACAGGAATCATAAATGATCTGGGGAAAATTTTATATTTCCAAGTAGGGGCAAAACTAAAACTGCCAATGTATTCTATCTGTGTTTAACGAATGATGCTAACTTCTGGGTAGGGAAACCTCATCCCTAGCTTTGTATTATATTATACATCTAAATTTGGAGATACTGAGATAAAAGATACTTATTACAAAAACTGTAAATGTTGTTATGATTTCATAAATTAGTAACTGATGTATGTCATCAGTGAAAACATTCTCTCAGGAGGAAATTCCTTTGTCTCGTCGTTATTTATTTACTTCCGAGTCAGTTACAGAAGGTCATCCAGATAAAATCTGCGATCAAATTTCCGATACGATTATTGATGCACTACTCACAGAAGATCCTAGCAGTAGAGTAGCAGCAGAAGTGGTAGTTAATACTGGTTTAGTACTAATTACAGGAGAAATTACCACTAAAGCCCATGTTAATTACGTCCATCTTGCCCGGAAAAAAATTGCGGAAATCGGCTATACGGATGCAGTTAATGGCTTTTGTGCCAATAGTGCCAGTGTTTTGATCGCCCTAGATGAACAATCAGCCGATATTGCTCAAGGTGTAAATACTGCTCAAGAAACTCGAACAGCCGATAGTGAAGAACTATTTGATAAAATCGGCGCTGGTGATCAAGGTATCATGTTTGGTTTTGCTTGTAACGAAACCCCAGAACTTATGCCTTTACCCATCAGTTTAGCACACCGGATTGCCCGGAGATTGGCAGGAGTTCGCAAAGCTGGCATTCTTCCTTACCTCCGTCCCGACGGTAAAACCCAAGTTACCGTAGTGTATGAAGATGGCAAACCTGTAGGTATTGACACTATCTTGATTTCCACCCAACATACAGCTACCATTGGTGATATTACCGATGATGCTGGAATACAGGAAAAGATTAAAGCTGACCTGTGGACAGAAGTAGTAGAACCTGTATTTGGTGATATTACTGTTAAACCCAATGCAGAAACCAGATTTTTGGTTAACCCCACTGGTAAATTTGTCATTGGTGGACCCCAAGGAGATTCCGGTTTAACAGGACGGAAAATCATTGTTGATACCTATGGTGGTTATTCTCGTCATGGTGGCGGTGCTTTCTCTGGCAAAGACCCCACAAAAGTAGACCGTTCTGCGGCTTATGCGGCTAGATATGCAGCAAAAAATATTGTTGCCGCTGGGTTAGCAGAAAAATGTGAAGTACAGCTAAGTTATGCCATTGGTGTAGCGCGGCCTGTCAGTATCTTTGTTGATACCTTCGGCACAGGTAAAGTAGATGATGAAATTCTGTTGAACTTAGTTAAGGATAACTTTGAACTACGTCCAGCAGGAATTATTCATGTATTCAATTTACGTAACTTACCAAGTGAAAGAGGCGGACGTTTTTATCAGGACGTTGCAGCTTATGGCCATTTTGGTAGAACGGATTTGGATTTACCTTGGGAACGTACTGACAAAGTTGATATATTAAAGCAAGCCGCAAATAAATCTCAATCTGCGGTAACTGCTTAGTAGGTTAATTAGATCATAACCAACGGAAAATACCATCAAAGTAGGGGTAATTCATGAATTACCCCTACATAATCACCTATTTTGCCTCCTAAATCCTCCAAGTTTGGGGGACTTTGAAGTAAATTCTTCAGGGGGCGGTTCGGTGAGTGCTCGGAGGATAAACGGGAAGGGGAGATAAAGTATAGCTTTGGCGGGATGGTCTTCTTATTGATATTGTAGGGATTAGCAATAAAAACCTTTATCTATTACATTTAGCAATGAATAATTTTTTAATTAAGGTCTACCAATCTTTATTTTCCATTATCTGTATATTTTCTTTGCTCATCGGTTTAGTAACTATAGATATATCTCCAGCCACAGCCGAGAATTTAAGTAGTCGTGCAAAATAAATTTTATATTTTGGAGAGGGAACAGGGAACAGGGAACAG
>NZ_PGEM01000034.1:12832-22295 GCF_002934005.1 Cuspidothrix issatschenkoi CHARLIE-1 | reverse complement strand
AAATGTTAAATTAATTTTGCTCAGGTACTTATCTAATAATCTTCTCAAACAACCACCTATAGAAATTACAGTCAGTTTGGGTAATGCGGCTAATGAATTAAAATTTGAGCCAAATCGTTTAGAGTTTGCCGTTGGTAAACGGTACAATCTCAAATTAAATAATCCTAGTTCCCAAAAACATTATTTTACAGCCAAAGACTTTGCTGATGCCATTTGGACACAAAAAGTCGAAGCAGGTAAGGTAGAAATTAAAGGTAATATTCGAGAATTGGAACTTAAACCCGGTGCAGAGGCAGAATGGGTATTTGTACCTATCAAACCCGGAAAATATGCTTTACGATGTATCATACCTGGACATACAGAAGCAGGGATGAAAGGCGAAATTGTGATTAGGTAATAATGTCTGTCTGAATCAGAATTTACGGCAAAAAATAAGTTAACGTAAGGATGGGTATGTTTTGCATTGACACTTCCCGGTCTAAAGAAACGGGTATTCTTGCGTTAGGCAGTTAGGTTTTTAGACAGGTTGATTACCTTTCCTGTAACAATTAGTATAACACAAGTCACTGGAGGAAGACAGCCTCTAGTTGGCTTTCATCCCCGGATTAAAAGACATTAATCCCTGAAAATTATTAGGATTTTTAGCCGTTAATTCCCGGGTTTTCAGCCTATTTTCTTATAAATCTCAACAATTTGGCACTTAATCGCTAAAGTAACGGTCATTTCTAGGTTTCATGATGAACATTTTCAGCAACTTGCTTTCTCAACCAGTCCAACTAAAACCCGAAAAACGACAACAACGCCGAGGGATTGAAGTTAAATCACCCCGTGAAATCGAAATTATGCGACAATCAGCAAAGATTGTGGCCACTGTTTTGAAAGAAATTTCTGAGCTAGTCAAGCCAGGAATGACAACGGCTGATTTAGATGCTTATGCAGAACAACGTATCCGTGAAATGGGTGCAACACCGAGTTTTAAAGGATATCATGGCTTTCCGGCTTCCATTTGCTCTAGCATTAATAATGAAGTTGTCCATGGAATTCCTAGCCATAAAAAGGTAATTCGCTCAGGGGATGTATTAAAAGTAGATACCGGAGCTTATTATGAAGGCTTTCATGGTGACTCTTGCATTACTATTGCTGTGGGTAATGTGACTAGTGAAGCAGCAAGACTGATTAAAATAGCAGAAGAATCTTTATATAAAGGTATTGAACAGGTAAAAGCTGGTGTACATCTAGCAGAAATTGCCGGTGCAATTGAAGATCATGTCAAAGCTAATGGTTTTACAGTGGTGGAACAATTTACTGGTCATGGTGTAGGCAGAAATTTACACGAAGAACCACCTGTTTTTAATTATCGCACTATTGAAATACCAAATGTAAAATTGCGTTCTGGTATGACTTTAGCCATTGAACCAATTTTAAATGCTGGTTCTAAAAATACCAGAATTTTAGCTGATAGATGGACAGCGGTAACAGTTGATAATGCTTTATCTGCTCAGTTTGAACATACCGTTTTAGTAACCGATAGTGGTTATGAAATTTTAACTGATAGGACGGAACTTTAACTATGATTTAAACTATGATTTTTGTGATTTTTCCGATCTAGTTAACAACTGACAACTAACCAATTACATTGTTAGTTCCGACCAGGTTTTTTGACCAACTAGCCCATCTGCTGATAAACGACGACGGTTCTGAAAGGCTTTAACAGCAACTTCGGTAACTGGCCCAAAAACGCCATCCACAGGTACTCCATAACCATTAGAAATCAAAAGTTTTTGTAATACTCTCACAGATGTACCTGAACTACCAAAACCTATGATGGGCATGGTTTTTCTTATGGTTGTGGAATATCTTTTTGATACTTGAATATCTTTTTTATTCGGTGTTCTAGGAATATAACTGCTATCAGCTAATTCAAAATAATTTCTAGAATTGTGTCTTTTTCCTACTTGTTCTAGAATTTTGTGTCGTCGAAATGAAACAACGGAATAATGAGTTGGGTAAGTTTCATTTATCTGACTAAATTCAGGAGGTGTAATTTGATTATAAGCGACTAATTGATGCTTTTGAAAATTTACATCGTTGTCTGAAGTAGAAAGTTGAGTAGGTATAAAGGTCGGTATATTTATTTGTTCTGGATTTAATACACCCACGATTAGCGATCCGATTGCAGTCATTGTATTTTATAGCTGTATTTATTAATAAATCTCAAGATTGATATCAAAAAAATGATCTGATTTGAGGGTAGAGTAATTATTAATTTTATTCATCTATCTGTAGAGAGTTTAAATTATAAAAAAAATATTTAGGCTTTGATTGAGTATAAAAAATTCCCAATTGATGAAATCGGGAATCATAAATTTTAGATTTAGGTGAGAGTGTTTAACCGATACTATTAGCAACCGGATGGAAGTAGAAAGCAAAACCTAGGACAGTATAGGCTGCTAGAAGTAATGTTCCTTCTAACCAATTAGATTTACCGTCAGAACTAATGCTATTAGCAATTAAAACTGATACTGCAACGGCGACTAATTCAAAGGGGTTAAAATCTAAATCCATGGGTTGGCCAACTACCCAACCAGCAATGACTAAAACTGGGGCAACAAAGAGGGCAATTTGCATACTTGAACCAACGGCAACAGATAAAGCCAAATCCATTTTATTCTTCATGGCTACGGTGACTGCTGTGGCGTGTTCGGCAGCGTTACCGATAATAGGGACTAAAATCACCCCAGTAAATAGGGCGCTTAAACCTAGTTTAGATGTAGCAACTTCTAAGGCATCAACTAGCAATTCTGACTCTAGGGCAACTAATAGGGTGCAAGCTAAAAGGACTCCACTCCATAACCAAATGTTTGGTTTTTCATGGCTAACTTCTTCTTCTTCTTCTGTATCTACTACGCCAACTTCATATAAATAGGCGTGAGTTTTCATAGAAAACAGTAGTGTTAAGCCGTAAACGAGAATTAAGACTATAGCTACAGCTAAGGAGAGATTCTGTACTGTGGTTTCACTAATACCGATGGAGGTATAGTTCATTGCCGTTGGTAACAAAATGGCAATTACTGCTAAGTTCATGGAGGAAGCATTGACCCGTGCTACAACAGATTCAAATGTTTGTTCTTTGTAACGAATACCTCCTAAGAGCATCGATAGACCCATAACTAGGAGTAAGTTACCGATAATTGAGCCGGTAATACTAGCTTTGACGACATCAATTAACCCTGCATTCAAGGCAACTAAAGCAATAATTAGTTCTGTCGCATTACCAAAGGTGGCGTTTAAAAATCCACCTAAGATGGGGCCAACGACGACAGCGATTTCTTCGGTGGCTGTACCCATCCAAGCGGCTAGGGGGAGGATAGCTAATGCTGCGGTGATAAAAACTACTAAGTCTCCCCATTCTAAAAAGTGGGCTGCCAAGGAGATGGGTACAAACAGTAGCAGAACTGTGAAAATAATGTTCTTGGTTGACATTTTTACTTAAAGTTTAGGGGATATCTACACGATGTCTAAAAATTCATGTGAATTTTAACACCTATTATCTCTACCAGAGATAGTAATTGATAATTAGTAATGATAGGAACAAAATTTAGTTTTGTTTCATAGATATGATTGATCACGGATTTTGTGAGAGAACAATTGTAGAACGGTAGATATAGCAAGAATTTTCTGCAAAATTGCACATTTATTTGGATAAGAAAATATGACTTCGACTACGGAAATACCAAGTAATTATGAATCAATATTAGCATTAGATGAAGAGGTGAAATATAGTCCTGAAGATGATCCCCTGAAAACTGCTCAGGGTGTTTATGTTACCGTTCATGGTCATTTTTATCAACCTCCTAGAGAAAATCCTTATCTTGATGCTATTGAACGTCAACCCAGTGCCGCGCCTTTCCATGACTGGAATGAACGCATTCATTGGGAGTGTTATCGTCCTAATGCCTTTGCAAGAGTCTTAAATGACAGAGGCGAAGTTGTGAAGATTGTAAATAATTATGAATACATGAGTTTTAATATTGGACCTACCCTGATATCCTGGTTGGAACGCCACGATGTGGAGGTTTATCAGCGGATTTTGGAGGCTGATGCTAAAAGCTGCGATCGCTTAAATGGTCACGGAAATGCGATCGCCCAAGTCTATAATCACATTATCCTACCTTTAGCCAATGAGCGGGATAAACATACACAAATTCGCTGGGGTAAGGAAGATTTCCGTTCTCGGTTTGGCCGTGATCCCGAAGGAATGTGGTTAGCAGAAACGGCCGTAGATTATGCCACCTTAGAAGCACTGGTAGCCGAAGGCATTAAATTTATCATTTTAGCCCCTTCCCAAGCCCAGCGTTGTCGTCCTATCCCCACAGAGAATGATCCCCATAGTCAATGGCATGAAGTGGGAGGTAATCAAATTGATCCCACTCGTCCTTATCGCTGCTACTTGGATGCCCACAAGTCAGCAAAAAAAGCCATTCCCTACATTGATATCTTTTTCTACGATGGGCCAATTTCCCGGGATATGGGTTTTAGTGATGTTGTTTACAATTCCCATCATTTTGCGGGACGCATTGGGGCAGCTATTCGTGGGGATCATCGTCAGTCCCAATTAATTTCTGTAGCTACAGACGGGGAAACCTTTGGACATCACAAAAAAGGAACAGAAAAAACTTTAGCCTATGCCTTTATTGGTGAGTTTCCCCGTCATGGTTGGACTGTTACCAACTATGCCCACTATTTGAGTTTAAATCCTCCCTCTTGGGAAGTGAAATTAAAGTCTGTGACGGCCTGGAGTTGCGCTCATGGTGTGGATAGATGGCAAGATGATTGTGGTTGTGGTGGTGAAGGGGGTGTGTGGCATCAAAAATGGCGACGGCCATTACGCAATGCTTTAAATTGGCTGCGGGATCAGTTAATTGAGGTTTATGAAGATTATGGTAGTTCTTTGTTTCGTGATCCTTGGCAAGCACGGGATGAGTATATTCATGTTATGGGCGATCGCTCCCCCGCCAATGTTAGCCGCTTTCTCTCCCACCATCAAGCTCATAAACTCCAGGCAGCAGAACAGGTAGAAGCTTTGCGCTTGCTAGAAATGCAGCGTCACTCTTTACTCATGTTTACCAGTTGCGGCTGGTTTTTTGAAGAAATTTCTCGCCCAGAAGGCACACAAATTTTGCGTTATGCCTCCAGGGCTTTAGAATTAGCTGGCGATGTGGCAGGTATCCAACTAGAAAAGGGCTTTATTAAACGTCTAGGTTTAGCCCCTAGTAATGTGGAAGAATTTAAACATGGAGCAGAAATATATCGTCAATTGGTCTTAACTGCCCAAATTGGCTTTAAACAAGTAGCTGCCCATTATGCCATTACTTCCTTATTCAATCATCACAACAATACTGTTCCTGGAAAAGAAACAGATAAACGATCTAATGGTCATCACCAGAGTGTCTATTGTTATGCTGCGAATGAATTAGATTACCAAAAGCGGCGCATGGGCGCATTAACTATGGCTGTGGGGCATTTGCAGCTAGTGTCAGATATTACCTGGGAAAGTGAGAATTTAGTATTTGCCGTCTTGCACTTGGGCGGCTGGGATTTTCATTGTTGTATTCAACCGTTTACGGGACGACGTAACTATACCCAAACTAAAGAAAAGCTGTTTACAGCTTTACAACAGGCAAGTATAGCTCATGTCATCACTAAGATGACTGAATTGTTTGGGGGTGAAGCCTTTAGTTTGCAGACTTTATTTGCGGAAGAACGTCATCGAATTATGCGGTTATTGAGTCAAGAAACACTGTCACGATTAGATCAACTATATACTCAACTCTATAGAGATAATTACGGTGTGATCATGGCCTTTCATCGGGATGGTTTGGAAGTACCGCGAGAACTACAAGCAGCAGCAGAAATTGCCTTGGGGCATCGTTGTATGACCACATTACGAGGACTACAGCAAGTGCAACCATCACCAGAACAGGAGATGAGCGAAGCCCAATTAAGCTGGAAGTTGATGGGAGAATTGGAAGCGATCGCTACTGAAGCCGAACATCTACGTTGTCAATTAAACATCCCTGAAGGCAACCAAATTTTAGAACAATTAATAGTCCGATTGTTGTGGCAATTATTGTATGATGCCAATAGTAAAATAGATGCAGATATCCAACGTTTAGAACGGTTGATTGATGTTGGTAATAAATTGCATCTTGGCATTAGTTTAAACAATGTCCAAGAATTATATTGGACTTGTTTGCACAGTCAAATATTGCCAGGGATAACTAATATTGACAGTGAAGCCGAAACTATTCAATGCCGTCAATTACTAAAATTGGGACAAAAATTAGCTGTTGATGTTAGTCCTTATCTGGCTAAATTAGCTTAAAGAAATAAAGTGGGCATTGCCCACTATCATATTTGCAACAGGGAACAGGGATTTTTCTTTCTTCTAAAAAAGTTACTTATTAAAAATTTAATGTGCTAGGAATTTTTATCACAAATTCTGAGCCTCCCTCAGTTTTTGGAAATGAAGCGAAAGTCGGTTAAAACCGACTCATGAAAAACGCAATTTTTTAACCTACAATCATCATCAAAAAATTATGTCCAACTAGATAAACGCGGAACTTTTATTAATTCTTGACTGAGACTATCGTGAAGATGACCGTTAGTAGCAAGAATTCTCCCCGACTCAATTTTAATCGGAGTCCCATCATAGGCGGTGACTTTTCCCCCTGCTTCCTGTACCAATATGATTCCAGCCGCAACGTCCCAAGGGGCAATTCCTCGTTCCCAATAGCCATCAACTCGGCCACAAGCGACATAAGCTAAATCTAAAGCTGCTGCACCGCCACGTCTGACACCTTGGGTAAGATGGGTGAGATGACAAAACTCTGCATAATTGTTATCAGTAGTTTCCCGGCGGTCATAAGCAAAACCACTTACTAACAGGCTTCTACCTAATTCTGATGTTTGGGAAACTTGAATGGGGCGACGGTTACGGGTTGCACCTAAGCCAGCCGCAGCCCGAAATAATTCATTATGGAAAGGATCATAAATTACCCCTACTTTGGGCACACCTTGAATTAGTAAGCCAATGGAAATAGCAAAGCAAGGATATTGATGGGCGTAATTAGTTGTACCATCGAGGGGGTCAATAGCCCAGAGAAAATCATTATCTTGATTTCCTAATTTTCCCGACTCTTCAGCGAGGATAGAATGTTGGGGAAAATGGCGGCGCAATACTTCTAAAATTACTTGTTCAGAAGCTTTATCTGCGGCAGTAACTAAATCACCAGGACGGCCTTTTTCGCTGATTGCGTCTTCTAATTTACCTAAATAATCTTGTAAAACTACACCTGCGGCTAAAGCTGCTTCTGTAGCAATATCTAGAAAAATTTGCATATTTGTCGGTTGTGGGTTGTCACCTTTACATTTAACGAGATAGCCGGCGAAATTCTCCAGGAGTCATTCGCATGGGTTTATCAGTGTTCCAGATACCCTTGCCCATAATTCTCGCCCATTGTTGGGCGTGTTCTAGGCGTTGGTTGTATTTGCGATTAGGCGATCGCCCTACAAATAAAGCATATCCTTGTTTGACTATTTCTTCGTTTAACAACTGTTTATCTTTCCATACGTAGGCCAAGGTGCGGTTAAATTTATCCTTGGTTTCTAAGTCAAATTCCAGATTAACAGCTTGATTTGAACCACCAATTAAACTTTCTAGTAATTGTTTGGCATCCTCTCCCCAGGGGGTTTGACGGATATCTGGCGCATCTAACCCAATTAACCGGACTGGGGAAGTTAAATTTGCTTGTGCTTCTATTCCCAATACTTCCAAACTTTGTCCACTGACAACTCTGGCTACTGTTACACTAGCGGGAATAGTAGCAGCGTTATTTTGATTTTGACAACTCACCAAAAGTAACAAACTGGCTAAGATAATTATTTTTGGCATAAAAAGGCGAGGACGGAATACTACAGCAGCCTTCCTCGCTATCAAATTCATTAACTTGAACACAGGAAAATTCTTAGTCCTCATCTAAGGGTAAACCCCGTTTAACTTTGCCCTTACCAAAAAAGCGCCCAAACTGAAGTTCATAAACTTCATCTTCGTCTTGTGTTTCCACTGCCAAATCAGAACGGGCGTAACTTACACATAATAAAGCGTAACCCTTGCGGCGTAAATCTGGAGATAGGCCAATGGCTTCCGGTTGGTGGATTTCTCCTGATAAAACCCTGACAGCGCAGGTTGTACAAGCACCATTGCGGCAAGAAAAGGGGAGTTCTGCCCCGTTATGTTCAGCAGTGTGGAGGATATAACGGTCTTCAGGAACAGTGATAGTATGTGATTTACCTGTTTGGCGATCGTAAACTTTAATTGTGTGGGTTTGAACCATCTTGATTTTTCGATTTTCGGTTTCACACTTAATTATAGGAATAAAGCTAAAAACCCCGCACTTTCAGATCACAGACTCATGAAAAATCTTCTTTCCCCAAAAGCTTGCTTTTTTTTCTAGTCTGTTATAAGATAGCAAAGCGAGAGCCTGGAGAGATGGCCGAGTGGTTGAAGGCGCAGACCTGGAAAGTCTGTTATGCAGAAATGTATACGAGGGTTCGAATCCCTCTCTCTCCGTTACTAAGACACTGAACAAATCAAAATATGTAACATCGTTAGGGTGCTTCAGATGTCAAGAATATGCTTATTTACATGATTTATGCTGTCTGATGTGTTTGGTGAGCTTGTCGAACCAAACCCTACAAAAGATTTTTTTGCGTGACACTTCCGTAAGTCCTGAGATTTTAGATTTTGGCATTTTGGCATTTTTTGGAGTTGTTGCATTGCTATTGTAGGTACGTGAATGTCTTTGTGCGATAATTCCGACTTGCAGAATCCCTCGGTTCATCACCGGGGGTATTTTTTTGTAGACTTATACGCATATGATCTAAATGTGTAAGATACTAAACAACAGAGAAAAACAAACTAAGTTAATCAAGAAACCAGGGAAAACATGAACTTTTGAAAAGAACTTTCTCGACTTTAGTTTTCTGTTGTGCTATGGTTGGATGCTGACGCTACAACTGCCAAATCGTTACAGAATCATACCTGTTGCGGGTTATTGTTTTCTATGCAATTGGATAGAAAACAATAAAATTTAAACTTCCCCCAGACAGACACAATTATCTGAAAATAAAGTTAGATTCATATTTGAACTAGTCCACATTCCAATGTCTTTGATTATGACCTCCAGTTATTTTTTAATGCTGGGGGGAATTTTTTATAATTCTGAAAAATAAATCTCCATCTGAGTTATTGAAATACTTTTTCTAGAGAATCTTGTTCTTTTTGCAATAGAGTAGTAGCTTGTATATAATCATTCAATGATGAAGCGTGAGCAAGAGTAGATAGGGCTTGCTGAATAAAGCTATAACCGTTTATTAATAGGGGTTTCGCGGATTTTAAGAA
>NZ_PGEM01000034.1:0-12825 GCF_002934005.1 Cuspidothrix issatschenkoi CHARLIE-1 | reverse complement strand
ATAGTTGAAACTGTTCCCTGTTCCCTCTCCTCACAGACAACTTTTTCAGCAAACCCTAGATATTAAGATATCAAATTTATGTGCTTCTTTTTTGTCACCATTAGCTAAAACTAAAGGACGAATAGATAACCAATTGCGACTGATATTGTTCGCTGTTTTACGTAACCAAGGTTTATTTCCTGTGGGAATCCAGATAGGTAACAGGTAAGCACTACAAAAGAGTTTTTATTTCAACAAATCACTAGTAGCATTAATAATAATTTGTGCTGCACCTGTGAAAAATTTCCTGTGGATATTTTGGGGAACATCAGTAGGTTGATGATAATGAGGATTGCGTAAATTACCTGTATCGGTTACTAGCACAGCCCCCACGCCTTGATACCAAAATGGTGCATGATCACTGCGGAGGGTATCTGGTGTTAATAAACCTTTGAGGGGAACAGGTAATTTGAGGATTTTAGGTAAATTCTCACTAGAGTTAACAAAAGCTGTTAATAAATCTGAATTTTCTATATCACCCACTACTACTAAAAAATCTCCTTTCTCACTAGGTGGGGTTACGGGTAAACCAGCAGGATATTTTTGACAGCCAGAAGTGTAACAAGCATAACCTAGCATATCCATAATAATTGCACCGTAGAGATTTTTTAAATGGGCTGGTTGGCTAACAAAAGCCTTACTGCCTAAAAGTCCTATTTCTTCTTGGTCAAAAAAAGCTAATTGTAATGTTTTTGCTGTAGGAAAAGACTTAAAAAGTCTGGCAATTTCTAAAACTACAGCGACACCGGTGGCATTATCATCAGCACCAGGAGAAGTGGGAACGGTGTCATAATGGGCAGCAACGAGAATTGCCCCAGCCTTTTTATCTGTTCCTAGTTTTTGGGTAAAAATATTTACACCTTCAGGAAATTCCTCTAGCTGAGGTTGCCAGCCAAATTTTCTTAACTCATTTGTGATATATGTACGGGTACGGGATCTTTCCTCTTGGGAATAACGGCGAAAATTCAACCGTTGCAGATGGGCAAAAAGTTGATCACCGTCGGCCAATAAAGTATGATTTGCTGTCTGAGGTTTTATTGGTGAACTAGATGGCACTACAGGAGTATTGTTAACTATCGGTACAATTGCTGGTTGCTGAAAAAAACCGCCAATACCCATAAAAATCATTATCCCCAGCAATACCCAGAGCCATTTTTTGATCATGATCTAATCCTACATATAGAAAACAAATATTTAAAACTACACCAAGTTTGACAGCTTGTCTTTTGACATGATCATCGTGGTAAGAGATGAAAAAGATATATGTTCCCAATTTTCATAATTAATAAGTATTCAGACAGAATTAATTACACATATTATTCTCCTGTTTCCCGTTCCCTGTTTCCTATCATCACAAATGAATTTAATTTTGTCCGGTTACTTATGTTAGATTTATCACTTATCACCCTGCTAGGGTTTTTAGGCAGTTTTGGCCATTGCTTTGGGATGTGTGGGCCTTTGACAGTGGCTTTTTCCCTTTCTAACCACCAGGAAAATCCTAGTTGGCAACAGCAATTAAAATTTCACGCCTTACTGAATTTGGGGCGAATGTTAAGTTACGCTTTAGTTGGTGCGGGTATTGGCACAATTGGTTCAGTATTAGTACAAGGTGGGCAACTGGCGGGGGTTGGTAGTGATTTACGACGGTGGATCGCTGTAATTACGGGTATAATGTTGATCTGGTTTGGTTTAGGACAGGTAAAACCAGACTTTTTACCCAATATTCCCCTCTTACATCCGATATTAAAAGGTGATTTACATAACCGTTTAAGTGCTGGCATGATGAAGTTATCTACACAAACTCAATGGTGGACACCGGCACTTTTGGGCATGACTTGGGGATTAATGCCCTGTGGGTTTTTATACGCGGCACAAATTAAAGCGGCAGCTACAGGTGATTTATGGCAAGGGATAGCGACAATGTTAGCCTTTGGGATTGGCACGTTACCCACTATGTTAGGTGTAGGTGTTTCTACAGCGTTAATTAGTCAAGATAAACGCAGTCAATTATTTCGCCTGGGTGGGTGGGTTACTCTCATTATTGGCACTATTACCCTGTTGCGAACGGGGGACACTATGACAGACTATAGCGGACACGCTGCCCTAATTTGTTTAATTCTGTCATTAATTGCCCGTCCTGTAAATAGTTTTTGGTCTACACCCCTGCGTTATCGTCGGGGGTTGGGAGTGGGGGCTTTTGTGCTATCGGTAGTACATACTATCCATAATATGGAACATTCCCTGGGCTGGAATTTAAACGCCGTTTGGTTTTTACCGTTAGAATTTCAATGGGGAATGTGCGCGGGGGCTGTAGCACTGGTATTAATGATTCCTGCGGCTTGTACAAGTTTTGATTTTCTGCAAAAGTTATTAGGTAAACGTTGGCGACAAATTCATCTTTTAAGTGTACCGGCTTTGTTATTGAGTGCTATTCATGCAGTTTTGATTGGTTCTCATTACCTGGGTGCTTTAAAATTAAGTTGGAACAACCAGTTAGCAGCCATTTTATTGGCCATAATTACCTCTGGTGTTTTGTTGATACGTTCTCGATATTTTTGGTTATATTTACGGCTAGAAAAATTTTATGTTCCCCCCAATAAATCACGGTAAATTAACCGTTTCTCCTCTATACCAAAGCACAATCAAGTATCTATTATTAATAATTTTATCTAGTGCGATAGTTACTACAAATAGTCAAGCTTTAGCCCATACGGTGAAAATTTCAGCAGATGTGGGTGGTACTGTTCATTTAGAACCTAATGATAATCCCCGTGCCGGGGAAGCTACTCAAGCTTGGTTTGCCCTGGTGCAGAAAGGTGGTAAGGTAATTCCTTTAAAGGATTGTAATTGTCGGTTAGCTATTTACGCTGAACCTCATGGGGAGGGAGAACCGGCATTAATTGAACCCCCATTACAACCTATTCAAGCTGAAAGATATGAAGGTATACCAGGGGCAAAAATTACTTTTCCTAAACCGGGTGCTTATCAGTTGCAATTAAGTGGTAAACCTATAAATCAGGGAAGTTTTCAACCTTTTGAGTTAAAGTTTCCTGTGACTGTGGCTACAGGAAAGACTGTGGATAATCTTCAAGCTGGGCAAAATATTAATGAGAGTCACCAAGGTACAACAATTGGACTTGTACAGCCTTTAATTTGGTTAGGAATTTTGTTATTGTCTGGGGGTATGGTAGTTTTTTGGATGCAAATGATGAAGAAATCTTAAATTTATTCTCTAAAATTCTTCCCAAAACTTTTTGGTTAATATAGCATCTACATCATTAGGAAATGGACAAACATCGGAAAAATAGACATCAGGATAACTATCTTTAACATTGTCTAATGCCATTTCATAGCTTTTCGAGAAAATTTCTGTAAAAAAAGTTTTCAAGCTGGGTGAATCTTCTAATTCAATTTGTAATCTTTGGCGAAAATTCCGTATTTCAATTTCCCAGCCTCGATAACAGTCTGACATTGGTACATAACACCGCTTTAATAAATGTTCTAATAAACTTACTAGAAAACTTCTTACTGCTTTACGCTGGCTTTTGCCCAAAGACTCTACCTCTTCAATTAAATTTTCCCAATCTATATTTTCATTATCTCGTGATTTTAACTTACTAACCGTATCCTCGACCCAGAGATAAAAATCTTCTTCGTATAAGTTTTTTACTGATGTTTGGCTCATAATATTTATTTGCTGTTTATTTCTATGGTTCTACTGTACTTGTTATGCTAAATAACCACTCTGAAAGAGGGAACAGGGAACAGGGAACAGGGAACAGGGAAAAGAGGCAATATTTTGTAATAATGTTCAAAATTATGGCTTATTTCTTATGTATAGCAAGCTTTCCGAAATTTTTTGGACTAGATTTTGCATATTAGGTACTGAAGAACCATTTCTATAATACCTGATATGAAAAGGGAAAAGAGAAAATTACTCCCATTTTCCCGAAATCAGCCGTTATTTATGCCTTTTTTGATGCCATTGCCAAGCGTGAGAAACGATATCTTTAATACCTGAATATTTGGGTTGCCAATTCAAGATTTTTCGAGCTTTTTCACTTGTACCAATTAATGCTGGTGGATCTCCAGGACGGCGATCGCATTCCTTCACTGATATTACCATACCTGTAACATCTTCCGCCGTTGCAATCACTTCTTTCACAGAAAATCCGTTACCATTGCCTAGATTAAAAACTTCGCTTTCACCTCCATTTAGTAAATATTCCAATCCTAAAATATGAGCATCTGCTAAGTCATTTACATGAATATAATCCCGAATACAAGTACCATCAGGTGTGGGATAATCTGTACCAAAAATAGCAATAGATTCTCGTTGTCCTAATGCTGTTTGTAATACTAAAGGTATTAAATGGGTTTCAGGATTATGATCTTCTCCTAATAATCCTTGGGGGTTTGCACCGGCAGCATTAAAATAGCGAAAACAGACTGATTTAAAATTGTATGCCACATCAAAATCAGTTAATATCTTTTCTACCATTAATTTAGTTGCACCATAGGGATTAATGGGATTTTGGGGATGATCTTCTGTAATAGGAATAAACTTTGGTACTCCATAGGTGGCACAGGTAGAAGAAAAGACAAATTTCTTAATCGAAGCCGCTAACATTGACTCTAATAATGTCAATGTTCCTAAAACATTATTTCGGTAATATTTAGCTGGATCAGTTACAGATTCACCTACATAAGCGTATGCAGAAAAGTGCATGACGGCGGCAAAATTACGGGTTTGAAAAAGATGATCTAATAATATGCGATCGCTTGTATCTCCTTCTATTAATTCTAACTGTAAAACCTGTTCTACCAAATCCCGATGTCCATACACCAAGTTATCAAGGATGACTACGTTATAACCTGCTTGCTTGAGTGCTAACACCGTATGAGAACCAATATATCCTGCTCCCCCTGTCACCAAAATGCTAGGTTTTTCCATTGACATAGTTTTTCCTTAATGGTTCTTTTATGAATTTAATTTAGCCTAAATTTTTAGGCTAAATTTAATGATTATCTAAAATAGTCAATTGACAATTATATAGTTTATATTAAGTTTAACCCGAATTGCTTTCAGGGAATAGCCATGACAGTATCTATAGAATACATCACTGTTACTCCTATTGAATACCCGAAAGAGGATGGTCAACCAATAGCTGAAGGTGATCTACAATGTAGTTATTTGACTGACGCGAGAGGATATAGATCCCCGACTTCTTTAAGAAGTCGGGGATCTAAAAGATAATGTTAATTATGGCAAACTTTGTAAAGCTTGAACTTCTTCAAGGGATAATTCTGGCACCAGCGATGTTGTTTTGTTGCTGTTAGTCGGTAATAGTTACAATACTATTGCCAAAACCCTGAAACCCTATTGATATATGCGATCGCCATTGTCGCGCCAAACAAATAACGTAACTTAACCAAATGATAAAAAAGTTGGGTTTCCTTGCGTCAACCCAACCTTGTATCAGCAGTTTTCATGTCTTCAGACTACAGCAAGGGCAAAGCACTCGGATGATAGTCTTGGGTAAAAACCGATAATTAATTGTCCGAATGTTTCGCCCTAAAAAGCCTTACGAATATCATCTTTCATTTGATTTGCTGGGTTACGAGATTGGATTTTTATGTCCTCAGTTTTGCCCCCTGGAAGATAATTAGGATTGACAATACTGTCATCCATTGCTTTTTCAGTTTTCACTTTTATATCTTCAATTCCATGACGCACTTTGCTTTCAGCTTGTTTGGCTTTTCCCATGAATTGATCTTTTTTATTTCCTGTGATATTGCCTATTGCTTCTTGAGCTTTACCTTCAATATCTTTAGTTATTGCCTCAACTCTATTCATGGATGCGATTTGAGTTTGAGCTAAATTATAATCAACGTCAAAATTTGTGGTATTTCCTAGTAAAAAAACTAAACTAATGGTGAGCAAGAATTTACAGAATTGTGGTAATTTAATCATGGAAATTTCCTCATGTATAGGTGATTTATTAATAAATTAATCAATTTTCATTGTTGCTGATTTGGTACTGCTGGAGCAATTTTGACTGCAACTTTCACACTTTCAACCCCCTTAATTTCTCTAGCTAGAGGATCAATTTTATTTAATTGTTCTTGAGTTTGTACAGTTCCCGAAACTGCAATTGCTCCATCTTTAGCCGCAACCGTTAATTGACCACTGGGAATATTAGCTTCTAGCTTGGAACGGACTTCACTGGCAAGATCACTATTAGCGCGATCCGCACCGCCTCCTGTTACATTGTTGCGTTCTTCACGGGCGCGGATATCTGCATTGAGTTGATCTCGACGAACTTGACTAGTTGCATCTCTTTTATTGGCTTGAACTGTTTGATCTGTGGGAACTTCACCGGTTTGCTCAGTAGACTCAGGTGCATTGCTGCTAGTTTTAGCATTATCACAAGCAACCGTTCCCAGAAGTAAAACACTACTGAGGACTAAGAGCATAATTTTTTTCATGGTTTAAATCCTTTTTATAACGGAGACGGTACAGGCTCGGCATACCGTGTAATAGTTGGGCTATTGTAAACTTCCCATTCACGCATTCCTTGACCCTTGAGAATCGTTTCTGCCCGTATAACTTCGGTTTCTGTACCATCTACAATCACCAAATAATCTCCATCAACTACATAATCGTGATAGACTTGCGCCCGTTCTTCTGGTATTCCTAAACCTATTAATGCACCAACTAAACCGCCAACTGCTGCACCAATAGCCCCACCTGCTAGAGTTGTAGCGATCGCTGTAGCTACTGCCCCAGCCAACATAATTGGACCAATGCCAGGAATTGCGATAGTTCCCAGGCCAATTAATAACCCTGTCAACCCTCCAACCGCACTTCCCGCACCTATTCCAGTTTTTGCACCTTCATCAACATAACTACTATGATGTCTGGTATCGTCAACTACTTCATGGGTTGTTTCAGAGGGTTGTTCAACTCGTGTTTCCCCAATTCGGTAACGCTGGTTTAAGTCCTCAGTATGTTTAGCAATAACAGATACATGATTCATATCAAATCCGTTATCTCGTAATTGACTCAGAGCATTTTCTACCTGTTGATGAGTAGCAAACACTCCTACGGCTCGTTTATTGTAAATTACAGTCATTTTTTATCCTCTCAAAAGGGAACAGTTGTAGAGACATTCCGGTGGAATGTCTCTAGCAAATTTAAGCATCTACCCTGCTCGTTGAATCTACTCCATAACTTCTCTTGCTTGATCTTTCACATCTTCAACTGCGTGGCGAATTTTCGCTTCTGCTTGTTTTTCCTTACCTTCCGCTTGAGTTTTTGGATCTCCAGTTAAATCACCTATTGCTTCTTGAACCTTACCTTCAACGTTTTTGGCAGTTGCCTTAGCTCTATTCTTCATACTCATAATCTTTGCTCCCGATGGAAAATTTACTAACGCGAATGGGAAAATTTATTGGGTCTTATCTTCTTTCCACATTGGGATGTTCTTGGGTGTTAACATCCAATTCTTCCCGACGGAGAATTTCTTCCGCTTCTATGGTTTCGTGATCTACAACTTTATTAACTCGAACTTCTTCCCGTAAATAAGCTTCTTTATGAATGTCCGCCGTTTCTTCATAAAGGTCTATATGAGCCACTTCTTTTGTACCAAAAATATCAGCATCTAAAGCAACTGTTTCTCCCGCATTTGTAGGAGTTACTCGTTCAATCACAACTCTTTCTTTATCTATGGGAACTGAAACTCGCGCCGTTTCTGTTTCCGTATGTTTACCAACAACAACTTCTCCAGTTTTAGCCCGGATTTTATTGGCAATTAATCGTTCTTGATATAGTTTGAATGTTTGATGATCTTGATCATTAAGTGCATAGAGAGCAGGTTCTTGTTGATAGTCATAACCATTACTAGGCTTTATCGTTGGTGCTGTAGGGGCTACCATAGTAGCACCAGCAGACCTAGAGGTAGCAGTATCTACAGTACCAGAACTTTCTAAGAATGCTTCAGAACGATACACTCCCCTGACTTGTTCTTCATAGTTGTAATCAATTTCTTTATGTTCGTTAAATTCAGGTAAATTTTCTGCTTGTTGTTTGGTCATTCCTACTGTATAAATCCGTTCAGAGGTATGATCAATCCGGGAACGACCCACGGGTAACAAAACTTTTTTTCCGAAAATCCATAGGCCTAAATCAACAACAAAATACCGGAAATGTCCTTGTTCATCCACTAAAATATCGCTGACTGTGCCAATCTTTTCATCTACGGTGGTATAGACACCCATCCCTTTGATGTCTTTACCTTCAAAACTTTCACGATAGTTGGGATCAAAGTCCTTAATTTTTAAAAGAGACATACTAGTTTAATCTCCAATTTTTACAGATATGGCAGAGGATAGATTTATAAGTTTGATCATTAATTGATAGCAAAAACGAATGATATACTTATAAACCTGATTAATTATTTGCAACATTAGAACCTGGTAAAATTGAGTTATTAGTTATTAATGTTTTTGTTCTAATATGTTTAGATTAGATATTTTTATGATTAAGACCGTCCATCAAAGGGTTGATTATGCTTGTACGCCACTAGAGAGAGATTTTTATAGGACTTACGTAAGATGTGGCTGAACACCTTATTCTTGCGTAGGGGTAATTCATGAATTACCCCTACTTTCGGTTCTTTTTGTGTAAGTCCTGTTTTAATGGAATCAGATTTATGTTTTATGAAACTGATTTTTGTAGAGATGTTCCGCCTGAACATCCATACTATAGGTTATGTTTTAGTTTTAATAATTATAGGTATATTTAATAGCATACAATTTTGTTTATATGTAGATCATATAAAAATTACCCTTTGAGAAAATCGCAACTAATACACTAAGTGTCAAAAAATTGCACTAAAATCACTACGACGGTAATGTTTGGGTGTGAGGTTTGAGGTATTTTTAAGTCACCTTGACGATAAAATTAATCCACTTCCTGCGGCCTCTAGGCTTACCGCGATAAAAAATTAGAGAGTTAATTTATGTTTCAGTTATTAAGCCGCATTTTGCTATGGCTGCTAATAGGTGTCGTAGCCTACTCGTTGTTTCAAAGATTTTATCCCACAGGAACTTTTGTAGGTAGATTCCTTTTAGGTCTGGCCATAGTTGTTTTAGGCTTAGCCTTTCTCAATCCTAATGAACCAGCAGTATCATCTTTATGGCGGTTTATATCCTTCCCCCTCAAGCCCTTGGGAGCATCGGTTTTAATGTTGTGTCTGGCGGCGCAAAAAATCAAAGGAGGTGGCATAGACAAACCGGGAGGCTTCCTATTAGGATGGGCGTTAACGATTTTAATTCTGTCCAGCACTCCAGCGATCGCTTACTTCTTAGTCAGATCACCAATTGCTGCCGTTGAGGGCATGAACCTAAATCAGCCAAATCCCCCATTTTTACTAGCTTATAGGTCTAACTATATTGGTTCTACAACCTCAGATATTCAGCAAAATATCATCCCACCAATGGGAGCGATAAATTCTCCCTCCATAGCTTTGAATAATCTGAATGTGAACATTCCTCCCTATCTACTACAAAATCCTCAAGAAATTGGGACAAGAGGGTTACGGGTAGAAGACTTTGTTCCCAGTGCGGAAACCCTGCAACTTACTACCCAAGTATGGGAAAGTTATCTCAATCAGATTTATGTTTTCTTACGTGGTCGCACGTAATTGGCAGATACAGAGGCAGGGGCGCGGAGGAGCAGGGGTGGGAAATTTCCTTATTGATTCTTTTTACTGAACTCCCGACTGAAAAATTTTAGATTTTGGATTTTAGATTTTGGATTGGAAATTTTCGGTACAACCCCCGCCCCTTCAGGGCAGAATTAGTTCCAAAATCGGCAATCTAAAATCAGAGAAGCCCCGCAATTTAGGGTGGAGTAAATCCAAAATCCAAAATACTCGCCGCGCTGCGTACGCTTCGCTAACGTCAATCCAAAATTGATTCATTAATTATGCTGTAATTAGGGACTACCAAAAAATTACATAATTTCTGGCATGGCCAATTCTCACAGACTTAATAAAATCGGTAATTATTTACGCCCCCATTGGCGGGAAACTTTCTTAGGCATTATTGCCTTATTCGTTGTCAATGGGTTAGGTGTCTATATCCCATTGTTAATTCGTTCAGGGGTAGATACACTTTCCACAAGTTTTAGTTTTAATGAGATCATCCGTTATGCAATCATTATCGCCCTACTTAGTTCTGCTATGTGGATGATGCGAATGGCTTCTCGGATTTGGATCTTTGGTGTAGGTAGACAGGTAGAATTTGATTTAAAACAACGGATTTTTGAACATCTACTGCGATTAGAACCTGCTTATTTTAATATTAACACACCGGGAGATTTAATTAGTCGAGCTACCAGTGATGTAGATAATATTCGGCGGTTGTTAGGTTTTGCGGTTTTGAGCTTGGCTAATACTATATTTGCCTATACTTTGACATTACCAGTCATGTTGTCTTTGAGTGTGGAACTAACATTCGCATCATTAGCAGTTTATCCATTTATGTTTCTGATGGTGCATTTGTTTAGCGATCGCTTGCGGGAGGAACAAACCATAGTCCAAGAGCAACTTTCAGAAATTAGTGAACTGGTACGCGAAGATATCAGTGGTATGGCATTAATTAAAATTTATGCCCAAGAAGAAAATGAGCGCCAAGCTTTTAATCAGAAAAATGAGCAGCTATTAGCAGCTAACCTACAACTAGCTAAAAGTCGCAATACCCTATTTCCTCTTATTGGTGGATTAGCAAATCTCAGTTCTTTAATTATCATCTGGTTGGGTACAGTCAAAATATCTACTGGAACTCTGGCAATTGGCGATTTTTTGGCGTTGTTGATTTATGTAGAGCGTTTGGTATTCCCGACCGCTTTGTTAGGATTTACCATTACAGCTTACCAACGAGGTGAAGTTAGTATTGATCGCTTAGAAACTATTCTCAGTGTCACTCCGAAAATTCAAGATACACCAGATACTATTCATCTAGAAGCAAGTCAACTTAAAGGGGAATTAACAGCAGTTAATTTTAATTACACTTATCCCGGTGCAAAGACTCCAGCTTTAGAGGATGTTAATTTTACTATTGCTCCGGGAGAAGTAGTCGCCATTGTTGGTACCATTGGGTCAGGAAAATCTACCTTAGCCAATGCCATTCCTAGATTATTAGATATTGAGCCAGGACAGTTATTTTTAGACGGTGTGGACATTACTAAACTAGCTCTAAGCGATTTACGCAGTGCGATCGCCTACGTCCCTCAAGATAGCTTTTTATTCAGTACCACAGTCAAAAATAATATCCGTTATGGCGACCCCATTACACCGGAAGAAGATGTAGTTTACGCCAGCAAAATGGCGCAAATTGACGCAGAAATTGAGAATTTCCCCCAAAAATACGAAACCCTCGTCGGTGAACGTGGTATTACCCTTTCTGGAGGACAGCGACAACGGACAGCTTTAGCTAGGGCAATGTTAATTGATGCCCCCATCTTACTGTTAGATGATGCCCTTTCCAGTGTAGATAATCAAACGGCTACCCAAATCCTCGCCAATTTGTCCCTAAGTATAAAAAGAAAAACTGTAATTTTTATTACCCACCAACTTTCCGCCGCCGCCACATCAGACCGAATTTTGGTCATGGAGCAAGGTAAAATTATCCAAATGGGTCATCACGCCGAACTCCTACAACAGCCGGGAATTTACAAAACTTTATGGAATCAGCATCAAGTAGAAGAACTACTGCATTAGATCCCAAAGGGATAAATTTTTGTCATGATTAACAGTAAGATTAATCACCCACAAACCGAATTTGGCATAAACTAAAGATGTTTAAAAATGCACAGTTATTAGCTTCTGATTCCGATAATTTGCCCACATTTAAACAGCAACGTCTTCTAGGGGCGATCGCTGTTTTATTGGTTATTAGTTTGTTAACTTCCGCCGGCGGATCACCCATTGAACATTATGTTACCAATATCTGGGAAGGTTTAATTTGGGGAATAGCAGATCCAGTCATCAGTTTAGACCGATTTGCAGGTATTTTGGCACTGGGTTTATACTCTGCCAGATTTGCCCGTAGTCATTGGTTAAATATCACTTTTATCATTGCTGCTATCTGTGGACAACTAATTAATTTGTCCCCAGTCATGTTACCAGCACCAGCAATAGTTATTGCCATTTGTACCATTGTTATTGGTGCAATGCTCCTGACACAAATTTCTATCAACTGGTTAGCCATAGCCATATTCAGCGCCATTGCTGGCATCTTTCAAGGTTATGCAGGTGCTACCTACATCATCGGAGCAGAAACATTCACTGCTATTACCTATATCATTGGAGTTGCTCTAAGCCAAACAGTAATTATCCTCAGCGCCAGAGAAATTGGTTTAACTTTTGCCCTCAATGAAATTAACCAAATATTGCCTAAAATTATCCGTTTTGCCGCTTTAGCTTTTTGTGCCATTGGTATCGTATTTTTGGGGTATTCATTTATTTAACCTGAATGCAATAATTCCTCTGGTGGGCATTGCCCACCATTTTTTTGTATATATTGCGGACAGGTCTATTGAAATAAAAACAAAAACTAATTGTTTTGCTCAACCAAAGAACCGTGGGGCGCACGGTCTTAAAGCTCAGTCAATGTCTTCACAGAAGAGTCGCTGAGAAGCCCACACTCACCTGAAAGGGAGTGTGTGGAGTACGTCACGAATTTGTTCTTTTCCTTTCTCTGTGTCCTCTGTGGTTCGTT
>NZ_PGEM01000033.1 GCF_002934005.1 Cuspidothrix issatschenkoi CHARLIE-1 | reverse complement strand
ATCTTCAACCGTCTTGTCACCCGTTAAGGATTCTGACAAAATATTATTGTTGTAATTCTCTAATTCTATCTTGGGCTTTTATTAACCATTCTTCATTACCTCCCTGTTGTTGATATAGTTTCACAGCTTGCTGAAAGTCGGATATAGCCTGAGATTTATCTCCTAAATCAGATTTAGCATTTCCCCTTCCATGATAAGCATAGGCATAGTTAGGATTAATCTTAATAGCTTGGTTGTAATCTTGTATTGCAGCTTGCTTATCTCCTAAATCATATTTAGCATTTCCCCGGTTGTTGTAGGCACCGGCATAGTTAGGATTAATCTTAATAGCTTGGTTGTAATCTTGTATTGCAGCTTGCTTATCTCCTAAATCATATTTAGCATTTCCCCGATATATATAAGCATCTGCATTATTAGGAGTAAGACGAATAACTTCTGTAGAAGCTACTATCGCCCCTTGATAATCCCCTTTAGCATACCTATCACTAGCCAAAGCAAAATAATCATCCGCCTTTAAACCTCCTCCTTGGGGTTTAATAGGCTGACGCGCCGCAATTCGCATATAAGTATTAATAGGAACAGCAGCATATCTATCTGTGTTTCCTTGGTTATTTTCCTCTATTAATCCATTAATGCCAATTAACTCACCCTTTTGATTTAAAACCGGTCCCCCACTCATCCCCTTGAGAATTTTATTATTATAAATTAAATTATATCCACCATCTATAGTTACTTGAGTAGCATTAGCGTTAATTTGTCCATCTCGACATTCAAACAAATAAGCATTAATTACACCAGTTTTAGCGGGAAAACCAGCAGCATAAACATTATCCCGACGTTTAGCGTTATCAGAATCACCTATTTTAGCCACTTGATAACTCTTACTACTATTAAACTGCACCACAGTTAAATCTATATTTCCTCCCAAAGGTTTAAGATTTTTAACATCTATTGGATAACGTTGGCCATCAGGAGTGACAAGGGTATATTGTACAGTTTTATCTGCAACGTTATGAAAGGAAGTGAGAACTGTATAAGTATTACCATCACGCTTGATGATAGTTCCTGAACCACCATTTCTATTTTCAATCAAAACAGTGATGTTTTGGGCTGTGTCATCAATTTCTTGAGGACATGGCAAGATTTGTCCTCTCGCTGGGGATGTGAGAGCTATAGATGTGAGAATAAATAAGGTGGGGATAGTATATTTGTAATTCATATAGTTTGTCTGAATCAGGATGTCCAGGATTACAGGATGTACAGGATAGGTTTATTTGGTGTTATTTTAATCTATTATTTGTCTGAATCAGGATATCCAGGATTTCAGGATGTACAGGATGGGTTTATTCGTGGGTATTTTTCAAACTTATAACCATAAGAAATGAGCGCGAAAAGTTTTTTTCACCCCCTTGACAGTTCCTAAAAAACTTGTTATCATGATTTTGATGAGGAAGAACTATCTTTTGTGCATAAGCGAAACATATTAAGACTAATAGTATATTAAACTAATCTTCTTGTGACGTAACCTAAAACAATGAAAGTGTGATCCTAGAAATAGGATAAATAAAGGTAGGTATTCAGTTATAGCAATCCTTCATACCCAGATCCCCGACTTCTTTGACTTATTGTGTCTAAATGATACATTGATCACAGAAGTCGGGGATCTTTTTACATCACCTTAATTCTGATAAATAATACCATTTCTTTGTAAAGTTGCATATAATTTACCCCCCGGCTACGGTGTACAGTCTAATCAAGTTGCCTAATAAGCTGTTACACAGCTAGATCCAATAATCCTAATATTGTTATTTCTTGTAGTGCGGGCATCTTGCCCACAAAAATTTAGGACTTACGCAAAAAACTCTCAAACTCGTGCGTAAGTCCTAGAATTATACAAATTAAATGCACAACAGCTTATGAAGTATTTACTCGCTGGGTAAACTCTCCAAATATCTGTCAAAATCAATCATGATATTGTCTGAACCATTAGCAGTCAAAACTTTGCGACTATCTTTCTCCACAATATTAAATAGTCTCTTGGCAATATCTTGACCTTTTGATTTGCCTATCAAAGTAAATAATATGTTGCTGCGATCGCAAGTGTCAAATACATCTTTTACAGCACAAACCACAGGTTGATTATTCAGTCTACCGACAATAATTTTTTTCAATGTCCCATTATCGTAACTACGCTGAAATCTGGATGATACTTCCTCACAACGATTTCTAATCTTATTGTATGGTCGCGGAAAATCCGTAGATGCAAATTTCATCACTGGATATTTTTTACTATCTTCAGTACGGACGACGGTAAAATATTCACCACCCCTTCTCTCACAGGAGAATTTAGTTCCTGTAGTATAGCCGTAGCTAGACTGATTGCTAGTAAATACACTGGTTAAAACAGTAACACAAGCCAACATTAAGGTTTGGGTTAATCGTGACATATATTTCTATTTTTTTCCTGATAATTTATAAGACTAAGTAGGTGAACCGAAAAATTTAAAGGTATGTGAAGAAAAGTAAAATCGCCCAAAACTCTCTTCGGTGTTCCCCGTTCCCCGTTCCCCGTTCCCTTGCCCCAACGACAAATTTTAACGCTAACCTACTTATGTGCTATTTTATATAATCTTAATCAAGATGTCCAGGATTTAAAAAAGTTTAAAGTTGGGGTTATTTACCTGAAAATGGCTGTAACTATCCTATCTACAACCCAAACTATCCCGTGTAGAAATACCTGTTACCGGGTTAACACCATCAGCCCTTTTACATAGTAGCGATACTTGATAACGATCAATAATTGCGTCTGTAAAATCAGCCCCGGTGATATCCGCATCATAAAAGCGACTACGGGTTAAAGTTGCTGCGGTGAAAATAGCGTTTTTTAGATTCGCACCATCTAGGGTGACACGATCAACTAAAGCATCGCTTAAATTAGCAGATTCTAAGTTGGCTTTTAATAACACCCCTTTAGTCAAAATTGCATTAGTCAAATTCGCACCTTGAAAATTTGTACCGCGCATTTCCGCCGCTACAAAAGTTCCACCAACTAAATTATTATAGGAAAAATCCTGATTTTCTAAACTAGCATTATTGTAATTAATACCATTAGCTTGAGCTAAAACTGATTGAGGATTGATAATTACTAAAAATCCTACTCCGATCACAATTAATATCAAACTGAAAAGGTTTAAAAAAATTTTGTTCATAAATTTGTTTAATTGTTGGCTATCTGTTTCCAGATCCCCGACTTCTCAGATAGATTTATCCTTTGCGAATACAATCAATTAAAGAAGTCGGGGATCTTATCACCTCACCTGTTTCCAGATCCCCGACTTCTCAGACAGATTTATCCTTTGCGAATACAATCAATTAAAGAAGTCGGGGATCTTATCACCTCACCTGTTTCCAGATCCCCGACTTCTCAGATAGACTTATCCTTTGCGAATACAATCAATTAAAGAAGTCGGGGATCTTATCACCTCACCTGTTTCCAGATTTCCGACTTCTCAGATAGATTTATCCTTTGCGAATACAATCAATTAAAGAAGTCGGGGATCTTATCACCTCACCTATTTCCAATCCTTACCAATACGAATAGTGAGATCAGATTCTAAGTCCCCATTGCCTGAAACTTGAATTTCTCCTAAACCTAAAACCTCTCGCAAATCAATCCCCGGTTGTCGGTTGCCATTTTGGACAATAATCTGGGTTTGACGTTGGGTATCTGGCCAGTCAGGAATGGGGTAAACATTAGTAAAACCTTTTCGCTTAAGATAGGTAATTACTTTTTCCGTTAACTGAGGTTGATTAGTCGTATTTTGAACAGCAACTCTACGAATAGACACTGGCCGATTATCTGATGTAAGACTAGCTAAATTTACACCAACATAATCATTTAATAAGCTTTGTTGGCCAGTCATATTCAACCAATAGCTATTGGGATCTTGACTGAATTTACTAAAAGTACCAGGTAACATAGCCATTTGGAAATTATCCCGTTCTACATTAACGGAAAAATTAGCCAAGGCCATAATTTCCTCCATTTTGAGATTAGTATCAAAATACTTTCTCATAATGCGAGTCAATTGGGGCAACTTCGGTAGAACAGTGGGACTGTTGAGACGTTGCAATAGAGAAGTTATGAGTATTTGTTGTCGTTGAACCCTGGGTAAATCTCCTATCCCTTGTTCCTGAAAGCGCGAAAACTGTTCGGCTTGTTCACCGTTGAGATTTTGCCAACCAGGCGCTAAATTGATGGATAAGCCACCATACTGATCTTGATAATTCATGGTTTCGGGTACAAACACATCCACCCCACCCAACTGATCAACTAATTGCCGAAATCCGCTAGTAGAAATACGGATATAACGATCTATGGGGGCGTTACTTAGACTGCGGCTAACCACTCGTGCAGCTAGAACTGGTCCACCCTTAGCATTAGCTTCAGATACCTTAGTTAATCCCTGTTCTGGGATGGCGATCATTGTCCCTCTGGGAATTGAGAGGACACGAATAGATTTATCACTAGGATTTAATCTAACCAACATCATGGTGTCGCTGTTACCAGCAAAACTTTCCGGTGAACCTTCTACAGTACCGGGAACTGGCTCAATACCCATAATTAAAATATTCATGGGTCTTGATAGTTTATACTGAGAAAGCCTAGTCCATAAATCTCCGGGGACTTTAGCTTGATCTTGTCTATTAGTAGCAAATTCGTCGTCTTTTGCTTGGTCTAGGTTACTCCAAAGAGGAGTCCATAATGCCAAACTAGATGCTAACGAGCCAGATAAAATTATACCTAAAACAACGGTTAATACCCATAATAACCAGCGAGGAACTGTTAAGCCTAAACGGTCATAGAGTTCGTTAGGGATAGCACCCACGGATTCAACCACATTGAGGGAAGATTTGCCTGATGGTTTTGGTTTAACTGGGGAATTGGCTACTGGAACTTTTGGCAGTGTTGCTTGATGTTCTGACTGTTGAACTGGTGGTTGTATCACCCCCGGTTCTGAGGTTGCTGCTTGTTGAGGTGTTACCTGATTTTCTGAGCATTGAATTTGTTTAATCACAATTTTCTCCCCACTCAACCACTCCTTAAAGGTATGTTAATACAAGCTACAAATACTGGAAGATAATACAGCAGAAGGAAGAGGGCAGTGGTATGGCTAACGCCACGCTTTGCGAATGACTACGCTCACCAACCGGAGGCAGGACGTGAAACACAGTTCCTATTTGACAACCCAGCCTGGTCTAAACTATGTTTTGGTCTTCAGTCTGTACCTCATTTACCTCGAAACTGCTGTACTAACTATGAAATTTTAGATTGAAGAAACACCAATGAGATATTTTTTTGGTAAAGCTATAATCTATTTCCTATTGCTTGATTCAATATGTAATGATTGCAACATATTTTCTACCAAAATGCTTCAATGAAGACGATCTAAAATTAAATAAATGTACACTTGTATTGTTTTGAATTAGGTGTGTATGCGAACATGAATAATTTATTTTTTCCTGTGATTTTGGCAGGTGGTAAAGGTGAACGTTTTTGGCCTTTGAGCCGACTAGACCGACCCAAACAGTTTTTAAGTCTTGATGGTAGCTCAAGAAGCTTACTACAATCAACTGCTGACAGATTATTAACACTTGTCGCCGGTTGGGAAAACCTGTGGGTGATCACTTCTAGTGCCATTGCTCAAGGGGTAAGAGAACAACTTCCCGATTTACCTGAGTCAAATTTACTGATTGAATCACAGGGACGAGATACGGCGGCGGCTGTTGCTTGGACAAGTTTAGAAATTAAAAAGCGTTACGGGGAAGATGCTATTATTGGTTTTTTCCCTGCTGATCACTGGATTGCTGACCCAGATATATTTGCAGAAACCTTGGCTGCTGCTACTGAATTAGCGACTAATAAAGCCGCGATTGTTACCTTGGGGATAAAACCTAATTTCCCATCAACTGGTTATGGTTATATTGAGCAAGGTGAAAAAATAGGTAGTTTTCACGATTTGCCAGCCTATCACGTTAACCGTTTTACGGAAAAGCCTGACCGAGAAACGGCAGAAACTTTTTTAGCAACGGGACGGTTTAGCTGGAATAGTGGTATATTCGTGTTTCGAGCAGGTGTTGTTTTGGCAGAATTACACACCCATGCACCAGAAATTATTGAACCTTTAGAAGCACAAGGCCCTGATATTTATCCCCAATTACCTAAGAAAAGTATAGATTATGCGTTGATGGAAAAAACAAGTCTAGCTTATGTTTTGCCTGTGTCATTTGGGTGGGATGATTTGGGCGATTGGAATGCTATTGAACGGTTACTGAAGCAGGATGATAATCCTAATGTAGAACTTGCTACTCATGTAGGATTGGATACTCAAGGAGCAATTGTTTATGCCCCCAGTCCTGATGATGTGATTGTTACTATTGGATTAGAAGATGTGGTCATTGTGCGCGATCGCAATGTTACCCTAGTAGTCAAAAAAGACCGCACCCAGGAAATTAAGCAGGTCCTCAAAATCCTGCAAAACGATGGGCGATTTACAGACTTGTTGTAAAAGTTAAAACCCTTGGTAGATGGCTCAAAGTCCTGTTTTTCATTAGACTATTGATAGTATTTTGTGACAGTATATGTCAATTAGTAGATTTGAGCCTCTTTTTTTGGCGATCGCAAACAATCTTTATTATTGCTGAACAAAAACACAATATTTCCCCAGTGGGAGCAGGGGAGCAGGGACGCAGGGGGAAAAATTAACTCTTTCCTGTCAATAATTAACAGTCAACAGTCAACCATCACCAAAAATGTTCTTAACCCAAACAGTTCCTCGTCAACGTGAGATTATCGAAGTAGTCCTCCGCAATGGTTGGGACTATATGAGAACACTGTTGACTGGTGGTAAAGCCGATCAACCCCAGCTACCTCCCCCGGCTGTGTTAAAAAATATTTTGGTAGATTTGGGACCTGTCTATGTCAAACTTGGTCAACTGCTTTCTACCCGTCCTGATTTACTCAGTGCTGCTTATATTGAGGAACTATCAACTCTTCAAGATGAAGTTCCCCCAGTTTCCTGGTTAGAGGTAGAAATCCTGATTCGTAAACAGCTAAAAACTCCACTGGAAGAAACTTTCACTACTATTAATCATAGTCCTGTAGCGGCGGGATCAATTGCCCAAACCCATCGCGCTACTTTGATAGATGGTCAAGAAGTAGCTATCAAGGTACAACGTCCAGGAATTGATGAAACTATCGCCCAAGATATCACTTTAATTCAAGGGATTGCAGATTTAGTCGCCCTGACAGAATTTGGACAAACTGCTGATATTAAATCAATTGCACAGGAGTTTACCAAAGCTTTAGAAGCTGAATTAGATTTTACAAGGGAAGCAGGTTTTACAGATCAATTACGCCGCAATTTATCCCAAAGTCGGTGGTATGATCCCCAAAAGATAGTAGTAGCAGAAATTTACTGGCATTTAACTACAGAAAAAGTGCTAGTTATGGAATGGTTAGATGGTGTACCCTTACTAGCCGCAGACTTGAGCCGTGATGACGATAAGCGCGAAGAAATTACTACTTTACTATTTCGCGCCTTTTTTCAACAAGTATATATTGATGGTTTCTTTCATGCTGATCCCCATCCTGGTAATTTATTTTATTTAATAGATGGTCGCATTGCCATTTTAGATTGTGGGATGATGGGTAGACTTGATCCCCGCACTCAACAAATATTAACAGAAATGTTATTAGCAATTGTTGATTTAGATGCCCAAAGATGCGCTCAATTAACTTTGCAACTTTCAGATTCTGCCCAACCAATTATTTTAGCTAGACTGGAAAATGATTATGATCGTATGCTGCGAAAATATCATAATATTAGTTTGACAGACATGAATTTTAGTCAAGTAATTTATGAAATTTTGCAAATTGCTAGAAATAATCAAATTAGATTACCTAGTAATATGGGTTTATATGCTAAAACCTTAGCAAATTTGGAAGGAGTAGCCAGAAGTTTTAATCCCAATGTAAATTTATTAGATGAAGTTAAACCGTTAATTACAGATTTATTTCGTCGTCAATTATTGGGAGATAGTCCGGTCAGATCCCTATTACGTACAGCCCTAGATATTAAAAGTCTATCTTTACAATCTCCCCGACAAATTGAATTATTATTAGATCGGGTCACTTCAGAAACCTTACAGTGGAACTTATCATTAAATGGATTAGATGGTATGCGTCGCACATTAGATGATGCCGCTAACCGTCTTTCATTTAGTATTTTAGTTGGTTCACTGATTATGGGTGCTGCTATTATTTCTAGTCAAGCACAAACATCACAGCTATCATTTATTAGTATTATTTTATTTACTGCTGCTAGTTTATTAGGATTATGGTTAGTTATCAATATTTTACGCTCAGGGCGTTTAAGATAACTATATTAGACATCTAAGTAGGTTGGCGTTAAAACCGAAGAGAGTTTTGGGCGATTTTACTTTTCTTCACATACCTTTAAATTTTCCGGTTCACCTACTTAGTGAAAATAATTTATCCCTACTACAGGTTGGGATCATGTTACAAATTTTTGGCAATGTGATGGTACATTAATGAGAAGTCTTAAATCATTTCCGGTTGAACACTTATCATATCTGTTGAGGCTAGTAATGGGTTGATGATGGCCAGTTTATGGCTAAGCTGTTGTGAATTTAATTTGTATAATTCTTGCGGGCAAGATGACCGCACTACAAGAAATAACAACATTAGGATTATTGGATCTAGCTGCGTAACAGCTTACTGGGAGTAATGATTCTCCTGGAGAGATCCTTTCTAATCGCCATCTGTGCGATTCTAAGTAAAGAACAGAATATCAAAGTTATCAGCTAGAAGGAAATAAACTTTTTATGTCAATTATTATTGCAGAAAACCTCAGTAAATCCTATTCAGTAGCCATTAAAGATCCTGGTTTAGCAGGAACAATTGCCCATTTTTTCCGCCGCACTTATCGCAATATTACCGCAGTTCAAGATGTTTCTTTTACCATTGAACCTGGGGAAATGGTCGGTTTTTTAGGACCCAATGGTGCAGGTAAAACCACAACTTTAAAAATGCTCACAGGCTTAATACATCCTTCTGGTGGTACAGTCAAAGTAGCTGGATTTACTCCCTTTAAGCGTCAAGAAGCATTTTTACAAAAAATTACTTTAGTCATGGGACAAAAACAGCAATTAATTTGGGATTTACCCGCCCTAGATTCTTTAAGAATTAACGCCGCAGTTTATAATCTTTCTGATAGAGAATTTCAGCGTCGCGTGGGAGAATTAACAGAAATGCTATCTTTAGCAGGTAAATTAACCCAACCCGTGCGAAAATTATCATTAGGTGAACGGATGAAAGCAGAACTTTTAGCCGCGCTTTTGCACCGTCCCCAAGTCTTATTTCTCGATGAACCAACTTTAGGATTAGATGTTAATGCTCAAGTAGGAGTAAGGGATTTTTTAAAGGAATATAATCAGCTATATCAAGCAACCATATTATTAACAAGTCATTACATGGCAGATATTACCGCTTTATGTGAAAGAGTATTATTAATTCATCAAGGACAACTCATGTATGATGGGAAGTTAAATGGATTATTAGAAACTTTTGCTCCCTATCGAGAAATTTACATCGAGTTAGCGCAACCATTAGGACTAGAAAAACTGATATCCTATGGTGATGTGCAAATGTTAGAAGGAAGATCAGTGAGATTTATTGTTCAACAAGAAGCAATGACAAGGACTGTTTCGGAAATTTTAGCTAACTTAGACGTAGTAGATTTAACAGTTCAAGAACCACCAGTAGAAGAGGTAATTGGCAGAGTTTTTCAAAAAGGATTTAACAATTAATAACTATGAAAAAACATTTAAAAAAAATCTCCACATTACTATCTGTATACTATGCCTATATGCTAGAATACAGATCGGAATTATTATTCTGGGTTTTATCGGGATCTTTGCCAATTATCATGATGGGGATTTGGGTAGAAGCCGCAGCCAGTGGTAAATTTGCTTTTAAATCTATAGATTTTGCGCGATATTTTTTTGCTGTTTTTATAGCTAGACAAATTACCATTGTTTGGGTAATTTATGACTTTGAGAAAGAAGTCATAGAAGGTAAACTTTCACCAAAATTATTACAGCCTATAGATCCTATATGGCATCATATTGCTAACCATGTTGGCGAAAGATTAGCTAGAATTCCTTTTGTATTAATTGTATCAATATTATTTTTTGTTCTTTATCCCCAAGCAATATGGTTGCCGGATATAGGGAATGTATTACTATTTACATTAGCAGCAATGATGGGTTTTGCTTTAAGATTTATCATGCAATATACCATAGCTATGTTTGCATTTTGGACAGAAAGAGCAGCAGCTTTAGAAAATTTATGGTTATTATTTTTTCTATTTTTATCAGGTTTAATTGCACCATTAGAGATGTTTCCCGAACCTGTAAGAAACATAGTTATGTTAACACCTTTTCCCTACATAATTAATTTTCCAGCTAGTATTTTAGTAGGACTCCCAGTAGATTTAACCAGAGGATTTTTATCAATGTTAGGTTGGTTTTTCATATTTTTAGGTGCAAATCGTCTATTATGGCGTATAGGTTTAAAGCACTATTCAGGTATGGGGGCTTAAATAATTTATCAAATAGTTATTTCTTTTCTATCTCCGTGTCCTCTGTGCCTCTGTGGTTCAATAAATTACTATTAAGCCGCAGACGCACAAGGTAAAAAAGAGATTAATCTCCAGTAATAGAAAGTTCACTCACCCAAACTCTGGGAGCAACACCTCCCGGTGTTAACTCCACTTCTTTCTCCACATAAACAATTGATTTCAAAAGTTCCAAGAAATCACCGGCTACCGTTGCCGACTCAATACTGGTTTTCTCACCTTTATTCACTAACCAACCATCAAAAGGCAAGGAAAAAGAACCTTGTAAAGCCTTAACACCCGCATGAAGAGCTTGTAAATCATCAATTAAAATTACATTTTCCGCAGTTGCTAAACTCAATTCTTGCTCAGGAGTTCCTGCTGCAAAAACATGATAAAAATTAGGACTGACACTAACTTTCGCGCCAATACTAGCATTACCTGTGGGTTGAGCATTTAATCTTTTAGCAGTTCCCGCGCTATGCAAAAAACTGGTTAAAATGCCCTTTTCTATTAACTTAATTTGGCGGGTTGGTGTACCTTCACCATCAAAACTTTCTGCCCCAATATTAGCAGGGTGTAAAGCATCATCATAAACTGAAAGTAAAGGTGAAGCAATTTCTTTACCAATATCATCAGCTTTCGATAAACTTTGATTATCCAGAATATTTTGGGCGTTAAATAAATTAGAAAAAGCCCCCAATAAACTTAAAAAAGCTTCAGGAGAGAAAACTACTTGATATTTACCAGTTTTGATTTTTTCATAATGCAAATGACTGATAGTTTTCTCGGCAGTTTCTTTAATGCAACCAGCAATATCTAAATCAGCTACACTTTCCTTAACTCGATAAGCACCAGCACTGCGAGGTTTTTTACCTTCTTCTTCAGTTTTGCTGTACAAATAAATAGAAGCCAAAGAATGGGATTCAGTTCTTAAAGCCCCTGCACTATTGAGATAAAATCTGTCAATATCCCTTTGTGCTAAACCATTGTAAGGCACGCTGGTAATAGCAGAATGACTGGCCATTAATTCTTTTTCTGCTACTAATAATTTTTCTATTAGTTCAGAAACAGGTGCTTGCAGGGCTTTTTCTTGGTGTTTATTAGGGATAGGAATAGTTGCTTCTGGACTAAAATCAGGAATATTTTCTTTCACACCAAAAAAACTGGCTTCGTAAGCTGTTTTTAATGCTAATTCTAATCCTTTGGGATCTACATCTGTGGTGCTGGTAACACCCATTGTATTTTCTTCATTCCAAACCCGAACTGTTACCCCAGAACGATTGGAAGCTTTGACTTGTTTGGGTTCACCTTGGTCAACTTGAACGCTGGTATCATCTACAGTTGAGCCGTAAATATCGAATTTTTTAATGCCAAGTTTGGCGGCATTTTCTTGGGCGTAGGTGGCGATTTCTTGAATGTTAGACATGATTCAATTTTGGATTTTAGATTTTAGATTTGATAAAGAATTAGATAAATTAGATTCTGAGAAATTAGATTTTGGAGTTTGGATGTTATGATTTTGGTTTTTGTCGGAGAGTTTTAATTGAAGCCACAGTCATAGCTAGAATTTCATTGGTAAGGACTCAACTAGGCGAATAACTCTTAATGCAAGTGGTTTTGTTCTAGTTTTAAACTGTTGCTCATTCACAATCCAAAATCCAAAATCCAAAATCTAAAATTATCTGCCGCCAACAGTAATAGAATCAACCTTAATATGGGGTTGTCCAACTGTGGTGTAAATACTGCCACTTACCGAACCACAAAAGCCGGGAGCTAGTTCTAAATCTTGGGAACATAGGGATATCTTATTCATGATTTCTTTAGCTTCACCGATGAGGGTAGCACCTTTTAATGGTTTAGTAATTTTGCCATTTTCTATTAAATAAGCTTCGTCAACGCTAAAGTTAAATTGTCCTGTTGCACCGACACTGCCGCCACCCATTTTCTTACAGTAAATACCTTTATCAACGGAGGCAAATAGGT
The DNA here is from genome assembly GCF_002934005.1 of Cuspidothrix issatschenkoi CHARLIE-1. GTDB lineage: Bacteria > Cyanobacteriota > Cyanobacteriia > Cyanobacteriales > Nostocaceae > Cuspidothrix > Cuspidothrix issatschenkoi. The sequence continues at coordinate 39,758 of NZ_PGEM01000033.1, read as the reverse complement.
CTTCCGTGGTGTGTTCTCCACAATCAATATATGTATTTCGCATCCGACTGGCGGCGGCAAAAGTGTAATTTTGACGGCGGCCACTGCCTGTTCTGGGGTGTCCTGTCCGCACTGAACCGGTTCTATCAGCGAGGAAGTTTTTGAGTATACCTTTTTCAATTAATAATGTTCTTTGGGCGGGCATTCCTTCGTCATCCATATCAATTGTGCCAAAGGCATTATCAGCCCTTCCTTCATCCCAAGCTGTTAAACTTTCATGGGCGATTTTTTCACCTTTTTTATCCGCAAATGGTGTAGTTTGGCGTTCAATTTGGGTGGTTTCTAAAAGGTGTCCGCAAGCTTCATGGAAAATTACACCCCCAAAATGATTGGCCATGATAATGGGGTAAGTTCCTGATTCTACATAATCTGCGTAAAGCATTTTACCCGCAGATTCGGCGATTTGTTCGGAGGCTTGGTTATAATCCCAGGTTTTGAGGAAGTTAGGATCACTGGTGTTGCCAGCACGTTCGCCAATGGAGGCACGGTTAGCACCGTCAGCACAAAGCAGGTTAAACCCAACGGACTGAGTAAGGCGGATATCACGGGCAAATGTGCCGTCACTGGCAGCAACTAATACTTCTTGCCAATCACGGAAGTAGGAAGCGCGGCGAGATTGGACGTGGGTAGCTTTTTTGTTAAGTTGGGCTGTACCATCCAAGAGAACTTCTCCCATTTCGCGGATAGAACTGCACAAGGGCAGCCAACCGTCTTTACCGCGTTTTGTGGCGTAGTCTCTGAGTAATTCTAGGTTAATTTCGGGGATGAAACCAGTCGGTCCGGGTAGTTGTAAGCCTAGGATGGAAAGGGCTTTTTCTAAAGCAGCTTTTAGACCGGCAAATGTGAGGTTATTGGTGCTAACATAGCAGTCAGCTTTACCGCGAAATACTCGCACTCCTGCACCGGTGGCTAAACTAGGGGAAATGCTGGTGATGGTGTCTTCTTCGGCTAAACAACTGATGTAGTTGCGGCGTTCTAAGAAGTATTCTACAAAATCTGCCCCGGCAGCGCGTCCTAGTCCCAAAAGGGTTGCCAGGGGAGCTTCCCAAGTGTCATCAAAGCGTTCTGTGGTAGATGAATATTGTAAGTTAGGAAGTTGATTCGAGAGAAGTAGGGTATTTGTAAGCATGAAGTGCCTCGTCTGCTGGCGTTATCTACAGATGTGACTGAAAGAAAACCTGGTGTGTTCAGTCTAACAAATCTGTGAAAGCTGTTGTTGGCAGTTAGGCTGTAGGGTTTTCCGCCATATTGTCTTTTAAAAACCGGAGAGAATATATTTTTTTTGTGTTTTAGCTTGTTTAAGGCCAAGATAGTCAAGCAAAATTAATAAGGTAGCGATCGCAGGCAAAAAAATCAAGCTCTAAGGTATTCAAAAATGCGATAGCGGAGGGCGGCGTTATCCATAATCACCGATTATGACACCGAGGAAGGTGGGTAGTAAACTCAAACTAAAAACCCACCCCTAAAAATATTAGGAGTGAGTATTTTCAATTAATTGTGATCAATGATGGTTGTGGGAAAGTGGCAAATTAGAACATACCCATGCCGCCCATGCCGCCCATGCCGCCCATGCCGCCCATACCACCCATACCACCCATACCACCCATACCACCCATACCGCCCATGCCGCCCATGCCAGCATCACCACCAGGTGCTTTTTTCTCAGGCTTTTCAGCAATGATGGCTTCGGTGGTTAATACCATACCAGCGATAGAAGCAGCATTTTGTAAGGCGGAACGAACTACTTTGGCCGGATCAATAATACCAGCCGCAATTAAGTCTTCAAATTCCCCTGTAGCAGCGTTGTAGCCGACATTTAGGTCAGTTTCTCGCACTCTGGCGACAATGACAGCACCTTCTACCCCAGCGTTTTCTGCAATTTGACGTAGGGGTGCTTCTAAAGCTTTTTGGAGAATATCGGCGGCAATTTTTTCTTCACCTATGAGGGTGTTTTTAAAAGCTTCTATCTTACTAGATAGATGAATCAAGGTTGTACCACCACCGGGAACAATGCCTTCTTCTACTGCTGCTTTGGTAGCGTTGAGTGCATCTTCAATTCGCAGTTTTCTGTCTTTTAGTTCGGTTTCTGTCGCTGCACCGACTTTAATCACAGCAACACCACCAGCTAATTTAGCAATGCGTTCTTGTAGTTTTTCACTATCATAATCGGAATCAGTTTCTTCTAACTGTTTCCGAATTTGAGCAATGCGTTTTTGGATTTCTGGTTTTACAGAACTGCCAGCAACAATGGTGGTACATTCTTTATCAATGTTGATTTTTTGGGCTGTTCCCAACATTTCTACAGTAGCTGTATCCAAGGTGAGGCCAATTTCTTCAGAAATCAATTGTCCATCGGTGAGAATGGCAATATCTTCTAACATGGCTTTGCGGCGATCGCCAAAACTAGGAGCTTTAATAGCAGCTACATTCAAGACACCACGGGCTTTGTTAACAACCAATGTTGCTAAGGCATCGCCGTCTACATCTTCAGCAATAATTAGTAAGGGTTGACCTAAACGGGCAACTTTTTCCAAAATGGGGACTAAATCTTGGATGGAACTGATTTTTTTATCAGTGATTAAGATGCGAGCATTTTCAAACTCTACTGTCATCCGGTCGTTGTTAGTGATGAAGTAGGGAGAAATATAACCTCTATCAATCTGCATCCCTTCAACTACTTCTAATTCAGTTGTCAAGGATTTAGATTCTTCAACAGTTATTACACCATCTTTAGTCACTTTCTCCATGGCTAATGCCAGCATATTGCCAACTTCAGGATCATTACCAGAGGAAACTGTGGCAACTTGAGCGATGGCGCTTCCTTCTACGGGTTTAGCAATTTTGGCAATTTCTGCTACCAACACCTCTACGGTTTTATCAATACCCCGTTTTAAAGCTATGGGATTTGTACCAGCAGCTACATTCTTTAAACCTTCCTTAATCAGGGCTTGTGCTAAAACTGTGGCAGTAGTAGTTCCATCCCCAGCTATATCCTTGGTTTTTGATGCTACTTCTTGAATCAGTCTAGCGCCAGTATTTTCTAAAGGGTCTTCTAATTCAATTTCTTTGGCTACAGTGATACCATCGTTCACAATTTGGGGAATACCAAATTTTTTCTCTAATAGAACGTTCCGACCTTTGGGACCTAGAGTGATTTTTACCGCATCCGCTAGGGCATTAATACCCTTTTCTAAAGCACGCCGTGATTCTTCATTAAATGCAATAACTTTTGCCATGTTTGATTTCTCTATATACTTCCATTAGACAATTTAGCACTCACTCGCAAAGAGTGCTAACCCTTTTTCCCAATTTAGATCAATAGTCAAAATCCCAAAATTGATTAATATTAACAGTTGATAGTTATGTTTGACCATAAAACTAATGATGAGATTGGGAGCAGATGAACTTAGAAAACTCCCTTAAATCCCTTGGCATTGCTGACCCTAGCGGCACCGGCTGGTTAGCTGTATTATTTACGTTTCTATTAGCTTTAGCTGTTACCTGGCGTTTAATTCCCACAATTCGCAAATTTGCCTTGGAAGTAGGTTGGGCAGATCAACCCAATGCCCGCAGACTCAATCAAGAACCTTTACCCAATGCCGGAGGTTTGGCTATCTACGCTGGAGTAATTGCGGCTTTGGTCTTGGCTAGTCTCTTGCGGCCAATTGAACTACAAGGGGTTTTAGCTCAGGTTCTCACCATTCTTCTGGGTGGTTCAATCTTGGTTTTGGTTGGCTTTATTGATGATCAATTTGGTTTACCGCCTTCTGTGCGGCTATGGGCGCAGGTAACGACGGCACTGTTACTTGTTGGTAATGGTATTAGCATTAAAGTCGCCTTTGGTACACCCATTGATTCTCTTTTGTCAATGGGGTTAACTGTCCTCTGGGTGGTGGGAATCACTAATGCTATTAATCTCATGGATGGAATGGATGGTTTGGCTGGTGGGATCAGTTTTATTACGGCCATGAGTTTGTTGGGAGTTTCTGCCCAGTTTGATAATCGGGCTGCGGCTACTTTAGTTTTAGCGGCTTTGGGCGGGGCAGCATTGGGCTTTTTACGCCACAATTTTCACCCCTCACACATTATTATGGGTGATGCTGGAGCATACTTTTTTGGTTATGTGTTAGCAGCAACCAGCATCTTAGGTAAACTCCAACAAAATACAGTTTACGCGCTGATTCCCACAGTTTTATTTTTGCTGTTGCCAGTTATTGATACTACTCAAGTGTTTGTCCGCCGATTGATGGCAGGAAAAAACCCTTTGAGTACACCGGGTAAAGACCATTTACACCACCGCTTGTTGGCCTGGGGACTTTCTCAACGTAATGCGACTTTTATCTTGTGGTCAATTACCCTGGGCTGTAATTTACTGGCGATGAAAGTACAGGGTATGAGTTTACCAGTGATGTTGACTTCTGCCACAAGTATTATCTTGCTATTGGGCTTTACCGTTTGGCAAAGAATATTGAATAATCGGTGATTAATTGACAACTGACAATTGACAAATTACATCACCATACCGCCATCCACGTTAAAGACTTGACCCGTAATGTAGGCTGCGGCGGGATCTGATGCTAAAAAGCGCACCATGCCAGCAATTTCTTCTGGTTGGCCAAAACGCCCTAATGGGATATATTGCAGGATGCCTTCGGCTTTGATATCGCTGGTCATGTCGGTAGTAATAAAACCAGGGGCAACGGCATTGACAGTGATACCACGGGAAGCAAATTCTTTGGCGACGGTTTTGGTAAAGCCAATTACCCCAGCTTTGGCAGCACTGTAATTGGCTTGCCCTGGGTTGCCCATTTGTCCCGCAACGGAAGCGATATTAATAATCCGCCCGGAACGTTGTTTGAGCATAATTTTACTGACGGCTTTTGTGCATAAAAATACACCCGTCAAGTTAAGGTCTATAACTGCTTGCCATTCTTCTAACTTCATTCTTAATAAGAGAGTATCACGAGTAATACCTGCATTGTTCACTAAAATATCCACTCGCTGGAATTTTTCTAAGGTGGTATTTATCAGTGTATCTACTTGTGCTGATTGAGAAACATCTGCTTGGAGGGCAATGGCTTCTCCCCCGTTTGCTGTAATTTCTGCTACTACTTCGTCTGCTGCGGTGCTAGAACTAGCGTAGTTAACAACTACTTTCGCACCTTGGGATGCTAGTTGTAAAGCGATCGCTCTACCAATTCCCCGTGATGCACCTGTGACAATTGCAACCTGATCTTTTAATAAACTCATCTCATTTTCCTCAATTTCTGGAGATACCGCGTTAATTATCTTAGAATAACAGGACTTACGCAAACCACCTTGATTACTTCGTGCGTAAGTCATAAATAATTTGGTGAGGAGATAACTTGAACAAAGTTTATGGTTATAAGAAACAGTTATGATGGTCACAACTCAAATCTTTTTTACGTAATTTTTCACCAACTACAATCAAAATGGTTGATACCATCATCTCAGTTGCTTTTGACTTCATCAATCTTCAACATTTAAAAAACTGATTTAGTAATTGTTACTATTGCACCTTATAACAGAGGGAAGTACTTTATTTAACAAGAACTTTGCTAAATTGAGAGCCGACAAAAATTTTGTCAATTTGTCCAAAACAACTCATAAATCAGTGTTACTTTACAAGAGACTACACTCTCAAAACCTCTATACAACAATCAATAGGCTAAAAAATACCTGGTGAGAAACCTTCAGGGAATTTTTAGGACTTATTGTTTTGCTTTAGAGAACAGCGAGTTATTAGTTAAGGCTTTATCAACTTACCTTCGTAAATTGGCGAAGGTACTAAAATAGAGAAATAAATTTATGATCAACAATAATTTTTTTGGTAGAATTGTAAAAAAGCAAGGAACTGAATTAGACCTTGAAGATTTACAGCTAACTAGTCCAAATCTTCAAAAAAATATTCATAAGATTTTAGAACATCCTCTAACAAAACTAGATATTGGGGAAAATAGATTAAAAATATTACCTACTGAAATTGGGCAGTTGGTTAACTTGAGAATATTAGTCGTTAGCAACAATCAACTTAGATATTTACCTAGCGAAATTGGAGAACTCACTAATTTAGAGACCTTAGACCTCAGCAATAATTACTTAGAGTCACTGCCACCTGAAATCGGTAGATTGAGAAAACTTAAAAATCTTTACTTAAAAGGTAATAGTCTAAGTTTAATGCCATCTGAGATTTTAAGACAAGGAACTAGAGTAATTTTGCTTTATTTACAAGAGCAACTTCAGAAACAAGTTGTAACCAAGGGTTTAGAACTCACTCTGGATAGTTATCCCGGACTCAATATCACTCGTTTGCGTTCCTGTACTGATTCTACAAGAGAAATTGATTACGTTTAATCAGGAACTGATCAGGAACATTCATCATGCTGTAGCGACCTGTAATACTAATCGCTCAAACCTGTAATCAGGACATTTTCAACCCAGAATTATTGCCAACTTCGGCAAGACTTGGACCGATCTCACGCCAAAGCCTTGTCGAAGTGCGGACTTTGTTTATATAACTGCGACTTGGAGTTGCCAAAGCTTAACTTAAACCTACATTCTGAGTATTGTGATTAGTAGATTCAGGTTTAGGAACTACAGGATTAGGAAGAGGTGGAGGTGTAGGTATTCTTGATTCTGGATGGGTTTTGCTGCATATTGCCAAGGCCGCTATTGCAGATGTGGCCAAGCGGAAAAATTTATTGTGTTTACTTTTACCAGGGGAAAACCGAAAGCTTTTCATATATGTGCCTCTTTGGGCAACTAATTATCTAAATTATCACTTCATTTGCAGGTAATGATTTTTCTTAAACTTAATGTAATTTTTGATCAGACTTCCGAGTTCTTGAAGAAGTGTTAAAAAACATTACAATATATTTATTGCCTTTAATTCATGCTACAGTATCAACCTAAATATTAATAATAAAATTATAATTTTTGGTAATTGAATTATGATAACCAATAAAATTAAACCTAGACAAGCATTAAACAAAGCATTTCTGAGAATTAAACCAATTAGAAATGAGTTTGAGATGTTTAAAAGGCATCTGATTACACTACTTAATCAAATTGATGAAAAGGAAAGAGAGGAATTTCATAAAAATATTCTCACTGATTTTTTGAAAAATACCTATTATGGTTCTGATTGCTTGATAAATATTAAAGCAAGTAATGACCTAGTAATTTATAATGGAAAAGATACTAAAAGCACTGTCGGTGTGATTATAGAAGCTAAAAAAGTAAATAATAATGAAATGCTCAAGGTTGATAATTTAAATACTAAGGCATTACAACAATTAGTTTTATACTTTTTACGAGAACGAATTATCAATAAAAATTCAGAAATTAAATATTTAATTGCTACTAATATTTATGAATGGTTCATTTTTGATGCAGCAGTTTTTGATAGTTTTTTTGCTCAAAATAAACAATTGGTTAAGCAATTTACTGATTTTGAAGAAAAACGTTTATCCACTTCTCGCACGGACTTTTTTTATAAAGAAATTGCTCAACCTGCAATAGATAAAATTCAAAATCAATTAGTTTTTACACATTTTGATATTAGAGATTATGAACGGTATTTAATTCATCAAAATCCTGAAAATGATCAAAAACTGATTCCGTTATTTAAGCTATTTTCGCCACAGCATTTATTGAAACTACCTGTTATTAATGATAGCAATAGTTTAAATAAAAACTTTTATAGTGAATTACTGCATATCATTGGTTTAACGGAAATTAAAGAAGGTAGTAAAAAATTAATTCAGCGTAAACCAATTAATGAACGAGAACAGGGTTCATTAATTGAAAATACTATTAGTCGGTTGCAAGAATTACGCAAGATTGATAGATTAGAAAATTCAGAACAATTTGGAGAAAATACCGAAGAGAGACTTTTTAATGTTAGTTTAGAATTAGTGATTACTTGGATTAATCGCATTCTCTTTTTAAAATTATTAGAATCCCAATTAATTAACTATCATCAAGGTAATAAATCTTTTGCATTTCTCAATATAGGGAAAATTCCTAATTTTGACCATCTTAACCGTTTATTTTTTGGTGTTTTATCTCAAAAATTAGAAGCAAGAGATCAACATATTAAACATCTTGTTGCTAATATTCCTTATTTGAATAGTTCTTTATTTGAAGTATCAGAAATTGAACATCAAACCATAGTGATTAGTAATTTATTCAATGATGACAAACTTTCTATTTTTAATCATACAGTTCTTAAAGATAATCATGATAATAGACGTACAGGAAAATTAAAAGCACTAGAATATATTTTTCAATTTCTTGATGCTTATGATTTTAGTAGTGAAGGTACAGAAGAAATACAAGAAGAAAAGAAAACTTTAATTAATGCTGCTGTTTTAGGGTTAATTTTTGAGAAAATTAACGGTTATAAAGATGGTTCTTTCTTCACTCCTGGATTTATTACTATGTATATGTGTCGGGAAACTATTCGCAGAGGAGTGTTACAAAAGTTTAAGGAAATTAAAGGTTGGAACTGTGCAAATATTGATGAATTGTATGATAGAATTACAGATAAAAAAGAAGCTAATCAGATTATTAATAGCTTAAAAATTTGTGATCCAGCAGTGGGTTCTGGACATTTTCTAGTATCAGCTTTAAACGAAATTATTGCTATTAAAAGTGATTTAAAAATTTTACTTGATCAAGAAGGAAGAACTTTAAGAGATTACCATATAGTAGTAGAAAATGATGAGTTAATTATTATAGATGATGATGAAAAACCCTTTGCATATAATCCTAAAAATCCAGAAAGTAGACGCATCCAAGAAACGCTATTTCATGAAAAACAGATAATTATTGAAAACTGTTTATTTGGTGTAGATATAAATCCTAATTCTGTCAATATTTGTCGTTTACGTTTATGGATTGAACTTTTAAAGAATGCTTATTACACATCTAATAGTAATTATCAGGAATTGGAAACTTTACCCAATATTGATATTAATATTAAACCGGGAAATTCTTTAATCAGTCGTTTTCCTTTAAATTGGGATTTACGGACGATTTTGAAAAGAAGCAATTGGAATATTGAAAGTTATAGAAATGCTATAAAAACCTATCATCACACTGATAACAAGGATCAAAAACAGGAAATAGAGCGGTTAATTAATGATATTAAAGGTAAGATACGTACAGAAATTAGTAGTAATGATCCGAATATAGAAAAGCGAAATCAAAAAGTTGCAGAACTTCGTCATTTACGAGATCAAAAGTCATTATTTACAGAAAGTAAAGCAGAAGCAAAAAGTCGTCAACAAAAGCAAGAAAAATTAGAACAGGAAATTAATCAACTTAATAGTGAAATTGAAGATAAAAAAAGTGGTAAAATTTATCAAAATGCTTTTGAATGGCGGTTTGAATTTCCTGAAGTTTTAAATGATGAAGGTGATTTTATCGGTTTTGATGTCATGATTGGTAATCCTCCTTATTTTTCACTATCTAAAATTAAAGAAAAAAATCAAACTGCTTATTTTGAAAATAATTATCAAACTTATACCAAGGGTTCAGATATTTATTGCTTGTTCTACGAAAGAGGAAGTTGTTTGTTAAGAAAAGAAGGATTTTTAACCTACATTACTTCTAATTCTTGGTTAAGAACTATTTATGGTGATGCACTGAAAAAGTATTTAATTGAAAATCTACAACCTCAGAGTTTATTAAATATTGAGGATATTCAAATTTTTGAGGAAGCTACTGTAGAATCAAATATTATAGTCCTGAAAAAAGATAAAGTTAATGAATTTTTTGATGTTGCTAGTTTAACGAATAATTATCTGATTGGTTCTTCATTAGATGAGTATTTTGATAAAAACTATTTTCAATTTACAATACCTAATACATCAGAATGGATTATAGGTAATGAAAAAACAACTGATTTGAAATTAAAAATAGAGCAATCTTCTAAGCTGTTAAAAGAATTCGATATTAATATTAACAGAGGTTTGCTTACTGGACTAAATGCAGCTTTTATTATCAACGAAGAAACTAAAAATCAATTAATTGCTGAAGGTTCTAATTCTGCTGAAATAATTCAGCCAATTTTAAGAGGTAGAGACTTAAAAAAATATTATTATGAATTTGCTGGGTTTTATCTAATTAATACACATAATGGAGTAGCAAAAAATAACATCGAGAGAATAAGAGTTAAAGAAAATTATCCATCTATTTATAATTATTTACTTTCTTTTCTTCCTCAAATTGAACAAAGACAAGATCAGGGTAAAGATTGGACAAATTTAAGAAACTGTGCTTATTTAGAAGATTTTAATAAACCTAAAATTGTTTGGGGTGAAATTTCTGATCAACCCAAATTTGCTTTTGATGACTCTAACTATTATGCTGAAGCTACTACATTTTTAATGACTGGTGAAAAACTTAAATATTTGTTAGCAATTTTAAATTCAAAACTATCACAATGGTATTTTAACCAAATTTCAACTACTACAGGAATGGGTACAAATAGATGGAAAAAGTATAAAATTGAAATGTTACCCATTAAAGAACCTACGGAAACTGAAGAATTGTTATTAGAAACAATAGTTAATCAAATCCTCACCGCTAAAAAATCAGATCCAAAAGCAGATACAACCGCATTAGAAACAGAAATAAATCAACTTGTTTACCAACTTTACGAACTAACAGCAGAAGAGATAGAAATTATAGAAGGATAAACACCACAAATCCCAAAGATACAGCTAATGAAATTAAAATACCAATAAATAAGGGTGGACAAAATAGCCCACCCTCATTAATATTTGATGCTTTATGCAATTTACACCAAACCGCCGGCAGCTTGAAAACGAGCGCGAGCGCGTTTATAAGCTTGTGTAGCTTGTATTTGTGCTTGACGGTCTTCTGAATTAACTTGATTCAGACGATTTTGTGCTTCATTAAAGGCTGTGCGGGCTTCTTCTAGTTGAATTACATCCCCACGTTCAGCGCCGTTGACTAGGATTATCACTTCATCTTGATCAACTTCTGCAAAACCACCCAAAAGGGCGATCGCTTGCCAACTAGTATTTTTACTAGCACGAACACGCATTACACCTGTATCTAACGCTGTCAACAGTGGTGCGTGTCCACTCAAGATACCTAACTGACCAGTAGTGCTAGGTAAAATTACTTCATCAGCTTGGGCATCCCAGACAGTCTTATCTGGGGCAATTACACGAACAGTCAGAGTCATATTCTTTAGTTTCTACTTAGTAATTAGGTGATTGGTAATTGGTAATTGGTAATTGGTAATTGGGAAAAATTTCTTACCCATTACCTATTACCCATTACCTATTAGCCTTTGAGCTTTTCAGCTTTAGCGATCGCTTCGTTGATATCGCCCACCAAGTAGAAAGCTTGTTCTGGCAAAGCATCCAACTCACCAGCAAGAATTTTTTGGAATCCTTTGATGGTGTCTTCCAACTTCACATATTTACCAGGAGAACCGGTAAATACTTCAGCCACGAAGAAGGGTTGAGACAAGAACCGTTCAATCTTGCGAGCGCGTGCTACAGTCAGACGGTCTTCTTCAGACAATTCATCTAAACCCAAAATTGCAATGATGTCTTGCAATTCTTTGTAACGTTGTAGGGTTGATTGTACAGCACGGGCAGTGTTGTAGTGTTCATCACCAACGATGTTGGGTTGCAACATGGTGGAGGTAGAACCCAAAGGATCAACCGCAGGATAGATACCCTTAGCAGCCAAACCACGAGACAATACTGTTGTACCGTCTAAGTGAGCAAAGGTGGTTGCAGGTGCAGGGTCAGTTAAGTCATCGGCAGGTACATATACAGCTTGAATAGAAGTAATAGAACCTTCAGTAGTAGAAGTAATCCGTTCTTGTAAAGCACCTACGTCTGTACCCAGGGTAGGCTGATATCCTACCGCAGAAGGCATCCGACCCAAGAGAGCGGATACTTCAGAACCAGCTTGTACGAAACGGAATATATTATCAACGAACAGCAATACGTCTTGCTTGTTCACATCACGGAAATACTCAGCCATTGTCAAACCAGACAAACCAACCCGCATTCTTGCTCCGGGTGGTTCGTTCATTTGACCATAAACTAGAGCAATTTTAGATTCGTTGAGGTTGTCTTTATTGATAACCCCAGATTCAATCATTTCGTTGTAGAGGTCATTACCTTCCCGTGTGCGTTCACCCACACCAGCGAATACAGACACACCACCGTGTTGGGTAGCGATGTTGTTGATCAACTCCATCATGATCACGGTTTTACCAACACCCGCACCGCCGAATAGACCGATTTTGCCACCACGACGATAGGGAGTTAACAAGTCCACAACTTTAATCCCAGTTTCAAACACAGAAGGCTTGGTTTCTAAGTCTGTGAGTTTGGGAGCGTCACGGTGAATAGGTAAAGTCTCGGTGTTATTTACGGGACCTTGGTTGTCTACTGGTTCGCCTAAAACGTTGAAAATCCGACCCAAAGTGGCTTTACCAACGGGTACGTTGATAGGTGCGCCGGTATCAACAACTTCTAAACCACGAACTAAACCATCAGTTGTACTCATCGCAACTGCGCGAACTTGGTTGTCGCCCAATAATTGCTGTACTTCAACAGTCAAGCTGAGATTTTGTCCAGCTTCGTTAATACCTTTGATGGTCAGAGCGTTGTAGATTTGGGGTAATTTACCGCCAGGGAACTTAACGTCTACAACGGGGCCAATGACTTGGGTAATGTAACCTATGTTTGTTTTTTCTGCGGTGGTGACCATGCTGCGCCTAATTGATGGAAGCTATTTTTGAGAGTTGCTCTTTACAGACCTGTGATCAAGCAATATCATTTTTTAGGTTAGCATTGAATGACCCCTTCTTTGCCTTAAATTCATTATTAAGAGGAGATCCCCGATTTTGTGAAAATCCTGGAACGGCAAAATAAATTACTTTCACAAAAAAAGCGTAAAAGGAGAGTATTGGGGGTTGACAAGGGATTTTATATTTGTTACGATAAATGCGATAAGGAAGAACTACTTTATAATAACTGTGGGTGATCTGGTAGGAGTTTAGCATTGCTAAACCCCGTTGCCTGGGAACTATACAAACTCACTACAATGTGTATAAACGAAGATCCGTAGTTTCAGGCTTTTAGCGATTAACTTCCATTCAAAATAAATAGCGAAGTGCTGCTGCAAGCAGTTCGCTCACAAAGCATCAAAAAATCACGCTAAAATGCCCGAAAACCATACGCCATATTTGGTTGATCCTGTCAATAAGCAGAATTCCACAAAAAAGGGAAGATACTAGAACACAAGCTCAAAGAAAGAGTTTAAATTCAGTTAAGTTCCGCATCTCAATTTAATGCTGGTAAAGGATATTTGATCAGAGTTTGGGGAGCTAAGATCATGGATGAGTTCCCCAGCTTAAAAACTTACTCTGTATCCACTAAACTAATTAATTCTGATGAAGATTCCACCAGTTTTCAGCCTGTTGATGGATAGATTGCAATTCTTCTGAAGACATTTTATCTAGATGTTTTAAGATTAAGCTCATTCGTCCTTGAGTTTGCAGTTTTTCTCTGTGTCTGTTCAGAAAATCCCAATAAAAGAAATTGAATGGACAGGCATTTTCACCTATCCGTTCTTTATGATTATAAACACAACTTTTACAATAGTCACTCATCTTATTTATATAGTTAGCAGAAGCAGCATAAGGTTTAGATGCTAATACTCCTCCGTCTGCGAATAAACCCATACCAATTACATTAGTTTGCATCACCCAGTCATAAGCATCAATAAATACGGCATGAAACCAATTTTCTACAGCTTGGGGTGAAATTCCCGCAATTAAAGCAAAGTTACTCAATACCATTAATCGTTGGATATGATGAGCGTAACCCGTACTTTTTATCTGGGTGATAATTTGGTGTAAACAATTCATTTTTGTTTCACCCGTCCAGAAAAATTCGGGTAATAGTTGGGTGTGCTGAAACCAATTTTTTTCGGCATATTCTGTATCTACAAAATGATAGATACCATACATATATTCTCGCCAACCCAATACTTGGCGAATAAAACCTTCCACACTATTTAAAGGCAGTTGGTGTTGTTTATATGCAGTTTCAGCGGCTTGAATTACTTCCAATGGTTGGAGTAAGCCAATATTCAAATAAGGAGAAATTAATGCGTGCCACATTGTCTGTTCTCCGGTAATCATCGCATCTTGGTAAGTACCGAAATCTGATAAACGATGTTGAATAAACCAGTCTAATACCTGAAGTGCTTGTTGACGATTTACTCCCCAAGAAAAAGGTTCTACTTCTCCATAAGTTAAAAGAGAAAGAGAGTTAACTTTGTCTATAACATCAAGAGTAATTGCATCTGGTGCAAACCATTGGGCTGGAGGTGGATGTAATTTACCTTTAGGAGGTTGACGATTTTCTTTATCTAAATTCCACTGCCCTCCAATTGGTTGTTTATCCTCCATTAAAATTTGAAAATTTCGTCTCCCTTCTCGATAAAAATCTTCCATTAATAGGCGTTTACGACCTTTTGCCCAATTAGTGAATTCTTCTGTACTCCATAAAAATTGATTATTAGAAATTAAGGTGATTGGACAAGGTAATTGTAAATTTTGAATTATTTGGGTGAATGGTTTATCATTGGGAATCATTACCCGCAATTCGGTAATTTGATTGATGTTAATCCATTCTTGTAGTGCTGTTTGAAAATCTGTAGCTATTTTGTATGTGACTACATATTTTAGTTGTGCTAATTCCTCTGCAAAATGGCGCATTGCTGACCAAATTAACACTAATTTTTGACGATGATATGGTCTGATTTGGATATGATGTAATGATTCAATGAAAATTACAGGTGTATTTGTTTGATGATGACAGCTTTTTAAGGCTGATTGTTGTTGGGAAAGTTGATCGCCTAATATCCAAATTCCAATCATAGGTAATTTTATATTTTCGGTAAATTTATGTTTTTTGATTTTGGGATTTAAATCTCCCTGCAATAAATTCTCTTTTTTCTAAATGTTTGGTTTTGCGTTTAGTAACTCTTTCTCTCCACATTTGAAAACTAGATGATTTCATTTCCCTTCTCATGAGGGCAATTACTTGTTTTTCTAAAAGTCCAAATTGTTTTTCTATGACATCAAATGGTGTTCTATCTTCCCAAGCCATTTCGATGATTCGATCTATGGTTTCAGTATCTAAGTGGGGTAGTTTCATGTTTTGAGAACTTGAATAAAAATGACACAATTATAAATCTATATTTATCATACTATAGCAATCGTCAATAAGATGTAAACAACTCCTTCTTCTGTTCCTCTACGCCTGTGTGGTTAGTTAAAAAAATCCGTTGACAAATCAAATAGGATCATTATATATTAATTCTCTTTTCTCTTGTTCCTAGGTTTTGGGTGGGAACAGATATGGAAGGTACAATCTCTAAGATAGCATTCCCAGTCTGGAGACTGGGGACGAGGAACGAGAAAACGATAAATAAATCTCCCGAATACTCTAAAATAGGAGTAGGTACAAAAAACTCTGTTCTTTTCTTTAGTCGCTTCATCCTTATTGCTTATGAACATCTCGTCGGCACGACAGTATTTTTACCAAGAGATTCAACAACCTGACGAGTATATTAACCTAGCTAGAGCAGCTTTGTATATTGCCCAGGAAGAATATCCCAATCTTGATCCAGAAGAATACTTAAATGCGCTTGATACCATGGCAATGGAGTTAGAGGATCGTTTACCATCTTCTCGCTATCCCTTGCGAATCATTCAAAGTATTAATCAATATTTATATGAAGAATTGGGTTTTCATGGTAATAAAATTGATTATTATGACCCTCATAATAGTTTTTTAAATGATGTCATTGAACGCAAAACAGGTATTCCTATTACCTTAGCATTGGTTTACATGGAGGTGGCAAAACGGATTGATTTTCCCATGGTGGGGGTGGGAATGCCGGGACATTTTCTCATTCGTCCAGATATTAAAGATATAGGCATTTTTGTGGATGCTTTTAATGGTGGGGAGGTGATGTTTCCCCAAGACTGTGAAGCTAGACTTTCTCAAATTTATCACCAACAAGTAACTCTAAAACCTGAATTTTTATCTATAGTCACTAATCGGCAATTTCTGGTGAGAATGTTGACAAATTTAAAATATATTTATCTGGAACAGCAAGATTTAGAAAGAAGTTTAGGCACAGTAGAACGGATTTTGTTATTATTCCCAGAGAGGATTTTAGAAGTAAGAGATCGAGGTCTATTATGTTATCAACTGGGACAATTTTCCCAAGCGGCGGAAGATTTGCAAGTATATCTATTCAAAGTTCCTGATGCTAGAGATGGCGATGTAATCCGCCAATTACTAGATAAGTTAAGTTTTTAATGTCCTAATTCATTTTTAACCAGTTAAATACTTCTTCTACTGTTGAATTTAACTTAATTTCTGGCAAAATAATTAAATCATCTTTTCCATATTTTAATTCTGGCTCTTTTTGCGGCTGAAAAATTAAAATTGAACGATCATCTGGATCAAGTAACCATCCCAGTTTGCAACCATATTTAATACAATGTAAAATATTCCCAGTCAACTTAGCGACTTCTGACTGTGATATTCAGCTTGAGGATAGACGCTAATAATGGTATCACCAACTTCAAAAAATGTTCCAGCTTGTTCATGTTTTGACAACTGCAAATGAGGATATTTAGCAGCCAACTCATCAGCATTTATCGCCCTAGCTGATATTTTATTGGGTAAAAGTCCCGTTGTCCCAATGTAAAATACTATAGGAGAAATATTGGCTTCGTAAATTTGCTCAACATCAGCAGCTAATTTTTGGTAAGCTGTAGTCATAGATGCAATTAAATCTTCTTTGTTTACAGATTTACCTGCGTGTTGAGCATATAATAACAATGCTAAACTATGTTCACCAACTTGGTTGAGAATTTCGCCAACTTTGCCATTAGTATTAATGCCGAGAAAATCGTCAAAAATCGGTTTCATTAAATCATCAACGGCAGTTAATTTCATTCTCTTAGAAATAGCTTTTTGTCGGACGGCAATATTTTGGTTAAATACCATGTCCCAAGTTGGTTTTGTGAAAATCTCTCCGGTTTCTGAGTGGTAAACTTCATATCTCCTAGCTAGAAATTGGTTAGCAGAATATAATTTACCCAAATTCAGAATATCATGACTACCAAACTCAATTTTATAACTGATATGGGTATCAATACTCTCTGTATATTCTGGAGTTGTGGGAAAATTTAGGTAGAGGTTTTTTGACAAATAATGCTGTTTTAATTCCTCAATTTGGTTACTGACAAATACATCAGATTGATGGCGTAAATAAGCGGCTAAAATACTGATAACAACTTTGACTCCTGCTAATTGAGTAAATAAGCCATCCACACTAGCAAAATTGATATTAGAAGGAACTAATGGTAAATTGTCTAACTGAATTGTGTACTCGGAACGAAAATTAAATTTATCGGCAATAATTACCCCTTTAGATTGCAATAAATCAAATACTTTCTTATTGCTAATTTTGATATTTAAAGTAGAAATATTGACTTTTCCATCTTTAACAATGGTATAATTATTGAAGTTATCCAAATCGTTTGTGAGTAAGCCCGCAACCTCAGTCATCGGTGTCTGATCTTCAGATTTGACTAACTTTACTTTCCGTTTAATCAACATATTAATAGTCGCGGTATTGCGATTTATAGCAAATACACCCACTTGCACAAAATCACTAGGATAAATATCTTCTGTTTTTAACCAAGGACTAATCAAATCGCCATTGGTATCTCTCACACCTCGGACTCTTTTAATACCAGTTCTGTGGTAATCTTCCTTTAATTTGTGTAAGTTCAAAATGATATGATCACGATATTGAGATAAAATTCCGATCAATTCTAACAAGGAAATTTTGTGATTTATTTGTGACATGATAAACCCCCTCCATCTGCAATTGATGGTTGCAATTGAATATGTACAAAATCTAAGGATTTAGGTAAGCGATAAGATCCCCGACTTCTGACATCAATTGATAATTTGTGGACATAATAAATAAAAGAAGTCGGGGATCTAGTTGTAGGGTGCATCAGACAGCATAAATCATGTAAATAACAAAGTTCTTGATATCTGACGCACCCCAGGAATGTGCCAATCCTGTTAAATTGGTAAATTAGTCTATCTTTTGATTCCCCTGACTATTTGTATAGTACAATAATACTATGAAAATGTCAAGGAGATGCTAAAAATGATGTTAAAATCATTACATTAAGACTTATTCCTGGTGCTGAAAGTGCTGACGTGAAAACTGATATATTGAAGATTCTCTTACTTTATTAAAGTCTCCTATGTCTTTTGTGCCGTTACATATTCATAGTGATTACAGTTTGCTTGATGGTGCTAGTCAACTACCAGAGTTAGTAGATCGAGCGATCGCCCTGGGAATGAAAGCGATCGCCCTTACAGATCATGGTGTCATGTATGGTGCAGTTGAACTGATTAAAATCTGCCGTAGTAAGACGATTAAGCCAATCATTGGCAATGAAATGTATATTATTAATGGTGATATTGAAAAACAAGAACGTCGTCCCAAATATCATCAAGTTGTCTTAGCTAAAAATACCAAAGGTTATAAAAATTTAGTTAAAATTACCACAATTTCCCATCTCCAAGGTGTGCAAGGTAAAGGTATTTTTTCCCGTCCTTGTATTAATAAAGATTTACTCAAACAATACCGTGAAGGTTTAATTATCACCAGTGCTTGTTTAGGTGGAGAAATTCCCCAAGCAATTCTTAGTAATAGGCCAGATGCAGCCAGAAAAATCGCTAAATGGTATCAAGAAGTATTTGGCGAAGATTTCTATTTAGAAATACAAGATCATGGTTCACAAGAAGATAGAATTGTGAATGTGGAAATTGTCAAAATTGCCAAAGAATTAGGTATTAAATTTATCGCTACCAATGACTCCCATTTTATCTCCTGTTTTGATGTAGAATCTCACGATGCCTTATTATGTATTCAAACAGGTAAACTCATTAGTGAAGATAATCGGATGCGGTATTCTGGGACAGAATATCTCAAATCTGCTGAAGAAATGCAGCAACTATTCCGTGATCATTTACCCGATGATGTCATTGCTGAAGCCATAGGGACAACAGAAGAAATAGCTGATAAAGTTGAACCCTATCACATCATGGGTGATCCCCAAATTCCTACCCCTACCATCCCTTCAGGACATACCGCCGACACCTATGCAGAAGAAGTTGCATGGCAAGGACTTTTAGAAAGATTAAATCGCAAATCTCGCAACGAAGTAGATCCAGTCTATAAAGAAAGATTGGAATATGAATTAAAAATGATTCAACAGATGGGATTTTCTACCTACTTTTTAGTAGTGTGGGACTACATCAAATTTGCGCGAGATCATAATATTCCTGTCGGTCCAGGACGGGGATCTGCGGCTGGTTCTTTAGTCGCCTATGCCATGAAAATTACGAATATTGACCCCGTACATCATGGCTTACTTTTTGAAAGATTTCTCAATCCTGAACGGAAATCAATGCCTGATATTGATACAGATTTCTGCATTGATAAACGGGATCAAGTTATTGATTATGTGACTCAAAAATACGGTGTTGATCGAGTTGCCCAAATTATCACTTTTAACCGTCTCACCTCGAAAGCAGTATTAAAAGATGTCGCCAGAGTATTAGATATTCCCTACGGTGAATCTGACAAAATGGCGAAAATGATTCCTGTAGTTCGGGGTAAACCAACAAAATTAAAAGTGATGATTTCTGATGAAACCCCCGAACCAGAATTTAAAGCCAAATATGATAATGAACCTCATGTACGGCACTGGATTGATATGGCCATGCGAATTGAAGGTACTAACAAAACCTTTGGTGTTCATGCTGCTGGTGTCGTGATTTCCGCAGAACCATTAGATGAACTTGTTCCTTTGCAACGCAATAATGATGGTTCTGTAATTACCCAATATTTCATGGAAGATTTAGAATCATTGGGATTATTGAAAATGGACTTTTTGGGTTTGCGGAACTTAACCCTAATTCAAAAAACCATTGATTTAATTGAACAAAGTAAAGGCTATCTAGTTGACCCAGATGAAATTACAGGTCAGGAAAGAAAAGCACAAAAAATCTTAGCTAAAGGTGAACATACCAGTTTACCCAAAGATGTTGCTAAAGCTTATTCATTATTAGAAGCAGGTGATTTAGAAGGTATATTTCAATTAGAATCTTCTGGGATGAAACAGATAGTCCGGGATTTAAAACCTTCCAATATTGAAGATATTTCTTCCATTCTCGCACTTTATCGCCCAGGTCCATTAGATGCAGGATTAATTCCTAAATTTATTAATCGTAAACATGGACGAGAAGAAATTGAATATGATAGTCAAATTTTACAACCCATCTTAAATGAAACCTACGGCATCATGGTGTATCAAGAGCAAATTATGAAAATTGCTCAAGATATGGCTGGTTATAGCTTAGGACAAGCTGATTTACTCCGTCGCGCTATGGGTAAAAAGAAAGTAGCAGAAATGGAGAAACAAAAGCAAAATTTTATTGATGGTTCTGCGAAAAACGGTGTAAAACCCCAAGTTGCTGAACATTTATTTGGGGATATGTTGAAATTTGCCGAATATTGCTTAAGTTATGAGACAGAAATTTTAACCGTTGAATATGGGTTTTTAGAGATTGGGGAAATTGTCGAAAAACAAATTGAATGTCGGGTGTATACAGTTGATAGTAATGGCATACTTTATACTCAACCTATTGCCCAATGGCATCATCGAGGACAGCAAGAAGTGTATGAATACTTATTAGAAAATGGGGTAATTATTCGCGCTACAAAAGATCATAAATTTATGACTCAAGAGGGGGAAATGTTACCCATTGATGATATTTTTACCCAAGGATTAGATTTATTACAATTGGCAGATTTATAGCAGAAGGCAAGAGGCAGAAAAATCTCTATTCTTACAAGGGAATTTAGAAATCAATACAGTTAATCCCAAAACTCTTTTTGAAAACGAACCACAGAGTCACAGAGAACACAGAGAAAAGGAATAATACAGCATATTTCATTCAAATGAGGTACAACCATAATCAAACTTTTGTGGTGCGGGCATCTTGCCCGCAAAATGTATACCTTATACCTTCGCAAACTGCTGTAAGTTTTTACTTAGATGGGATTGAATTAGAAATTCCCAAAACTCTGACTAAAAAACCCCATTTATCTGCTGCTTCTTCAATAATTTTTGTCGTTGGTTTACCTGCACCATGTCCAGCTTTAGTTTCAATTCTAATCAAAACAGGTGCATCACCATTATGGGCAGCTTGCAAAGCGGCAGCAAATTTAAAACTATGGGCAGGAACAACGCGATCATCATGATCTGCGGTAGTAATTAAAGTAGCAGGATAAGCTGTTCCTGGTTTGAGATTATGCAAAGGAGAATAAGCAGACAAAATAGGAAAATCTTCTGCATTTTCCGCCGAACCATATTCAGGAACCCACGCCCAACCAATGGTAAATTTATGGAAACGCAACATATCCAAAACACCCACAGCAGGTAAAGCAGCACCAAATAAATCTGGCCGTTGTGTCATGCAAGCACCTACTAATAAACCGCCGTTACTACCGCCACCAATAGCTAATTTTGCAGGTTGAGTATATTTACTAGTAATTAACCATTCAGCCGCAGCAATAAAATCATCAAAAACATTTTGTTTTTTCTCTTTCATCCCCCCTTTATGCCATTCTTCTCCATATTCACCACCACCTCGCAAATTAGGTACAGCATAGACTCCACCCATTTCTAGCCAAATTAATAAACTCACGGAAAAACTTGGTGTTAAGGAGATATTAAAGCCACCATATCCATATAAGTAAGTGGGATTATTGCCATCTAATTTTATCCCTTTTTTATGGGTAATAAACATGGGTAATTTAGTCCCATCTTTACTGGTGTAGAAAATCTGTTTTGTTTCATAATCATCAGCATTAAAATCTACTTGCGGCTGACGAAAAATTTCACTTTTACCAATTTTCATGTCATAACGGTAAATAGTTCCTGGTGTAGTAAAGCTGGTGAAACTATAAAATGTCTCTGTATCATGACGCTTACCACTAAAACCACTGACCGAACCAATACCAGGTAATTCTACTTCTCTAATTAAATTACCTTCCAGATCGAATATTTTTATTTGGCTGTGGGCATCTTGTAAATAATCAGCTACAAATTGATTATTTAAAATGCTGACACTTTCTAATGTTTCTACAGCTTGAGGAATAATTTCTGGCCAATTTCCTAATGTAGGATTTTGAATATCAATGGCAATGACTTTGCCTTTTGGTGCATTTAAATCTGTGCGAAAATAAAAAACATTATCATCATTACCAATAAAGCTATAATCAGCTTCAAATTTGTTAATTAGTTCAATAACTTCACCCTGGGGATTTGTTAAATCCTTGTAAAAAACTAGGTTTTTCGAGTCAGTTCCTAGCCATACAGAAATAATCAAATATTTGCCATCTTCGGTTACACTACCACCAAATCCCCATTCTTTTTGCTCAGGACGATGGTAAATTAAAATATCCTCAGATTGGGGTGTACCAAGTTGATGATAATATAACTTTTGGTAATAATTAACATCTTCTAATTTAGTTTTTTCATTGGGTTCATCATAACGACTATAGAAAAAACCTTGATGATCATGAGTCCAAGAAGCACCAGAAAATTTAATCCATTGTAGATGATCTTGTAAATCTGCACCTGTGGTAATATCTCTAACTTTCCATTCTTGCCAATCTGAACCAGAAATAGATAAACCATAGGCTAAAAGTTGACCATTTTCACTAATAGAAATTCCTGAAAGGGCAACTGTACCATCTTCTGAAAGTTTGTTAGGATCAAGTAATACTCTTGGTTGTCCATCTAATGTGGGGAGAGTGTAGAGAACACTTTGATTTTGCAGTCCATCATTTTTGAAATAAAAGTAATTATCACCTTCTTTAAATGGTGTTCCATATTTTTCATAATCCCAAAGCTTGGTAAGACGCTGTTTAATGTCTTCTCTGGCGGGAATTTCGTTTAAGTAGGTAAAGGTAACTTGATTTTGTGCTTCTATCCAAGTTTTCGTTTCTTCTGTATCTGGATCTTCTAAAACTCGGTAAGGATCTGCAACTATAGTTCCATGATATTCGTCTACTTGATTACTGCGGCTAATGGTGGGATAAATTAAGGGTTTTTGCAAGTCAGACATAAATGGAATCTGGATAAGAGTGTTCTATCTATCTTAATCTTTGATTTTCCTCTACTCAAAAACTCTGGGAAACCAGATGTTTTCCTTTCCTATCCCTCATGATGCGATCGCCCAAAATCTGATCATAAAGGGCGATCGCCAACTTTGGCCTTGGCCAATAGCATAAAATTATTGCATCTCATTAAACGTATCTTTGAGAACAGAACGTGCTGCTAAATGATTACGAGTAGAAGTGAGAATTTCCACCTCTCGTTCTAAACGAGCCACAGTGTCCTGTATTTCCAGTAATGCTTGCTGTTCTGGTGCTACACCATAGAGATTACTAGCCACCCAATAAGATAATTCTGTAGGTAAATCTGGTAAATCCTCTGGTAATTCAATCTCCTGCTCTGTTAACTTAGCCGAAAGCCGCACGACATCGCCTAATAGTTGTTCTACTTCCGATGCTAAAGGACGCAAATCTCTAGATGGAGGTTGATCTTCAATCCATTCTACCAAACCGACACGATAAGGTTTTTCCCTGATATACTCTAAAACGCGAAATCTTTGTTGTCCTAGAGTTAACATTTTCATCCTGTCATCAGGTAGTCTTTGATAATGAAGAATTTCCGCACAGCAACCCACGTTAGCAATTGTCCCTTTCACGGGATCGATCATTAATACCCCAAATCGGCGATCGCTTTGCAAAATCGTGTTCATCATGATTCTGTAGCGAAATTCAAAGACATGCAGGGGCAATGGTCTGGTAGGAAATAGAACTACTTCAGGCAATGGAAACAGAGGTAGTTCACGAACTGCAATTTTAGAAGAAGATGTCATGGTTATTTGAGTATAAATTGTATTCTTAAAATATATTTTTCCCTAATTTCCCCATACTTTGCTTATATTTTATCACTATGTTTTATGGCTAATAAATTTTCTCATCAAAACAGATCCCCGACTTTTCTAAAAAGTCCGGGATCTTAGGGATCTTATTGAAGAAGGATAAATTTACAATTTGACTTCAATATCTACACCAGAGGGCAAATCTAGCTTCATGAGTGCATCAATAGTTTTAGAAGAAGGCTGATAAATGTCAATTATCCGACGATGGGTGCGGGTTTCAAAATGTTCACGGGAATCCTTGTCCACGTGAGGAGATCGCAGTACACAATATATCTTACGTTTTGTGGGTAAAGGAATCGGTCCTATAGCTGTAGCGTTGGTTCGGTTAGCAGTATCTACAATCTTCTCGCAAGATGTATCCAATAACCGTCTATCAAATGCCTTTAAACGAATTCTAATCTTCTGCTGCTGTAGAGTTGCCATATGAAAGTTTTCCAGGTTCGGTAAATTTTAGATTTTAGATTTTAGATTTTAGATGTTACAATTTCACCTCAAATCCAAAATTTAAAATTGTTTATGGGAATAGAAAGGAGCAGAGATTTTATGATTCATCTCCGCTCCTTTTTTAATAGAGCAAAAAGGTGAGTGTTATTTCAAGATTTTGGAGACAACACCCGCACCGATAGTCCGGCCACCTTCACGAATAGCGAAGCGCATACCTTGTTCAATCGCAATGGGGTTAATTAATTCCACTGTCATCTTGATCCGGTCACCGGGCATCACCATTTCTGCCGCAGCACCATCATCGGAAGTGAAAGCGGTAATAGTTCCAGTTACATCAGTTGTCCGCACATAAAACTGAGGACGGTATCCAGAGAAAAATGGAGTCTTACGACCACCTTCTGACTCTTTGAGTACGTATACTTCCCCTTCAAATTGAGTGTGAGGAGTAATTGATTTGGGTTTAGCAATTACCATACCCCGTTCAATATCAGCTTTTTGGATACCCCGCAGTAATACACCCGCGTTATCCCCAGCTTGACCTTCATCGAGACTCTTCTTGAACATCTCAATTCCAGTTACGGTAGTAGCGCGAGTATCTCTGATACCTACCAACTCCACGTTATCACCGACTTTCACAATACCGCGTTCAATCCGACCAGTAGCAACTGTACCACGACCTGTGATGGAGAATACGTCTTCTACAGCCATCAAGAATGGTTTGTCTACATCCCGCTCAGGAGTAGGAATAGAAGCATCTACAGCATCCATCAGTGCATAGATTTTATCTACCCACTCATTTTCACCACGCTGAGTTTTAGGATTAGCGGTCATTGCTTCTAGAGCTTTCAGACCTGAACCTTTGATAATGGGAATATCATCACCAGGGAAATCGTAGCTGCTGAGTAGTTCTCTCAATTCTAGTTCTACTAATTCCAGCAATTCTGGGTCATCCATCATATCTTCTTTGTTCAAGAAGACTACGAGACTGGGAACACCTACTTGTTTTGCCAAGAGGATGTGTTCACGGGTTTGGGGCATAGGACCATCCGTAGCCGCAACTACCAAGATACCTCCGTCCATTTGTGCCGCACCAGTGATCATGTTCTTCACATAGTCAGCGTGTCCTGGACAATCCACGTGAGCATAGTGACGCTTTTCAGTTTCGTACTCAACGTGAGCCGTATTGATTGTAATACCCCGTGCTTTTTCTTCAGGTGCATTATCAATTTGGTCATAGCCTTTAGCTACAGCTTGACCCATAGCAGCCAAGGTCATTGTAATAGCTGCTGTTAAAGTAGTTTTGCCGTGGTCAACGTGGCCAACAGTACCGATATTAACGTGAGGTTTAGTTCTTTCAAACTTTGCGCGTGCCATGTATACTCGTTTCCTTTTTTAATTAAGCGTTCCCTTTACTTTTGGCAATGATAGTTTCAGCTACACTCCGAGGTACTTCTTCGTAGTGACTAAACTCCATCGTAAAGATACCCCGACCTTGGGTTTTTGACCGGATATCAGTAGCGTAACCAAACATGGTTGCCAGTGGAACTTTCGATGCCACCTTAGCCAGTCCTTGTTCAGTGCTTTGGCTTTCAATCTGTCCTCGACGGGAGATTAAATCGCCCATCACAGTCCCCATAAAGTCTTCTGGTACTTCAACTTCAACTTTCATCATCGGCTCTAGGATGACAGGTGAAGCTTTCGATACAGCCTCTTTCATTGCCATTGAGCCAGCGATTTTAAAAGCCATTTCTGAAGAGTCTACATCATGGTAAGAACCGTCTACCAAAGTGGCTTTAACATCAATGAGTGGATATCCAGCAACAACACCAGATTCACAACATTCTTTCATTCCCTGTTCTGCAGGTCCGACGTACTCTTTAGGTACTGTACCACCAACTATTTTGGAGACGAATTCAAATCCAGTGCCTACTTCTCCTGGTTCTAGGTCAATAACTACATGACCATATTGACCTTTACCACCACTTTGGCGGATAAATTTACCTTCTATTCTAGTAACAGCTTTGCGAATTGTTTCTCGGTAAGCTACCTGTGGCGCACCCACGTTAGCTTCTACCTTAAATTCCCGTAACATCCTGTCTACTAGAATTTCTAGGTGTAATTCTCCCATACCAGCAATCACTGTTTGATTAGTTTCTGGATCTACGCTCACGCGGAATGTAGGATCTTCCTCACTCAGAGATTGTAGTGCTTTGGAGAGCTTATCCATATCATTCTTGGTTTTGGGTTCAACCGCTACCGAGATCACAGGCTCAGGAATAAATAGGGATTCTAGAATTACTGGGGCTGTTTCATCACAAAGGGTATCACCTGTTAAAGTGTCTTTTAATCCCAGTGCTGCTCCTAAATCACCCGCCCGTAGTTCATCTACGTCTTGTCTGTCATCTGCTTTCATCAGCACTAACCGAGAAATCCGTTCTTTTTTATTCTTGCTGGCATTAAGAACGTAACTACCTTTCTTCAGCACACCAGAATAAACACGAACGAAGGTCAGACGACCGTAAGGATCGGCCATAATCTTAAATGCCAAAGCTGATAATGGTTCGTTATCATCAGCATGACGTTCTACGGTATCACCATTGAGGAGTGTACCTTGAATTGGTGGTACTTCTGTTGGTGCTGGCAGGTAATCTATCACTGCATCCAACATTAATTGCACACCTTTGTTCTTAAAGGCTGAACCGCAAAGCACGGGCACAATTGTACCTGCAATTGTCCCTTTTCTTAAGGCAGAACAGATTTCTGCTTCTGTTAGTTCTTCACCCTCAAAGTATTTTGTCATCAGAGCATCTTCTGTTTCAGCTACTGCTTCTATCAGCTTTGTCCGATACTCTGCTGCCTGTTCTTGTAAGTCTTCAGGAATTCCTGTTTCCTGAATATCCGTTCCTTGGTCGTTGGTGTACATATATGCACACATCCGCACCAAGTCAACAATGCCTTTAAATTCGGTTTCGCTACCGATGGGCAATTGAATGGCAATGGCATTGGCACGCAAGCGATCGCGCATTTGCTCATGAACTCTATAGAAGTTCGCGCCTGTGCGATCCATCTTGTTAATAAAAGCAATCCGAGGCACTTTATAGCGATCTGCTTGTCGCCATACTGTTTCTGATTGTGGTTGTACACCACCTACGGAACAAAATACAGCAATTACACCGTCTAACACTCGCATGGAACGTTCAACTTCAATTGTGAAGTCTACGTGACCTGGAGTATCAATAATGTTAATTTGATGATCTTTCCAACTGGTACTAATGGCAGCAGCGGTGATGGTAATTCCCCGCTCCCGTTCTTGATCCATCCAGTCTGTAACAGCAGTTCCTTCGTGAACTTCACCAATTTTATGAATTATCCCAGAGTAAAATAATATTCTCTCTGTTGTCGTTGTTTTTCCCGCATCTATATGCGCCGCAATACCGATATTGCGTACTTTCTCCAGCGGGTTCGTGCGTGCCACAGTTACCTCCTATCGTTGTCGCCTCATGATATCTTGTATATTAATCTTTGTTAAGATTCTATACTCTTACGGAAAACCGTATTTTTCTTAGTGTAGCTAGGCTGTTGCCTTGGTTGGGCATTAGCCATAAATTCTACGATATACTGCACACAATAAGACCATATATCGCTTTTCTGGTTAGTAACGATAGTGTGCAAATGCTTTGTTTGCTTCCGCCATCCGGTGCGTTTCTTCGCGCTTACGAATAGCACTGCCAGTTTCATTTGCAGCGTCCATTAGTTCATTAGCCAGTCTAGCAGCCATAGTTCTGCCAGGACGCTGGCGAGAATATTGTACTAACCAACGCAATGCTAAAGTAGTACCACGATCTGAACGTACTTCCATGGGAACTTGATAAGTCGCTCCACCTACACGCCGAGCCTTTACTTCTACCAGTGGTGTAGCGTTACGTACTGCTCTTTCAAAGGTTTCTAAAGGACTAGATCCTGTGCGCTCTTCAATTGTTTTCAAAGCGTCATAAACTATTCTTGCAGCAAGTGATTTCTTGCCATGACGCATTATCCGTCGCATCATCATACTGATCAAACGGCTGTTATACACTGAGTCAGGCGGCACTGAGCGCCTTTGACTAACACCACGACGAGACATACTTCATCCTTGAATACGGAATTTGGACACGAAATTATATGCTATCAGAACACTGGAAACTAAAAGCGGTTGAATTATCCACTGATTTTTCCTGAGTTTTTCTCTATGGCTTACGCCGCGCTATCGCTATCAGTTGCAGGGAGGCTGAATTAACTCACTTATTTATCTGCTACCAGACACAGAAGACGACAACGTTATCAACTTTAAAATTTAAATTAAAGTGCTGTTATCGTTTACAAGATTATCCTCTCCACACTCATGCAACTTGTTTTTATGCCAGATACAGTTTGATTTCTTAAAAAAAATTCGTTACTGCTGGTTTTTGATTGATCTAGGCTTAGGCAGGACGATTAATCGTAATTGGTGCGATTAACCGCCACCCACCTATTTTTTACCTGCTTTTTGGCGTTTAGTTCCATATTTGGAACGCCCTTGTTTCCGGTCTTTAACTCCGGCTGTATCCAATGTGCCACGGATGATGTGATATCTAACTCCGGGCAAGTCTTTGACCCGACCACCACGAATCATAACTACGGAATGTTCTTGTAAGTTATGACCGATACCTGGGATGTAAGCTGTGACTTCAAATCCAGATGTAAGTCTGACTCTCGCTACCTTACGGAGGGCTGAGTTCGGCTTTTTAGGTGTAGTTGTATATACTCTGGTACATACGCCCCGGCGTTGAGGACATTGTTTCAGAGCAGGGGACTTGGTTTTCTGACGCGCTAGTTCGCGCTCACTACGTATTAACTGCTGTATAGTTGGCATGAGTTACAGCGCGTGAAGCTGCTTTATAATCTAAGTTTTAACAAATCCTGATTATATCTTTTTTTCTGATTTTCTGTCAATCATTTATTTTAGAAGGTAATAGGGAAGAGACAGGGAGCAGAGGAGAAGATTTTAAATGACAACTGACCGCTAACCAATAGAAAAAGAATTGCCACAACTACAGGTAGATATTGCTTGGGGGTTATGGAAGCGGAAAGCACCACCCATTAAGTCTTCTGAATAATCTATTAACAAGCCATTGATGTAATTTAGGCTTTGAGAGTCTATAACTACATGAATATCATGTAACTCTAGTACCTGATCCTGAGATTGCACTGTTGTATCAAAAGCCAGATCATAAAACAAATCAGCACAACCCCCTGATTTGACTCGCAAGCGAAATAAAATATATGTTGGTTGTTTAGCTTTTAAGCGTTCGATTTCCTGAATGGCGGCTGAACTCAAATGAATCATGGAATTTTTTTATTAGTCAGTTGTCCGTTGTCAGTAGGAAAAATTTTCTGCCCTGCTCCCGGTCAGTGAGCGAAGCCGTTCGCAAAGTGTGGCGTTAGCCATACCGCTGCTCCCTTGCTCCTCTGCTTATTTTTCCGAACGGGCATAGTCATCTTGATAGCGAATAATATCATCTTCTCCCAAATATTCACCATTTTGAACTTCAATCAAAACTAAGGGAATAACACCTGGATTTTCTAAGCGATGAGTTGTACATTGGGGAACATAGGTTGATTGATTATTGCTTAATAAGATTTCGTTATCGCCACAAACTACTTTAGCTGTACCAGAGACAACAATCCAGTGTTCACTACGGTGATGGTGCATTTGTAAACTCAGCCGATGGCCGGGTTTAACTTCAATGCGTTTAATTTTATATCCCCGTCCTTCTTCCAAGACGGTAAAAGAACCCCAAGGGCGTAATTCACTGGCCGCAGCAGTTTTAGAATTAATTGTAGGTTGTAGCGTCAGGGTGGTGGTTGGCAGAGTTTCCGATAATTTAGCCATAGTTACCTCATGAAGAGACATAAAAAAACCCGTTTTTAGTCTTAAAAATTAATGCCAGTGGGGCGAGATTGAGCCACCTTGCTCAAGATAACAAAACTCATCATCAATCGTTAATATTTCTTGCTTAAACTCATGTTTCTACATAAAGTCTTTATCAAAAAAAAGATTTCTTGTTGTCAACTTCAAAATTGAGAAGTTCAAAAATCTGATTTAACGGGAGTTGTTATTTTTGTTACTAACTTTTATTTTTACCTCCTGCCCCGGTTGGTGAGAGACTTGCCCTGAGGGAAGTCGAAGGAAGCCGAACCACTGCTTTCTGCTATAGATTCTAGAAAAATCCCAATACCATTATGAACACGCGCCGCAGTATTGGGGGAACGGTTAAGTAATTGACCACCCAAATAAAGACTTGTAGAACTACCACCATCTAAATTTAAGGCATGAATACAACCCATAGCTTGCATTAATTTTGCTTGTTCCTCTAGAGTTGGACCACCACCACTAGCACGATTATGTACAGCAGCAATCATTAAATTACCTGTAGAAGTAGTGCAAATACTGCTGCGAACTGCTTGACCTTTCATAAAAGCCGGGTTGAATTTTTCTCCTAGACCATCAAGAACTATTTGCCGATTTTCTACTAATAGAGGACCTGCACCAACAATATGGGGATAGCGACTAAATTCGGGAGTGGTAGTGGTGCTGGTAAGATTAACTTTTGTTCCTATGGGCAACTGTGGGGTTTGATTACGGAAAATCAGAAGATAACCGGTTTCGGGTATGGGAATAGGAGTTATACCGCTTTTACCCCCTAGTAACTGATTTATTACTTGATTGTTTTGCACAACTACTATAGTTTCATTATCAGTTAGGGGTGTATAAGTATTTCCCCAGGTTGGAGTATAACGAGCTATACCGCTTTGCACATAGCCACTATTGAGTAAGAGTATGGGTAAACGCTGATTATTGGTAACTAGAGTTTCTGTGAGTGTGAGACGGCCAAAATAAAATTGTCCGTTATTATTCCAAGCGATCGCTCCTCGGTTGAGAATTGGTCCTGATATCCATTCATTATCCCGACGAATTGCCCCTAAAGGTAATTTATTATTGCGGTTAAAATAACCACCATTAATGGCAGCTACAGCTAAGTAATTTTGAGCAGTCTGTAATAAGGGGGCAATACCCATGACGGTTTGTGGGTTAGTCACTATGGGTTTAATACTTAATCCCACACTGCGGGGGTTGATATCCAACCAAACTACAGGAAAGCGGTCTGTGCCTAAAGTTACCCACTGCTGTCGCCATTGTAATCCCTGCGCCCAGGCAATAGTTCTCTCTCGTAAAGCATCAGGACGAAGATCCAAAACTAGGCGATTAGGTTGGGGAATGGTGCTAACTTGGACTGATTGCCCAAAGGGAACACTAAGACGGATAATGGTTTGATTATTCACCACTTCCACTTTTTGAATTAGTGATTGAGGATTTAGTGGTATGGGCGGTTGGGGGTTATACCGTTGGATTAAAGCCGGATCAGCAATACCATCTAAGGTGACAGTCCATTCTCGATTGGGTCGTGTGGTAGATTTAGGGATAATTTCGTCAGGATCAACAACTTTTTTGACTGGTAACTCTTGTCTAATCTGCCAAGGAGTTGGTATATCTAAATCTAGAACAACCCTATCTCCTTGCGGTTGTTTACCCAAACGAATATTTTTCAGTTGGGATGGAGGAGTAGAAATTATTAAGCTCTTACCATTAGCTTGAATTTGCCAACCTTGTTTCATTGCTAATTGAGTAACATCTAAATAGCGATGTCCTCCCCTCAAGTCAGTATTTAAAATTAGGGGATATGTTGAGCTAGAAAACCACTGTATCGGTTGTTGATGAGGATTGTTACTATTAAGTAAATCTACACCGACAAATTGCCTAATTGCGCCATCGCTGATATAAGTTCGTACTCCCATCGAGGTTGCTGTTGACTGTAACCATGCTCCTGGTAAAGTGCGTCCATTCAGAATAATTTGATTACCTCCACTCCCTGTAGATGCAGCTTGGCTTACAGTCATGGCCGTTAAGGGTGTGGGTAACTTGGGCATATTTTGAGCAAATACCCCATGGGTATCAGTAAAATACAGTGCTATTGACAGTAGCGGTAACACGGGATTCAACAATTTCATAGATTTGGCAAAGTTATCATGCTAAACGTCAGGCTAACCCATTAGTCATACAAAAATTTATCCACAAATTGAAAAAATAATGATCTTTTTTACAAATAATCGTGATAATATCTACATTGGGTTTTTATCTCTTCTCAAGAGAAGTCAACAATTATGATGCTAAAAATACTAGCAATAATTGTGTAAAATAATATAATTGCTTCTCCTTAGTCATTGGTAAAATTATTCACTCTCATTGGTCATTGGTAAAATTATTCACTGTCACCTGCTACCTGCTATATTTTTTTTCAACAGTGCATAAACAAATAGAAAATAGATAGGCATTGGTAACACAGCTTTGGCTAAATGTCAAGCTAAGGCTAAAATTGTTATCCCTAAATTTTAGTAATTATGTATTTTTACCCAGTGCCGATAGTATCAGTGTGGCATTAGCCATAATTGAGATATTGTCCTCCAGGAGCAATAGCAACATCCGTACCTCAAAATTTCAGGAATAGAGTATGAGTTATCAATCATTGAATCAGGGTCAGCAAACTTCCGATATGAATTCTCAAGAGACATACCCCGGTCAAAGGTGGTTAGTAGAAGAAAGAGATGCTTGTGGAGTTGGGTTTATTACCCATCGTCAAAATATTGCCAGCCATGAAATTTTAGAAAAAGCTTTAACTGCTTTAACTTGCTTAGAACATAGAGGTGGTTGTAGCGCTGACCAAGATTCTGGTGATGGTGCAGGAATATTAACCGCTATTCCTTGGGAATTATTGGCATGGGAAAACGCTGGTAAAATTGACCTCTCTAACTTAGGTAATATGGCAGTGGGGATGATATTTTTTCCCCAAGACCCCATAGCTGCCGAAACTGCTAAGACGGCATTTGCACAAATAGCAGCAGAAGAAAAATTGACTATACTGGGGTGGCGAGTAGTTCCAGTACATCCAGAAGTATTAGGGGTACAAGCTAAAGAAAATCAGCCTCAAATAGCACAAGTTATCATTTCCTGTGCTGACAAAAGCGGCGATGAACTAGAAAGAGAATTGTATATTGCTCGTCGCCGAATTATGCAAGCGGGCAGAAAAATTTCCGCAGATTTCTATGTATGTTCCTTGTCTAGCCGGACAATTGTTTATAAAGGCATGGTGCGTTCCGCCGTATTGGGGGATTTTTACCAAGATTTAAAAAATCCGGCTTTTAAAGTGGCATTTGCGGTGTATCATCGCCGTTTTAGTACCAATACGATGCCGAAATGGCCTTTAGCCCAACCCATGCGCCTATTAGGTCACAACGGGGAAATTAATACCCTCTTAGGGAATATTAATTGGATGATGGCACGGGAAGCCACCCTGAGTCATCCGATTTGGGAAGATCGGTTTGAGGAACTCAAACCAGTTGTAAATGTTGATAATAGTGACTCTGCTACCTTAGACAACGTATTGGAGTTATTAGTGCGTTCGGGACGCAGCCCCCTAGAAGGATTAATGATGATGGTTCCCGAAGCTTATAAAAATCAACCTTCCTTGGCTGAATATCCAGAAATTGTAGATTTTTATGAATATTACAGCGGTCTGCAAGAAGCATGGGATGGTCCAGCGCTGTTAGTATTTAGTGATGGTAAGAAGGTAGGGGCGACATTAGACCGGAATGGGTTAAGACCTGCACGATATGTGATTACTAAAGATGATTATATCGTCGTGGCTTCTGAAGCGGGAGTAGTAGACTTCCCGGAAGAGAATATTCTCGAAAAAGGCAGACTCGGACCGGGACAAATGATTGCGGTGGATTTAAACACCCAAGAAATTTTGAAGAATTGGGAGATTAAACAACGCATTGCTAAACAACATCCTTATGGGGAATGGTTGCAACAACATCGCCTAGAATTGAGTAACTTAGTTAAAGGCCAGTCAGTAGTTAATGGTAACAGTAATGGACACCATAGCCACAGTAATGACAATGGACATTTATCACAAACTCCTGATAAAATTGATACACAACTACTATTACAGCAGCAAATAGCCTTTGGTTACACCATAGAAGATGTAGAAATGGTGATTCATCCCATGGCTAGTACCGGTGCAGAAGCAACTTTCTGTATGGGGGATGATATTCCTTTGGCTGTGTTGTCAGAAAAACCCCATTTGCTGTATGACTATTTTAAACAGCGCTTTGCCCAGGTTACTAACCCAGCCATTGACCCGTTACGGGAAAAGTTGGTGATGTCTTTAACTGTGGAGTTGGGTGAAAAGGGGAATTTATTAGAACCTAAACCAGAATACGCCCGCAGACTCAAGTTAGAGTCCCCTGTACTTACCCAAGCAGAGTTGGAAGCTATTAAGCTGTCAGGATTTGCAACGGGTGAATTGTCAACTTTGTTCCCTATTGCTACAGGACCAGATGGTTTAAAGATTGCTGTGGAAGCTTTGCAAAAACAAGCGGCTGAATCCGTGCGGGCCGGGGCGAAAGTTTTAATATTAAGTGACAGAACAGGTACGGGTATTGCGGCGGAATATACTTATATTCCCCCCTTATTAGCTATTGGTGCGGTTCACCATCATTTAATCCGCGAAGGTTTGCGGATGAAAACATCTTTAATTGTGGATACTGCCCAATGTTGGAGTACCCATCATTTTGCTTGTTTGCTGGGTTATGGTGCGGGGGCGGTTTGTCCTTACATGGCCTTAGATACTGTCACTGCTTGGTGGTCTGAACCCAAAACCCAACAGTTTATGGAAAGGGGTAAAATCGCCACACTGACTTTAGAACAAGCTAAAGAAAATTATCGCAAAGCTGTAGAATCGGGATTGCTGAAAATCCTCTCGAAGATGGGTATTTCTCTGCTTTCGAGTTACCAAGCCGCACAGATATTTGAAGCTATTGGTATTGGTGGTGATTTGTTGGCTTTGGGTTTCCGAGGTACAACTTCCCGCATTGGTGGTTTAAGTGTGGGTGAGTTAGCACAAGAGGTGTTATCTTTCCACAGTAAGGCTTTCCCCGAATTGACAGCGAAAAAGTTGGAAAACTTAGGTTTTGTTCAATACCGTCCCGGTGGTGAATACCACATGAATAGCCCAGAATTAGCTAAGGCGCTACATAAGGCGGTAAAAGGCAAGCACTATGACCATTATGAAGTTTACAAAAAACATCTGCAAGATCGCCCTGTGACGGCGTTGCGTGATTTGTTAGACTTCCAAAGCGAGCGCTCGTCAATTCCTCTAGAAGAGGTAGAATCAGTTAGTGATATTGTGAAGCGGTTCTGTACGGGTGGGATGTCTTTAGGGGCGTTATCACGGGAAGCCCATGAAACCTTAGCGATCGCTATGAATCGCATTGGTGGTAGGTCTAACTCTGGTGAAGGTGGCGAAGATCCCGTTCGTTACAATATTTTGAGAGATGTAGATGTTAACGGTAAATCTCCTACTCTCCCCCATCTTCATGGGTTACGGAATGGTGATACGGCTGCAAGTGCCATTAGACAAATTGCCTCAGGACGGTTTGGCGTTACTCCCCAATACTTAGCTACAGCCAAACAACTAGAAATCAAAATTGCCCAAGGTGCAAAACCAGGAGAAGGTGGACAACTACCTGGACCCAAGGTAAGCCCCTATATTGCCATGTTACGCCGTTCTAAGCCCGGTGTCACCTTGATTTCACCACCACCCCACCATGATATTTACTCCATTGAAGACTTAGCCCAGTTAATTTTTGACCTGCACCAAATTAACCCTAAAGCTCAAGTTTCGGTGAAATTAGTCGCAGAAATCGGAATTGGGACAATTGCGGCGGGTGTAGCTAAGGCTAACGCCGATATTATCCAAATTTCGGGACATGATGGCGGTACTGGTGCATCACCGCTTTCTTCTATTAAACACGCGGGTAGTCCCTGGGAATTGGGTTTAACAGAAGTACATCGAGTATTGATGGAAAACAGCTTGCGCGATCGCGTCATCCTGCGGGTAGATGGTGGTCTCAAAAGCGGCTGGGATGTCCTAATTGGGGCGTTAATGGGGGCAGAGGAGTTTGGCTTCGGTTCGATAGCTATGATTGCGGAAGGCTGCATTATGGCGCGGATTTGCCACACTAATAACTGTCCTGTGGGTGTAGCTTCTCAGAAGGAGGAACTGCGGAAACGCTTTACTGGCATTCCTGAACACGTTGTTAACTTCTTCTACTTCATCGCCGAAGAGGTGCGGAGTCTGTTGGCAAAATTGGGATATCGTTCTTTATCAGAAGTCATTGGCCGGGCTGACTTGTTAACAGTTCGTTCGGATATCAACTTGAATAAAACTCAGGCTTTGAATTTGGATTGTTTAACTAAGTTACCAGATGCAAAACTTAATCGCAGTTGGTTAGTACATGAAGAAGTTCACAGTAACGAATCTGTTTTAGATGATCAATTACTGGCTGATGCAGATATTCAAGCTGCAATTGGCAATCACGGCACAGTTAGTAAAACCCTCCTGGTTGTAAATACCGATAGAACAGTCGGTGCAAGGTTAACTGGGGCGATCGCTAATAAATACGGTGACGACGGTTTTAAGGGTCAAATTAACCTTAATTTCCACGGTAGTGTAGGGCAAAGCTTCGGTGCATTTAACCTCGATGGTGTCACCCTTACCCTAGTTGGTGAAGCTAACGACTATGTAGGCAAAGGTATGAACGGTGGGGAGATTATTATTAAGCCCCCAACCAATGCCACCTACAACCCAGCCCAAAACGTAATTGTCGGGAATACTTGTCTTTATGGTGCTACTGGTGGGGCGTTATTTGCCAATGGTTTGGCTGGAGAACGGTTTGCGGTGCGGAACTCCAAAGGAACAGCCGTCATTGAAGGGGCTGGTGATCACTGCTGTGAATATATGACGGGTGGTGTCATTGTCGTTCTGGGTAAAGCAGGCCGCAACGTGGGCGCAGGTATGACAGGCGGTTTAGCTTATTTCTGCGATGAAGTAGGTAATTTCCCTGATTTTGTCAATCATGCTATTGTCAAAGTGCAACGGGTTGTCAGTGAAGCAGGTGCAAAACAATTGTATGAGTTAATTGAAACCCATGCCCGGAAAACTGGTTCACCCAAAGCACAGGAAATTATTGCTAATTGGGAAGTATACTTACCCAAATTCTGGCAATTGGTTCCACCATCGGAAGCTGATAGTCCAGAAGCCAAAATAGCAGAAAAACAATTAAGTTCTGTGTAATTTGTCTGAATCAGGATGTACAGGATTTTAGGATTTAGAGGATTTAATTAAATACTTTGTTTGTATTCATCCTGTTTATCCTTTCATCCTGGATATCCTGATTCAAACGTTATTTCCTTAAGGTTTTTGGGGTTTTTGAGGTTTTTGAGATTTTGTTTTATTCTGAGCAACTAGCTGTGGGTATTGATCTTGCATTTCCAAGAGTTCGGGAATAGTAACAAATTCATAACCCTGTTTGCGAAACTTGTTAATGATTTCTGGTAGGGCTTTGATAGTGTGAGAGCGATCGCCTCCACCATCATGCATCAATACAATACCACCTGGTTTAGCTTCTCTAAATATATTATTTATCAATTTTGGTACAGTCGGACGGGAGTAGTCTACTGAATCAGATGACCACATAATAACAGCATATTTATTACTTTTAGCATAATCTACTACCCCATTCTTCATATTCCCACCAGGTGGACGGAACAGACTGGTTTTCACTCCAGTAGTTTTATAGATTATGTCTGTAGTATTAGCAACTTCATAAGCAGCAGTTTGGGGGTTCATGTGATGATACCAGTGATGCCAGGTATGATTAGCTATGGTATGACCTTCTGTAACTATCCGTTTTGTTAATTCAGGATAATTCTTGACATTCTGCCCAACGACAAAAAATGTGCCTTTGATATGATTTTTTTTGAGAATATCTAATACTTTTGCGGTGCTACCAGGCCAGGGGCCATCATCAAAAGTTAGGGCAATAACTTTTTTGCTAGCTGGCAGTTTTGCCTGTTCGATCACAGCCCCTTCAAATCTAGATGGTACATCGGTTGCAAACCCTTTTGCTTGGGCTTCTTCCTGCCAACTAGTGAGCATTTCGGCTTTAAATTGTTCTAATCGCTGCTGAGTTTTGACATTAACAGCAATTTCCTTATCCTTAACACTGGTGCTTTTAATTTGAGCATCAGACGTATTAACTTTAAAAAGAATCATCAAAGCAATTGCTAAAGTGCCCGTTAGACCGACGATAGCAATTAATGTTGTCTGTGTCTCAAAAAATGGCTTATTATTTTCCACAGTGTAACTCCTTTAAGGGGTAAGCAATCAATGATGGCAGTGATAGCTCTGACGGTAGGTTATAACACATTTTTCTATATTAGGACTTACGCATTCACAGGATCAACCAAATATGGGGTATGGTTTTCGGGCATTTTAAGGTTATTTTTTGATGATTTTTAAGCGATAGCAAAGCGCTGCTGCAAGCAGTTTGCTATTGAACAGAAGTTAATCGCCAAAAGCCTGAAACGACTGATTTTCGTTTATGCACATCATGGTTAATTTGTACAGTGCCTAAGTCCTGTTAATCACTTTATTTATATAGGATTTACACAAGATATAACTGAAACCCTGATTATTTCCTAGGGGTAATTCATGAATTACTCCTACTTTCGTTCTGTTGTGCGTAAGTCCTGTTATAGTTGATGCTGTCAAAATCCTTAGACTTTCTTCAATACTATCTAAGAGCTAGACGATAATTAACTGAATATAGTTTCGCATCTTTAAATTATCTTTAGTAGTGATTATGGCTACTATTATCTATTTAAAGCCAGATATTTTTATCAGCAATTGATAACTTTTGATAATTTATCATTGACTGGAAATATTTTCAATTATCTCAATTTTATTTTTTCCAATATTTATAGGACTTACGCAAGCGGCACACCAAAAATCTGTCGTAGTGGGGTGCTTTAATTTACTTCTTTAATACCCACATTCCGCACTTCAA
>NZ_PGEM01000032.1 GCF_002934005.1 Cuspidothrix issatschenkoi CHARLIE-1 | reverse complement strand
AGGGAACAGGGAACTCTTAACAGGGAACTCTTAACAGGGAACAGTTTCAAGAGTTGGATGGGAGCTATTTTTCCTTGGTATCAAACTTAAATGCAAGGTTTTCGAGTTTCCACCTCGTAAAAGCTTGCACTCTTTTTACATGAAAACGGCTCAAACCCTTTACCTGTAATCCTTTCATGTTTATTCAGCAAGCCCTAGGTAGATATTTGTTATTTTCTGGCATAAATTACTTGTTCCCAGTCTTTGACTGGGAATACCTACTAGGAGGCTCTGCCTCCAATCCTGGAGTACAGGGTACTTTACCTGATTTTGTGTTGATAGTTGAGGCAGAGCCTCATCAACTGCATTCCTAGTCAGAGACTAGGAACTAGGAAAAGACGATTAAAAAAATGAGAATTCTTCCAATTTTAAAGCAATCTATATTTTTCTCCTATTTCTTGTAGTAGTAGATAAAATTTAACACTATCCCGAATATGAGAAAGTTCTGGAATTTCCTTCGTTTCATCGGCTACATCAACATAATTAATAAAATTAGGACTTGACCATCCACGCTTCCAAATAACTCTGTTATTAGTTAATAAAATACCTTCTTTTGCATCATGCCAATAACTCGTATCTATCAGAGCTAATATCTGTTCATCAGCATTAACAATTGCATAATTGGATAAAGCATTAGTGAATTTATCTAAAGGAATGTTCGGTGCAATAAATACTTCTTCACTATTAAACTTTTTAGGTAACTTGTCATTCAGAAAATCAATAAATCCTACTAAATAAGGAGATGTTGGCATTTCCGTTAAAGCGTACAATCGAGACTCAAACTGATGTAATATATTTGAGTCTCGACCTTTTTTTCCTTTCAGAAAAGACCAGACAATAAAACCAGCCCCAAATGCTATTAAAGATGCGCCTCCAGTAATAACGCTCATTCCACCTAAAGCGGAAATAATGGAAGTAATAGCGGCTGCTCCTGATAATGTACCTGCTACACCCAAAGCAGAAGCACCAGTCCAAGCAATAAAAACAGCACCCGCACCAGCTAAAGTTCCTGTTACTGCTGCAATTCCTAAATTTTTGAAGTCTTCTCCGTCCATGTCAGAAACAAGCGCAACAGATAATAATCCAGCCGCTCCAATTAAAGCTGCTCCACCAGTAACTACTGCTAAACCACCTAACATTCCTAATCCACCAGCAGCTACAGAACCACCTCCTAAATAGGCTAAACTTGCTGTAGTAGCTGCACCTCCACTTAGGCTACTAATAGCTACACCTGTTGAAGCTTCCGCTCCCAAAGCATTCAGTGTACCTGTTATTGTAGGTAAAATAGCTCCACCTTGATTTTTTGCTTTACGAGCGACTTTGATAATTTCTCCCCAATCTTTTTTATCTGATTCTGAAGTTTCTTCACCCAACTGATTTTTCGCTATGATATCAATAATTTCCGTATTTTCAAA
This sequence comes from Cuspidothrix issatschenkoi CHARLIE-1, assembly GCF_002934005.1. Taxonomy (GTDB): domain Bacteria; phylum Cyanobacteriota; class Cyanobacteriia; order Cyanobacteriales; family Nostocaceae; genus Cuspidothrix; species Cuspidothrix issatschenkoi. The sequence continues at coordinate 4,295 of NZ_PGEM01000032.1, read as the reverse complement.
AAAGCGATTTTGCGCCATTAAATAGACTAATTTACAACTTTTTAAGATGTCAGAATTGAGAATGAATGAATTTAGTAATGGCAAAGTTTCTAAATCAGATACTTCCTTACCATCTCTAACTTCTTCATAGATTTTCAAGTATTTTTCTTTATCTTCAGAACTTAGTTGTTGAGTATCAGTAATTAAATTAACAATGATTATGTCTACAGTTAAAGCCCTAGATTTAGCACTAGCAAGTGAATAAGCACGCTTGATTCCTACGGGCATATTTGAACCAGCAATAATAGCATCTAATTCCTTAAGATAACTAAAATTGGGGACTGGTTCAGAACTACGAACGTATTGATATGTACCTCTAATTAGCTTTTTTTTATCTTGAGAAAGCTGCGATTTCGCTAAAGCAGATTCTATTGCTTGTTCCATAATAGTTAGCAAGCAATTTTGATAAGCTATGTCATATCTTCGTTTAATTGGTTCATCTAATTTCGATGAAGCTACAAGATATTGCAATAAATCAAGAGAAGCAATATCCTCTATATACTCACCATCTTCAAGTAACTCATAGGTTTGTTTAGCTTTTTCTTTCGTAGCATCTTTACGAATAAAATCAGCTTGGTCAATTTCTTGATAAATTTTGTCAGCAATTCTAATTTGCGAATCGTATAATGTATGCAAAATCAAAGTAATATCATTACCTTGCAAGCCAACTTTAGGAACAGAAATTTCATAATTTTCTATAATTCTAGCAGGAACTTTTACTTGACAAGTATTTCCAGACCTCAAAGTAACTTTTTGAATACCTCCTCTTTTAGCAATTTCATAAGGTATAAAGACGTGATATTTTTCATTGATGAAATCATCATTAGCACTAGCAATTTCTGGATATATCAAATCTTTAGTCAGATAAACCATAACACCAGAAGCCATCAAATTTAAAAACATCCGACGGTTTATATTATGGGTACTTTCTTTCATACCCTTTTTGGTTACACTGTCAAAATTTTTAGCAACACCTCTAGACAACCACCCCATCATATCCTCCCATCCTTTAACAGCACAATAGAAAATAGATATGATTATAAATATAACACGCAGCTTTAAGTGTGTCTAGTAATGTCAAATATTTTTTGATTAAGTACACAATATAAAACTTAATATTTTAAAAAGTAACTTCAAAATCTGATACAATCTATTCGTTAAAAATTAACACTGGAGTAATAAACAGACATCACAAAACTAAAAAATGCTACAATATATAAAACCTATGAATATCATTTACATTTTTCTGGAGGCAATATTATGTTATCAACAGAACTTAAACAAGAATCTATGAAAACAAGAATTGAGAAAATAGTGAATATTTTAATGGAAGAACGTCCTTTATTTAAGGAAGAACTGAATGCAGAGGAAATGATTCAAGAGTTATATAATCTATTTCAGCAAAACTTACCTATTGATGAGTTTAATAGCATGGAAGATCAGGAATTAAAAAAGCATTGTAGCGGAATTATGGTGTTAGAAGCAGTAGCGGGAACTTTAAATGAATTAACTCCCGAACAAATAGCAATTTTTGATGAAATGATTAAACGGAAATAAAGAACATGGCGTATTTATTAGATACAAACATTGTTTCCTTAGCACTGAGAAATAACTTTAGAGTAACAGCAGAAATAGCGCAATTAAAATCTCAAAGACAAATATTGAGTACCAGTTGCGTTACTTACTTTGAAGTTAAAAGAGGTTTATTTGCAGTCAAAGCAATTAAACAATTAGAAAGATTTGATAATTTCTGTAAAGATTATCAAATCATTTTTCTAGATGATTTAGCGATTTTGGAAAAAGCTTCAGAAATTCATGCAAATCTCAGACTAAGAGGATTACCAATCCAAACAGAAGATATTTTAATTGCTGCAACTGCTATCATTAAAGGGTTTATTCTGGTTTCTAATGATAGTGATTTATTAAGAATTGAGGAATTAAGTTTAGAGAATTGGTTACAGGAATGAGGTAGGTTGGGTTGAGGTAAGGAAACCCAACATCAGAGTAAATAAACTTACATAGATTCTTGATATTTTACCAACAATTCAGGAATATAATCATATCCATCAACACCAATGACAGCAATCATTTTTGGGCGATTTTGTTGTAGGAGTAGGTGAAATTTATCTGCACCCAATTGTCCCCTAATTATTGTTAATAAAGCAGCAGGTTGTCGCCACTCTTCAGAAGCAATTTGCTCTAAAAGATACATTCCTAAACTACCAGTGTAAACTGCTTTTTCATAATTAGCCATTAGATAATAAGCTTCAGCTAAATAGGCTAAATTACGACCTTGTAAATACAAATCACCAGAAACCTGGGCTGTTTTAAAGGCATTTTCTAAATATTTAATTGCTGTTGAGTATTTTTCAGTAACTAAATAACCAATACCTAAACTACTAAAACATAAAGCTTGACTTTGCAAATCATTTAATTTTTCTGCCAGTTTTAATCCTTGTTCTAGATAGTTAATGGCAGATTCATAAACTTCAGGTTCACTAACTTCATTTTGCTTTGCTTGCATCACTTCACTATAACCTAAATTAACTAAAGCATTTGCTTCTCCAGTTTTATCTCCTATTTGTCTACTAAAAATTAATGCCCGTTGACTATAATTAACGGCTTCACCATAATTTTGTTGTTGCACATAGGTACGACTAACATGATTAAGATTAGCAATTTCACAGATTTTATCCCCAGCATTTCTGGCTATTTCTAAAGCTTGTTGATGGAAATTAAGAGAGCGATCATATCTACCCAAACCGCGCTGGGAATACCCCAATAATGTCAAAATCCGGGCTTTTTCTTGAGTACCTTCTGCTGAACTCAAAGGAACATCTAAATAATCCAAAGCATCCCGTAAATAACTACCAGAAAATGAGGCAAAAATCCCACCATACAGGGGAAAATAAGGACGTTGGGCAAAAGTTCGCAAAATTTGCAGCATGATTTGCGCTGCGCTATCACTATATATTATGGCTTGATTTTGAAAAACGCTGGCTAATTGACTCCAAATTACGGCAAAGGTTAAAAATGTGGAAATAGATAATTTTGGACCTGCTTGAATATCATAAGCTTGTTGATCAAACCAACCAATTAAACCCCTTTGCAAAAACTGTAAAACTATAACTAATTCTACCCAATCACTCAAACTCATACTCTGATATTGTTGGGCAAATTCTAAAGCTGATTGTTCTACTGCTAAGGTGTGAAAAAATGCTTGGGGAACTTCACTATTTACTACTTTAGCCCAACTTGCCCAAGGACTATTTTCTCCAGGAACACCACCAAATCCTAGAGAGTTTTTTTGTTCATACATCCAGTTAAGCAAGTTTGGCTGGAGTTTTTGCCAAGCAGTTATACCACGATTAATTCCATCAGAAATTTGCTGAAAATCTTCATTAGCACTAGCAAATTGTTGTAAAGACTTGGCTAATTGTTGAAGTTGGGACAAATTTAAAGGATACTTTTGGTTGGGATCTGTCGCTCGCAATAAAGCCGTTAAACGTTCATCTGAACTAGCTGTGGTAATCTCCCGCATAGACAAAGCTATAATTTCATTAGCTTTATTTTGTTCTTGCCAGCGTTGCCACTGCGTTTGGATAGTTTTAGCAGCGCGTAAACTACGGGTAGCTTTGGCTTTTTTCAGTTCGTCCGTTTCCTTGTCTACCTGAGATTGTATAGTATTTAAGCGATCGCTCAAAACTAACTCAAACACCTCTCCAGTCCCGGAAGTGATACCTTTGAGTAACATTTGATAAACCTGCTCTACAGAACTAATTTTGCCCTTGAGAGTGGTTTCGATAATATCGTTAATTAAAGCGAGATAATGCTCGCGCAATGGTAAAGGGTCTGACACTTTAGCTAATAGATAACATCACAACAATTCTTATTGTAGCTGTAGCAGGTTTGGAGATTACCCATAACCTTTAACAGAAGAATGAAGGAGTCAGCATGGCTTATATATCATTTGTGCAGGATATCACCATAAACCTAATTCTTGGGTAGGTATAATTCATGAATTTTCCCTACAAGAGTTTAGTGGTTATGCACATTTAATTACCACCAGATACCTATTATATGTCACTGCACCCCATGTACTAAATAAGTCATCATTTCTCCCTTACCTTTAATTTTAATTAACCCCCATTTTTCCAACAAATATTTATCTTGTGAACTACCACACACTGACCTTCGGTACAGTGTGGGCTTCCCAATTCATCGGGAACAGCCTCTATAACTTTGTAGTTCTATTG
>NZ_PGEM01000031.1 GCF_002934005.1 Cuspidothrix issatschenkoi CHARLIE-1 | reverse complement strand
AAATGCAACTGTTTTGAGACTTCATTTGCCAAAACCTTGCACTTGCTTGTTCTTAAAATCCGCGAAACCCCTATTAATAAACGGTTATAGCTTTGTTCAGCAAACCCTAATTTAGGATGTGATTGTTTGTTTTGCAAAGAAGTAGGAATTCAAACTGAATATCCGGTGAATTATTCCCAAGTTGCTACATTGCGTAATACACTGGGAATTTCACCTTGTGAAAGTGGAAATTCTAAGGTTGTTTCTCTATAACCTAAATACCCAGATTCAGTAAATGATAAAAGCATTCTTTCTAGTGCAACCCAAACTTCTGGTTCGTATTCCCAATCACTATAACGTTTAGCACGTCCAGCAATGGAACGCAATGCCCAAAAGTAAGAATTTCTCACTACAGAACCACCTTTTTTAAATTCTGGTAGGTCTTGATAATCAATAAATAAAATGTTATTTTCAATTCTACATCTCATAAATAATTAATAAAATAGGACTTACAGCAGTTTGCGAAGGTATGAGGTATACATTTTGCGGGCAAGACTTGTACTGAGCTTGTCGTTCGCGTAGCATGGTGTTAGCCATAGTATACCCGCACCGCAAAAGTTTGATTATGGTTGTACCTCATTTGCATGAAATATGCTGTAAGTATTAATCTATCGCAGTATCCACTTTACATTTTTTCTCACGCAGAATCACGAATAAGTATTAAGATTTACAAATTAAAATAAGTCACCATAGGGCAAATTAAGGCTTTTACGTCATTCTTGCGTAACTTTTGCATAACTTTAGTATAAAAACTTTTACTAAAATAGTATTTTTTACTGTAGCCAAGTTGGCATAAGTCATTTTATGTATGAGAATGTAATATTTAATTTTTGAAGTACACCTGAGATGAGCATTGCTGACTAAAATCTGAATACAGTCTGCATTGTCCACCCTATGTAATCAAGATTTTTATAAATTATTTAGGGTTACATTATGTTTAATAATTCTGAAAAGCCTTTTGATTCCTCTTTAACAGGATTGGGTAATTCCCTAACTTATTTGGATAAAGATCCTTTCAATCCTAATCCAACACCACTTGGTTTAGGGCAACTCCCGCCTTTAAATACAACTCTTGATAATGCGGGAAATATCCTAGCTACAGCCCGTGCTGTTGGGACATTAACAGCAACTCGAAGTTTTAGTGACTGGGTAGGAAGTACTGATACTAACGATTACTATAGTTTCAGTGTGGGAACACCAAGTAACTGGAGTTTGAGTTTAACGGGCTTGAGTGCCAATGCGGATGTTCAATTACTCAATAGTTCTGGTAGTGTAATTACTACTTCTCAAAATGGTGGCACTACTTCTGAATCAATTGCTCGTCAGTTGAGTGCGGGTACTTATTATCTGCGGGTATATCAGTCTAGTGGTAATACTAATTACAGTTTGTCCTTAAATGCTACTGCTACACCTGTTGATAATGCAGGAAATACCCTAGCTACAGCCCGTGCTGTTGGGGCATTAACAGCAACTCGAAGTTTTAGTGACTGGGTAGGAAGTACTGATACTAACGATTACTATAGTTTCAATGTGGGAACACAAAGTAACTTTAGTTTGAGTTTAACAGGCTTGAGTGCCGATGCGGATGTTCAATTGCTCAGTAGTTCTGGTGGTGTAATTTCTGGTTCTTATAATTGGAACAGTTCCTCTGAATCCATTACTCGTCAGTTGAGCGCAGGTACTTATTATGTGCGGGTATATCAGTATAGTGGTAATACTAATTATAGTTTGTCGTTAAATGCTACTGCTGTTACACCTGCTGATAATGCGGGAAATACCCTAGCTGCAACCCGTGCTGTTGGCAGATTAACAACAACTCAAAGTTTTAGTGACTGGGTAGGGAGTGCTGATACTAACGATTACTATAGTTTCAATGTGGGAACACAAAGTAACTTTAGTTTAAGTTTAACAGGCTTGAGTGCCAATGCGGATGTTCAATTACTCAATAGTTCTGGAGGTATAGTTACCACTTCTGCAAATAGTGGCACCACTTCTGAATCAATTACTCGTCAGTTGAGTGCAGGTACTTATTATGTGCGGGTATATCAGTTTAGTGGTAATACTAATTACAGTTTGTCGTTAAATGCCACTGCTGTTGTACCAACACCAACTCCCACACCAACTCCGACAGATTGGTACAGTCAGAATCTACGAGATGCTCAAATTATCACTTTAGCCCGTTCCTTAGCTGCTGATGGTAATTTGAGTCGCAATGATATGATTGCCATTTTCCGTGATGCTAAAGATGGTAATGTAATTGATGCCAATGAGTTAAATGACGTACGGACTTTAGTTACAAACTCTACCCGCTTCACTATGGCTGATTCTGTGAGAGTCCTATCTAATAAGATTGCTAATAGTGACGTTGCTAACACTCGTTCCGGTATTGGTAACTTGTCTGCTGGTAGTAGTGGTACCCAAATGGAAAATCTGATTGGTAAGTGGTTCTTAGGAACTAATCGCCCAGTCACAGGTTATACCTATCAATATGTTAGTGGTTCTCTGTTCCAAAATGGTGCTAGTGCTGATGACATTCGCCAAGGGGCGGTGGGAGATTGCTATTATGTAGCAACTTTAGCTTCTCTTGCCCAGGAAAAACCTGCGTACATCCAAAATATGTTTACGGACAATGGTGATAATACCTTCACCGTGCGTTTTTATAACAATGGTGTAGCTGATTATGTCACAGTAGATCGCTACTTACCAACCTCTGGAAATTCTGCCGCTTATGCTGGTTGGGGTGGAGGCTCTGTTACTTCCACTAGCAATGAACTTTGGGTAGCTTTAGCAGAAAAAGCCTATGCCCAGTTGGCTGAATCTGGTTGGAGTCGTTCTAGCACTTCTAATAACTCCTATGCAGCTATAGAAGGTGGTTGGATGGATACAGTAATTCGCCAGGTAACAGGATTAAGTGCTACTTCCCAATCTGTCGGCAATATGACTCAAGCTCAACTGATTAATTTGGTTAATTCTAATCAGGTGTTAACAGCGGGTTTTGTCTATGGTGCTGGTTATGGTGTGGTTAATGGTCATGCTTACACCATTACATCTTATAATTCCACTAATCAAACTTTTTACTTACGAAATCCTTGGGGTTCTAGCCATGCTAATGTCACTTGGTCTCAATTATTATCTTTGAGAGCGATTGTTCAGTGGTCTAATACATAGACATAGTTCAAAGCAGTATAAATAATTAATGTTTATACTGCTGTTTACTGGTTTAATAGTGATTTGAATAATTGGAGGTGATGTGGTTGAAATCGTTATTATTGCTTTTTAGTTTATTCGGTTTTGACGGTATGGTAAATTCTTGTAATTATTTACCTAGAGATTTGTACAGTCAACCATCTTCACACTTACAGTCACAAGCTGTTAATAAGAAAGTTATGATTAAAGTTTCTTTACTGTCTCAAGAGAATAAATTACCACCTTTAGGTATTCCTCCCCAAAAGAATCGAGATATTGGTTTTGCGACTGTATTTGTCAACTTAGAAAATCATGATCTGAAAAATAAAACGGTGATCATTAAAAATATTGAAGTTCGTAATGTTTCTGATCATAAATTACAATCTTTTAGTTTTCAGCCAAAACAAATTGAATTAAAACCTTTAGAAAATTCGGTAATTGATATTCGTTTAACTAATAAAACTGGCTATTCTGGAAAAGATCGAGTAAAAGCAATAATTACCTATCAAATCGGAGAAGAAGTTAATAAAATTGAATCTCAATCTGTTGAGGTTGATAGACATTAGCTAGTACCGCAGGGCGGAATTAAAAATTAAATCTTAAAAAAGCTTACGCCATATTATTTTTGACTTTTGACTTTTGACTTGCGGTACTAGTGTGTTAACGAGTCAGGAGTCACCGAGTCACCGAGTCACCGAGGAAGAATTAGGAGGAGATAAGAATAGTCTCGAATCTGAGAAAGTGATAGGTTTTTAATGGTTTCAATGCTTATTCCTTGCACCTAATTCACTTTTTTAAACCTGAAACTCTTAATATATCTAGGTTTTTGGTTTATTCAGCAAGCCCTAAGTAGGTGAACCGAAAAATTTAAAGGTATGTGAAGAAAAGTAAAATCGCCGAAAACTCTCTTCTCCGTTGCCCCAACGACAATTTTTAACGCTAACCTACTTATTCCATTTTTTAAAGTGTATTGATATCAATACCTTTAGCTTGCAACTTTGCTAATAAGGTTTGATAATTTTGACGTTCTTGTTCTGCACGTTGATATTCCTGTTCTGCACGTTGATTTAATTCTAGAGATGTGAGGAACTTCCGTCCTTCAGGATAATAAATTTCTAAATTATTTGCTGTTAATTCAAACCGTATTCCTAAACGGGGACTTACCCAATTCTTGATTTCTTCAATCTCTTCTAGCCATGCTTGTTCAAGGATAAAACCTGTTAATTCGATTTTGTCTGGATTATAAACATAGTATTCTTCCACGCCATGACGTTGATAAAAAAGGAGTTTCTTTGCCATTTCTTGACTACGATTTCCTGGAGATAGAATTTCAAATACTACTTGAGGTGCAACATTATTTTCTTCCCATTGTTTATAAGAGCCTCTTTTACCTTTTGGTCTACCGAAAATCACCATAATATCAGGTGCTTGACGAGTTTTTACACTTCCCTCAACTGGATACCAAAGTAAATCACCTGCGATGAAAACATCATTTTCTGATGCAAATAATATTTCTAAATTTTCTTTAATTTTAACTATCCATTCATAATGTTCTGTATTATCAGCCATGGGATTTCCATCACTATCAGGGTAGATGATTTCTGGTTTGGTTTCTGGTGTGAGTTGTTGTACCATTTCTGTAGCTCCATTTTACCCAAGGTAAATAAATTTTTTAACTTGACAGTGGCACTGATGAATCTATTAGTAATTATATGTGAACTACCCACACTGATCTGAAGGTTTCCTGTCGAACAGAAAGCGTAGTAGTAGATTTCTTTCTTCCTCTATTACTTATCGCCTGTTTTCGAGCAGGTGAGAGGCTTCTGCTGTTTTAGTAAAATGTGTCAGGAATTGCTATGCTAAAACTATAATAACTATTAAGGAAACAATGCGATCGCCTACTCTGACCCCGACAATAACTGCTTTTCCCTTGGCTGCTGTGGTTGGTCAAGAAGCCATTAAGATAGCCTTACTTTTGACAGCAGTTGATCCCGTTTTGGGGGGCGTGGTAATTGCAGGTCGTCGTGGCACGGCTAAATCTGTGATGGCGCGTGCTATTCACGCTTTGCTACCACCTATTGAAGTTGTGAAAGGTTCTGTTAGCAACTGTGACCCCAACCACCCAGAAGAATGGGATGATAAGCTTTTAGCGGAAGAAAGACAAGAGATAGAGACGGAAATTATCCCTGCACCTTTTTTGCAAATTCCTCTGGGTATTACGGAAGACAGACTTTTAGGTTCTGTGGATGTGGAACAGTCGGTTAAACAAGGTGATACGGTTTTTCAACCGGGATTACTCGCTACAGCTAACCGAGGTGTGTTGTATGTGGATGAAATTAATTTACTAGATGACCAAATTAGTAACCAACTATTATCAGTATTATCAGACGGACGGAATCAAATTGAACGGGAAGGAATAAGTTTTCAACATTGTTGCAAACCGTTGTTTATTGCAACTTACAACCCGGAAGAAGGGGCACTCAGGGAACACTTACTTGATAGAATAGCGATCGCCCTATCAGCAGACGGAGTTCTGGGTATAGATCAAAGAGTACAGGCAGTGGAACAAGCGATCGCCTATTCCAAATCTCCCTCAGAATTTCTGCAACAATACAGCGAAGACATAGACTCCCTCAAAACCCAAATTATCCTAGCGCGGGAATGGTTAAAAGAAGTCACCATCACCCCAGAACAAATTACCTACCTCGTTAACGAAGCTATTCGCGCAGGTGTGGAAGGACACCGCGCCGAACTGTTTGCGGTGCGTGTTGCCAAAGCAGCAGCAGCTTTAGAAGGACGTAATACCGTTAGTGCTGAAGATTTACGTCGCGCTGTGGAATTGGTGATAGTTCCCAGAACCACGATCATTCAAACTCCACCACCAGACCAACCACCACCTCCACCTCCACCACCCCAAAGTCAAGACGACTCAGAAGAACAACAAGAAGACGAACAGGAAGAACAGGAAGAACAACAGGAAGAACAGGAACAGCAAGAACCTCCAGACATTCCTGAAGAGTTTGTTTTTGATCCAGAAGGGGTAATTCTTGATCCAGAAGTGCTTTATTTTACACAGATGGCACAACGTCAAGGTAAATCTGGCAGTCGCAGTATTATCTTTTCCGATGACCGGGGACGTTACATTAAGCCGATGTTACCCAAAGGTAAGGTAAAACGCATTGCCGTAGATGCCACATTGCGAGCCGCAGCCCCATATCAAAAAGCACGTCGTGCTAGACAACCAGATAAAAAGGTTATTGTTGAACAGGGTGATATGCGTTCTAAACGGTTAGTGAGAAAAGCCGGCGCTTTAGTGGTGTTTGTGGTTGATGCTTCTGGTTCAATGGCTTTAAATAGAATGCAATCCGCTAAAGGTGCGGTGATGCAGCTTTTAACCGAAGCCTATCAAAACCGTGATCAAATCTCTTTGATACCCTTCCGTGGTGAACAAGCAGAGGTGTTATTACCTCCTACCCGTTCCATCGCTTTGGCTAAAAGTAGGTTAGAAAAATTACCTTGTGGTGGCGGTTCACCTTTAGCACATGGTTTAACTCAAGCCGTGCGTGTGGGCATAAATGCCCAAATGGGTGGAGATATTGGTCAGGTTGTCATCGTTGCAATTACTGATGGTCGTGGTAATATTTCCTTATCTCGTTCTTTAGGCGAACCCCAAGAACCGGGAGAAAAACCAGATATCAAAGCGGAATTATTAGATATTGCTGCCAGAATTCGCGCTTCAGGGATGCAATTATTGGTAATTGATACGGAGAGTAAGTTTGTATCAACAGGCTTTGCCAAGGAATTGGCGAAAACAGCCGGAGGTAAATATTATCACCTACCAAAAGCGACTGATAAAGCGATCGCAGCTATGACCAAAGGAGCGATCGCAGATATGAAATCTAAATAGTTATTAGACCTGTCTATAAATTTAGGACTTACGTACTTTCGGTTCTTTTTGCGTAAGTCCTGAAATTATGTTTTTACCTTTAACTAATCAGGTTAAACTAATTTGTAGATAGGTCTATTTTTATCACCATTGAAGGAGAATGTAGTCAATGCAACTTCTAGCTCCAACTGAAGAAAAGATGTGGGAAAAAACACCATCTCTAAACCACATCACTATGTCTGATCAACAAATAAATGATAAATATGAAAAAGGTGAACAAAGAATATTAACTGAAATGAACCGGGAAAAGCTACCAGCTTTTGTAGAATCTTTAAAGAAACCCGGTTATATGGATCTTAGACCTTTTTATCAAAGAAGGAATAGATGGGATCCGAAAAAACAATCTCAACTAATAGAATCTTTTTTAATTAATATTCCCGTACCTCCCATTATTCTGTATGAAAAGAAATATAATGTCTATGAAGTAATGGATGGTCAACAGAGAATTACTGCTCTTAAAGATTTTTATGAAAATCGTCTGCAATTAACAGGTTTAGAACTTTGGCCAGAACTCAATAAACGTACATATAATACACTTCCTGGCAATATTAAAGCAGGAATTGATCGCCGTTCTATCTCGACTATAGTTTTAATTACAGAGTCAACATCTAGTCCAGAAGATGCTCTACTTCTCAAACAGCTTGCTTTTGCACGTATCAATACTGGAGGAGTAGAACTCAGTCGTCAGGAAATACGTAATTGTTCATTTTATGGTCAGTTTAATCAATTATTGCTAGAATTAGCAACTAATCCAATTTTTAAAGAAGCTTGGAATATACCTATTGATGATGAAGAAATTCAGAGAAATAACCTCTACAAAAAGATGGAGGATGTAGAATTAATTCTGCGTTTTTTTGCATTGCGTAATACCGATAAATTTAGTAATGGTATGGAGGGATTTCTCGACTTATATATGATGAAAAGTCTATCATTTTCTGGTCAAGATATAGAATTTCTTTCAGAAATTTTTATTAAAACTATAAATCTATCTCACCAAATATATGATGAGAATTTATTCAAACCTTTCGATCCTCAGTCTAATACCTGGAAGAATAAAGCATACAAAGCTTATTATGACGCAGTAATGGTAGGTTTTAGTAGACATTTAGAAAATGCTGATATTTTACTAGAACGTAAATCAAAAGTAATTGAAAGAACTAAAATTATGTTTAGAGAAGATAAATCAAAGCTGTTTACTGGAGGTGGGAAAACTAAGTCTGATATTCAAGAAAGAATTAGACTATTTGATGATATGTTATCTCAAGCCATAGCAGAGTAAAAAGCAATGTTTCAAAATCTGCTCATGGCTGTAAAAGCTAATATTTCTACAATTCGTTCCATCATTAAAACTAATGATAAAATTAGATACGTTGCTTTTGGAGATGTTTCTGAATACACAGAAGACACAAAAACAATTCTCATGGATATATTTCAAGATGTCCCTAAAGTAACAGATTGGCGTATTTATGATCACTGTGCTGTAGTCACTCGTTTATATGCTATTTACGAAACATTTGTAGAAGATTTAATTCGAGATTGGTTAATTATTTTACCAAGTTTATATTCAAATTATTCAAAATTAAATGAAACTATTCGTACAACTCACCAAAGTGGAGTAGGAAGACTGCTGCAAGAAATATTGAAGAAAGATAATATTAGATATGATAACCTATCTGTACAACAAGTTATTTACAGATTATTAAATGGAGAAAATGGTGAAGATAACTATGAACTATTACCACAAGCTTTTCTCTTTCATGAGCAGAATTTACGTAAAAATAGTCTAGAGAAATTATTAGCAAATGCTGGTATTTTTGATAGTTGGGGTTGGATTCTAAAACATAGATATGTAAAATATTTTATAGAAGAAATCAGAGCAAATGAAACCTCGATTGAAAAAGAACTCAATACATTAATTAGTTATCGAAATGATGCAGCACATGGAACAAATATAGATAATTGGTTAGCTGCTGAAGCACTGCTAGAATTATGTGATTTTGTTGAAAGTTTATGTCAAGCACTAACTGAATTAGTAAATTATCAGGTGCTTGAAAGGAAAAAATCAATTGGTCAAGCGCAAGAAGTTGGTAAAATTACAGAGTGGTTTAAAAAACGTCAAGCTGCTATTTTAACCGCAGATGGAAAATATTTACTGTCAGTTGGTAGCACTATTATTTTAGTTGGAGAATCCTACTGTCAAGAAGCTACAATAGAAAGTATTAATGGTGAGTCAATCCCTGAGATTAAAACAACCCAAGGAATGGAGATCGGGTTAAAATTTGATGTTGATACCAGAAAAGGATTAAAGCTATATCAATTGACAAGTTGAATTTGTACTCAAAACCAATCTTAAAACATCCTTAAATTCTGGAAATACTACTACTCATATTAAAATAGTAAAAATGGATTTTAAACCCATGACTCAAATAACATCAAAAACAGCAAGAAGAAGAGGAAGAATTTTTCCTGAATTAACTTTATCACCGGAAGAATTAGCTAAACGTGAAGCAGAAAGAGACGCATTTCACAAACGTTGTCGGGCAATTTTTGAGCGTGTGCGTCCTGAATTGATGAAAGAACACTATAACTGGTATATTGCCGTAGAACCTGATAGTGGTGATTATTTTGTTGATCAAGATATAGAAGTTGCTAGTCAGCAAGCACGAGAAAAACACCCTCATGCTGTACATTGTATGTTTCGACTGAATGAAATTGGAGCAGTTGGGAGAATATGATAGAGGGTTATTTTGGTGATGGGGGGCAGCTATTTTTTGAAATTGATTTGATTAATGCTCATGGTTTAAACTTACCTGTAGAGACTCTGTTAGATACTGGATTTACAGGTTTTCTAGCAATTAATAAACAAGATTTAGAAGCACTAGATTGGCAATTTATTCGTGAACAAGAATTGATAACAGCGCAAGGAGAAAAAACTTTTGATTTATATTTAGGTAAAATGATATTAGATAATCAAGAGTATGAACTTCCTGTTTATGCTGGAGATCAGTTAACGGAGATTTTATTAGGTTCGCTTTGGTTGGAGTTTTTGCCTTTAGTGGTGAATTTTGAATCTGGTGTTTTGACCTTGGGATGATTTTTTTGATAAAATAAAAATAGTAGAAATGGAGTTAAAAACATGACTCAAATAACACCAAAACAACCAGCAAAAAGAGGAAGGATTTTTCCTGAATTAAGTTTATCACCAGAAGAATTAGCTAGACGTAAAGCAGAAAATGAAGCAGAGTATCAACGTTATCGGGCAATTTTTGAAAGAGTGCGTCCTCAGTTGATAAAAGAACACTATGGATGGTATATTGCTATTGAGTTAAATAGTGGTAATTACTTGATTGATCAAGATAAAGAAATTGCACATAAAAAAGCTCGTGATAAATACCCAAATGCTGATCATTGCGTTTTTTGTTTAAATGAATCTGGAGCAACTGGGAGAATATGATCCAGGGTACATTTGGTGAAAAGAAGCAGCTATTTTTTGAAATTGAGTTAGTTACTAATAATGGTTTAAGTTTGCCTGTGGATGCTTTATTTGATAGTGGTTTCACAGGCTTTATGGCTATTAATACACAAGATTTAGACGGACTTAATTGGCATTATGTAGATAAGGAAATTCTGCGAACTGCTCAGGGTGAAATTACCTTTAAAAGATATTTAGGTAAAATGATATTAGATAATCAAGAGTATGAAATTCCTGTTTATGCTGGAGATGAATTAACGGAGATTTTATTGGCTTCTGCGTGGTTGGAATTTTTGCCTTTGGTGGTGAATTTTCCAGATGGTGTTTTGACTTTGGGATAATTTGGGAAATGAACCACAAAGGAACGAAGGACAGGAAGGGAAGAAAAGAAGAGAGAAGAAAGTTATTTTTAATTTATTGGTAAGTCTCGTAAATAATAGAATTTATCTGTTTTCCAGTTGTTGCCTTTTTCTCTTCCTAAGTAACCTGTTAATGGTGATGATAGTTCTATTAAAATTTCGTGCATTTCTTCTGGTTTTAGTTGTTGTGGTGGATGTGATCCAAAATATGCACCATGTAAAGCGTCAACTCCAGCACCAGCAGATTCTATTCCTGAGTTTTGTAAATAGTTTTTAACAAGTTGAATAATGTGCGATCGCAATTTAATCTCTTTTTCTACTTTATCTATATATTCATTAATTTTATCGTCAATTTGTCCCGGTTCTAAATATTGTTTTAATTCAATTAAGTTGATCGCACCTGGATATTTTGCTTTGAGTTCCACTAATTTTTGTAATGTCATAGCTTTAATAATACTTACTTTCCATCCTTTGGAGGATTTGAGATTATCTGAGGTAGCGTTACCTGGACCTATTACTAATTTTGGTGAATTCAGAAATTTATCTGCACCTAAGTGCATTCCACCTAGTTTAAGTAATTCCTCAATTGTACCACTAGGAATAGTTTTACCTGCTTTACATTCACATACTAACGGATAAGGTTGGGAACAATATAAATCTAATCCTCCCGCACCACCTTTATAAGCATTTTCTACTTTAAACCCTAAAAATTCTAAACTTTGACGGGAGATGTTTTCAAAGTCTGTACCCGCTTGATAGTTGCTTTTACCTTCATCTTTTTCTATGCTTCTATCTCCTAAAGCTGCAATTGTTTTTATCCAGGATAATTCAGATTTTAGGTTATTTTTAACAGGTTCGCTATTCCATCCTAAAAATACTCTAATTTCCTGTTCTAATTGTTGCGCTACTAGGTTATTATTAGCTATTTGTGATAATGCACTTTGTAAATCTTCTAGTTCAGGATGTAGGGGAGGTTGGCGGTTTTCTAATTGTTTTTTACGTTGATTAAATACATAATCACTTAATACAGGTTTATTTTCGGAAACATAAATATTATTAGGTAAACCGACAAATTTTCCTAGTTTATCTTGAATATTAGGAATAACTGGAATTTCATAGGGTTTATCTAAATGATAAACTCGCAAATAAGCCAGGAAAAAATGCGGACGATTTTGTAATATTTCCTCAAATTTTTCTAGTTTCCAGATTGTTAATTGAGATAAAATATCTAATGGTGTTGTTTGATCTAGAATTTCGCAAAGTTCACATTTAGCCCATGCTTTAATTGAAAGCACATTTACTGATGTGTCAACAGGATAAAGAGCAAAGTTTTGCCCAGAAGTCAGCAATTTACGAGGAATTGCGGCAATAATTTGCCCTTGTATTAAAGCTTCAACATCGGGCGCAGGTAAACATAAAGCGTTATAAATTGAAACGTATTTATTCATAATTAATTAACCAAATAACTCATCTAAACCACCATCATCATTATCAATAACATCATCATCTCCCCAATCGGGAGCATCATCAACTTCAGGTATCTCACCAGATGGATCACTTAAAATTTCTCTTAATAACAGATTATCAAATGTAATCTTATTCTGAGAGATAAAGTCAAAAATCTGTTCTTCTGTTAGTTTATAATTTTGTCGCTTTTGATAAATAGCTAATATGGCTACAAGTGGGCGAATTTGATCTTCTATTAAATCTACATTTTCTCCCCCTTTGTGTAAAATCAACTCATTCAGCAAACTATATGTTGCTGCTGTTTTTTTCATTTGTTTTATTTTGGAATGAGAACGCACTAAACAACCACGGGTTAAATCAAAAGTATGATAGTCATTTAACCGTTTCAAACACGCATTTAATGTAGATTGAGAATCTTGGATAACTGCTACACCGATTTTTACTTCTTTACCATTTTCATTGCCAATAATTTTGAAGTTGATAAAATTTTTATTGTGTGCTTTGGGCTTGATATCATTTGTAATTTCTTGAATCATAACCTCTTCCAAAATCTTTCCTTTTAAAGTATTAAAGCCAAAATATAGGGCTTCAGCGATAAGAGAACTATCCTCTACATATTCTTCAAACTTTACGTCACTTTCTCTTGTAAAGGCTAATTCAAACCTTTCAAATGGATCAGCAGGAAGTTTCTCTTCTTCAACCTTAAAGTTATTTGCACACCACCGCAAAGCTTCTCTAACAGTTGGTTTATTTTTACCGTATTCTCTCAGATGACTTTCTTCAAATGGGTAAAGTATATGTGGAGGAATTAAATTTTTTGAACTATAATATTCTCGTAACCACACCGTTGCTAACTGTACCATGTAATCAGCACTAACAGGTTTTAAATCTATTGGTTTTCGTTGTGTAAATTTGGAAATTCTATCAGGCGTACCACCTTGAATGGAGTTTACTTTATCTCTCCATGTTTCCGGTAACATAACTGTCAGAATAACCACGCCTTGACTAAGGTCTGAATTTTCCAAAGTATCATGGAGAATTTTCACGAAATTAGCAATTACACTTTCTGTTGGTAACCCATCCTCAGTGGAGTTATTTTTAACATCTATTTCATCAAAACAAATAATAATCGAGTTGTAATAACCAACTAAATTCAAAATTTGTTGAATATTTTTGAGAGCCTCAGCTTCTCTATCTTGATTAGTTTTACTAGGATTGGGTAATCCCAATTCATCAGCATTTAATTGAGCTAATTCTTCACCAGATAGCCATTTAATTGCAAAAGGGGCTTGTGTTTCTGAAAGTGTCCATAGAATAGCTCGAATAATATAGGGATCTGCATCAGACTTATTTCTAATAATCTGTTTTTGCAGAGCATTCATTAAGTTTTTATTTTTAGCCAAACTACTTTTATAAGCGTGGTCAAATCTTTTGACTAACTCTGCTGGAGTAGGAGGATTTTCTCTACCTTCGTTGGCCATAGCTGCGGCAATCTCTTGCCATTGCATGACTTGTTGGCTACCAGTTTTACTGAGACTATCTGCTAAAGTTTGCTGGAATTGATACTTAACAAAATTTAAGTCTGTATAGTTATTACCACCGGCATAAACGAATAAAGCACCACCTACTTTTTCTAGTTCATGACGAATGCGACTCAAAAGATGGGTTTTACCAACTCCCTGCTGTGCAGTAATAGCAATTGAGGTCACTTTATCTTGACTAGACTTGCTTTTGCGAACAAATTCAATGGCTTTAAAAACTTGATTAGAAGCATGAGCATTTAATGTGGGTACGTCGGGGACTCCTTTTCCCCAAACATCCTGTTCTTTAACAATCCCAGCGTTAGTAAATGGATTGTGACTATTAATTGCGGCATTAACTACTTCTATGGGCGAAATAGGGGTATTTGTCATGGTGATTTCGTATGGTGCGAGGAACTAAAAACTGTGGGGATAATTTGATTAATTCAAGCGTTTAGCGTAAGAACGTAGTTGTGTACCAGGTATAGAAATTGAATCTTCGCGTTTATCAGAAGTAAAGTCTGGTATTTCTCCGGCAATTAGTTGCAAAATGTCATCAGCTTGCATTTCTACTAGCCATTTATTGAATTTTTCACGGCTAACTCGTTCACCTATTTCTCTTCTAATGCGATAAATAGGTACTAAATCATCTAGGCTGTGATCCTTATTCAACTTGTCATAAACATCCAACGCAACAGATTTAAACTCCTCATAAGAACCAATTACCCCACCACCAGATAGAACCGGCGCAGCAACTACGACATCAACCTGACGCAACAACCGCAACAAAGAATTTCCTACCCAAGCACCAAGATTACTATTAAACTCAAACTCATCACTACGCAAACACGCCTTTAACACATCTAAACCCGTTGGTGATGTGAGAGTATAACTAATTGCAGAACCCTTTTTAGTAACAGTAATAGCCCCCTGTGCTTCTAAATCCTCTAAAATACCCTGATACTCGGCCATCTTTTGACCCTTAGACACTATCCGCTTCGTCAATTTACCCCTAGCTACCTTCTGTTGACTTCCTCCCAAATCCCACAAGGCAAGCAGCAAGCGAGTTTTAGCGTAAATAGTCTGTAAATCCTGGATCTTTGGACTCATAATGATGTGTGATAAATAACTAAAATTATTATAATCATGATTGTAATTTTTATTTTATCAAAGCCAAATCTTGTTGATTTTCTACATATTCCTGATAAATTTCTCAAATTATCAACATAAGAAGCAATAGATAATTTACAGAACTTAAACATTTTATGGTGACAAAATCACAAAAAATAAATGTGTTATCCTAACCATTAAAAAAGTAGAGATGTTCTATGTAACGTCTCTACAAAAATTCTACACAGTTAAATATTGTGATGCGGGTATCTTACCCATTAAAATGAAGAAAATTCAATTTAGTATAAATGTCCCTTGCACCTTGGCGAAGTATTATTAGTCACGCCCTACACCGTAACCGTAGTCTGGTTTATTCCCGCTATGTACAACTAGCAACCGTGGGAGAAAATGGTTTACCTGCTAACCGCACAATTGTTTTTAGGGGTTTTCTAGAAAATACCAACCAGCTAAAATTTATTACCGATATTCGGAGTGAAAAAGCTGAACAAATATCAAAACAACCAGCAGCAGAAATTTGTTGGTATTTCCCCAAAACTAGAGAACAATTCCGTATTGCTGGAGAATTAACTTTAGTTACTGCTAATTCTCATCCACATTTACAACCAGCGAGAATTAAAATGTGGCAAGAATTAAGTGATGCAGCAAGATTACAATTTGCCTGGCCTCATCCTGGACAACCCAGAAATACAACACCAGAAGCTTTTACACCACTAGCACCAGACACTATTCAACCATTAACAACGTTTTGTTTATTATTACTAGAACCAGTCAAATTAGATCATTTAGAATTGCGAGGTGAACCACAAAATAGAAGGGTTTACTACCGCAATGAAAACCAAGAATGGTTAACTCAAGCAATAAACCCTTAGAAGGTGTTTAAAAATCTTTACCCCTCCCTAATCGTCTTCTTATTAAGACTTATTTAGCCCCTAAATCCCCCGAAATCGGAGCATTTAAGGGGCTAAATGTTTGCCTTGCCTATATTCCCGCACCATCAAAAAATTCCTGAATCTGTTTATCTCGAAGATTACAGAAATTATGTTCTTTTGGTAATTCATTTTCTTCAATGAATTTCCCAACTAAAACTGGATTTTTTATCGGATTTTGTAGGGATTGAATTTGTTCTTCTAAGGCTTCAATGCGGTCAACTAAAGTGCGAATTATTTGGGCTTCTGAGTCTGGTAAATTGCTATGTTCTAGAGGTGCAACCCGGACTCCAGAACGGTAAATAATGCGACCAGGGACACCCACAACCGTACAACTAGATGGTACATCCCTCAACACCACTGAACCCGCACCAATGCGGACATTATCACCAATTTCAATATTTCCTAAAACTTTTGCACCCGCACCAACAACGACATTTTCGCCTAATGTGGGGTGACGTTTACCGCTTTCTTTACCTGTTCCTCCCAGGGTAACACCTTGATAAATCAGCGCGTAATTACCAATAATGGCTGTTTCCCCAATTACTACTCCCATTCCGTGGTCAATAAATACACCTTTACCAATGACAGCGCCTGGGTGAATTTCCACACCGGTTAAAAATCGAGCAATATGAGAAATCAACCGGGGGAAAAAGGGTATACCAAGACGACGTAACCCGTGGGCAAAGCGGTGGAAAACTAGCGCTTGCAAACCTGGATAGCAAAACAGAACCTCCAACCAATTACGGGCTGCGGGGTCACGTTCAAAGATGATGCGAAAATCAGCACGGAGTCTAGAGAACATTGAGATAGTACCCTTGATAGCACAACAAGCTACTTTCCCATTTTAACTTGACTTGGTAATTAGGGATCAAAACTGTTTCTTTCAAGTGTTACTTATTGCTGTACTGTTAATGTGTAATTGCGTTTTACATCTGGTTCAAATATACCTACCCAAATTTGGTATGTTCCCTTTTTCCATTTTTTATCGGTGATACTGGCATCTTTGCTTCTACCTGTATCATCACCACAACGCACTATTTCATTGTTAGGATCTTTGATCAGTAAAGTGGTATCACTGCCATCACTGTTAACTAAGATGGTCAATTGGTCGAAGTCTTTCTCTAAAACAAGAATATGATCAGGATTAGGATTAGCAAAACCTATACAGGCTTTTTTTTGCCAATCACGATTGCTAATAGCGGATAATGAATAACTTCCCCCTGTATAACCCGATACTGTTCCTTGCACTGTGGTAAAACCTGGTGATAAGGCCAGTGTGCCAAAATTCGCCGTTTCTGCTGATGCAGATGTATTGATCATCGGTATCATTAAAGTTAACAACCATGCCAATTGAGACTGAAGCCGGAAATGATGATATTGCATATTAGCCCCCCATAGGCAATAAAAGTAATCATATATACTAATTTTAATAGATAAATCTTCAGTTAGTGGTATCTATGTCACAAAAATATGTGACACAAATAACAGTTTTTTTGTTTGTATCATGATATGGGAGGGGGCAGGAGGTAAAACAAAGAATTAATGCAGTTGTAAGAATACTCCTCCTTTGAGTGTTCCTGGTTCGCTGCTATAACTGCTAACTGTAAGCGATCGCAAATTCTCAAAAAGTGGCTTACCTAACACTTCCACAAATTTAAGTACAGGTAATTGATGTTTAAGAATATCTTGACTATTTTCCCAGTCTAGATAAATATACCCTTGGTTGGGTTGGGGAATGGCAGCAACAGCATTTTTAAATTGAGTATTTTCTAGTAAAGATTTTTGCTTTTGACTCAAAACTGCTGTGAGTGTCTTTAAGTCAGAACTGAAAATTTCATAGTTATCTAAGGTTGTATGCACTGCTTTAATGGTGGTATCAACATTAATAGATTGATTATTTTCAGTTGTCGCTGTAAATTGTGACCAAGCAGATACTTTCTGTCCATCTAGAGTTAGGGAAATAATATTTAAATCATGGCTACTAGCAATCTGATCTAAATGTGCTATACCTGCTGCTAAATCTGGCGTTTTTTCGACTACAAATAACCAATGGGGAGATAGATCTGCATCAGGTAATAAAGCTAAAGCATATTCCCCAGTTAACCAACTGAAGATATCTTGACTAAAATTTAAACTCCAGCTTTTTTGAATATCTACCAAAGGTTGCGCTAAGCGAGAAATAGCATCTTGACTTGAACCATAAATAGTTGCTGTTGCTTGTGTCCAGAGTTTCGCTAAATCGCTATGATCTAAATTATTCAGGTTGGCACCAGCGATCGCCAAAGCTGCTGATTCTGGAATATACTGTAATGCAGTTACCGGTTTTGATAATGGCACAGATGCCGGCATAACTTCCCCAGGTGTTAAAAATGTACTTTCTGCCAGCAAGCCTTGGGAACTTAAAATTAAAGAGAGAATTTGACTATTATAGGTTGATTCTGCCAATTCTAATCCTTGCCACTGGCCAACTAGGGGCAAATTTAAGAAAGTTACAGCCAGGGAATTTTCAGAAATTTGTTGACTAGCTTTTTGATATTCCAGAGAACTAATCAAACTCAGATCCGGTGCTTGTAAATTATTAATTGCTTCTTTGATCACCTTGGGATGGTTAGCTAGCAAAACAAAATTATTGACAATTGCACCAGCTAAATTATTTTGGATTTTGGATTTTGGATTTTGGATTTTTTCAAACTGCGAATCTTCAAAGTTATCATAAATAACCTTGACACCCTGATATTTTTCAATCCCTAAATTAGCTCCTGCAAAAGCCCGTTCCGAAAACAACAACTCCAAAAACTCCCGGCTTTTTTCTAGTTCTGCCGTTTTTAGTGCCATTAAGTACCCTGTTTGTAGTCCGTTTGTTGGATCACGATCTATATCTATCGTGGCCACAGCTAAAGTAATTTCATCACTCAACCAGGGTTTAATATCATTTTGATAATCTATATTACTTTTGGCCAACAGACGGTTTTTAAGTTGGGAAAATTCCCCTTTCCGTTCTAGTGTTTGTAAAGTATCAGGGTTTACTAACAATGACACCATCGCCGGTGACAACTTAGAAACAAACATCCCCGCAGCAGGTTGGGAGTTACTCACCACAAAACTAACTGGACTTTTACCCAAAAAACTGGAAAATCTGGTTATGCTAATCAGTACCAACGCGATGATACCCGCTACTAACAAACCAAGTTTAATATTTTTTTTTGTTGAGATTTGACTGTTCACATTAGTAATATTATTTTATAGCTTTTCGGCAAACGTAAATAGTATAGGATTTTCTAGCAAAACTTTATGACAGATACATCATTTGGTCAACCATTTTCTCAAATTAGCGTCCAAGAACTCGCTCAATGTCTTGCTACTAATGAAGGCACGATTCAATTAATAGATGTGCGTGAACCCCAAGAAGTTGCCATATCACGGATAGATGGTTTTGTGAATCTTCCCCTCAGTAAATATGAGCAATGGTCTGATCAAGTTGCTATCCGCCTCAATCCTACCACGGAAACTCTAGTTCTGTGTCATCATGGTGTTCGATCTGCTCAAATGTGTCAATGGTTAGTTACCCAAGGCTTCACAAATGTTAAAAATATTACTGGAGGCATTTCCGCCTATTCTATCCTAGTTGATCCTTCAGTACCACAGTATTGAGGTAGGAGGGAACAGGGGACAGGGGACAGGGGACAGGGAATAAATCAAAAATGTTATTTTGTAGCTTAAATTACTGCTGATATTGACAAAACATGAGATAGTACGGAAAAGTAAAAAACTCATCATCAGGACTTACGCAAAAAGACACCGTACGTAAGTCCTAATCATTTTTGATTTGGTTTGATTTAGTTAACAGTTATGTAGTCATAAAAAATATACCTAATCACAGCTAAACCTAAATTTCGTGTTTGGTTAATACAAAACAAGTGTATAATTTGCTAACCTAGCATTAATAAATAATTAATTCTTTTTTACCTTTTTGTAGTAAAAACTACAAATTTTTTCAAATTTTGATTAAGATTTGCCTTCAGTAAAAAAATAACTTATGCAAGTCCATCTGACCAATCGCCAACAAAATATACTTGGGGCAACTATACGCCACTATATTGCTACAGCAGAACCTGTTGGTTCTAAGGCTTTAATTGATGGGTTTGATCTGGGAATTAGCTCGGCAACAATCCGCAGTGTGATGGGAGCTTTAGAAAAATCAGGGTTACTTTACCAACCACATACTTCTGCGGGTAGAATTCCTTCCGATTCTGGTTATCGTATTTATGTTGATCAACTAATTACACCATCAGAAACTTTAGGTAAAGAGGTAGAAACAGCATTACAACAGCGTCTGCATTGGGAAGACTGGAGTTTAGAAGCTTTATTACAAGGTGCGGCGCAAATTCTAGCCACATTAAGCGGCTGTATTACCTTAATTACTATGCCGCAAACTACGACAGCCAAGTTAAAACATTTGCAATTAGTGCAAGTGGAAGCTGGAAAAATGATGTTGATTGTGGTGACAGATAGTTATGAAACCCATTCTAAGGTCATGGATTTATTTACTCCCATCTGTGACACCCAATCTGAACCAGAAGTAATTGATCATCAATTACAGATAGTTTCTAACTTTTTGAATAGTCATTTACGGGGGCGCAGTTTATTAGAATTAGGCTATCTTAATTGGAGTGAGTTGGATCAAGAGTTTCACAGTTATGGCGAGTTCTTAAAAAGTTCTTTGGTAGAATTGACTCATCGCGCTCTTGCACCTATAGCTACACCAATCATGGTACGGGGGATCAAAGAGGTGTTAAGACAACCTGAATTTTCCCAGGTACAACAGGTACAGACAATTATGCAATTGTTGGAAGAAGAACAAGACCAACTTTGGCGTTTAATTTGTGAAGAGGCAGAAATAGAAGATTCAACTAAGTCTAAAGTAACGGTGCGAATTGGTACAGAAAATCCTCTTCAACCTATTCGGAGTTGTACTTTGATTTCCTCTACCTATCGTCGGGGTTCTGTGCCGGTGGGAAGTGTGGGGGTTCTGGGTCCAACTAGGTTAGACTATGAGAGTGCGATCGCTGTAGTAGCAGCAGCAGCAGATTATCTCTCAGAAGCATTTAGTTAAATTACCTCAATCATGACTAGAAAAATAATTTTTGGTTTACTATGGCTAGGATTTGTTTCCTACGCCTTTTTCTTTGCTCCTCCTGATAATTTTCCAGAAAGTTTAGAGTTAATTAAAAATCTCTCAACAGGCAATTGGCAAGGTATTAATCCTTTGATTATATCTTTATTTAATATCATGGGAATTTGGCCTTTTGTCTATAGTGCCGTAGTTTTTTTCGATGGCAGAAATCAAAAAATACCTGCTTGGCCATTTGCTAGTGCTGCTTTCGGTTTAGGTGCATTTGCACTTTTGCCATATTTGGCATTAAGAGAACCCAATCAAACATTTATTGGTGAAAAAAATTCATTTCTGAAAATACTAGATTCCCGTATTTTAGGGATTCTATTAACTATAAGTACAGCAGTTTTATTCATATACAGTTTACAAGGAGATTGGGCAGATTTTGTCCAACAGTGGCAAACTAGCAGATTTATTCATGTCATGAGTTTAGATTTTGTGATGTTGAGTCTATTATTTCCCACATTGTTAGGAGATGATATGACGCGACGGGGTTGGCAAAATAATCAATTATTTTGGCTATTTGCCATCATTCCTTTATTTGGCCCTTTAATATATTTATCTATTCGTCCATCGTTGAACACCGAAAATGAAATCGGCAAATAAACACAAAATGTGTTCTGGGGTTTAGCTTCATAAAGTGCTTTATCTGCTACGACAATAATACTTTCTGACGCATCTTCAAGGGTTTTCGGCATTTTCTTTATAAATAAAAAAAGAGGTCATTAATGACCTCTTGCAAAATCGAAATACAATAATATCTGATTTATAAAAATTACAGCAAACCGGTATTAGTACCTTGCTTACCAGTTGCTAATTCAACCTTAACAATTTTGCCACCCATTTTCATGATGCGTTGTTGTTCGCGGAACCAATTTTCAAAAGGAACTAACTTAGTAAAGTAAGTATTTTGTAATTCGCGTTGGGTGCGAGTACGACTTAGACTAGGAACACAAGCAGTTACTTTAAATAAACGAGCCATTTTGTTTCAAATCTCCTGATATTGTTTGGTAAACTTTTTTATCTGAAATATCTTGAGTGAAAATCTTTAATTATTTTTTCCAAGGCTGGTAATCAACCATCAACACCAGACTGATAACGCTTACAACCAATTAGCAAGAGAAACTTCTAGTAATGATGATTGATCTCCAGACCTTCATAAAGCCGCACCTATATGACTAAGTGCAAAGCTAACTCCTAGCTCAAGCCAGAGGAGATATAGTCGAAGTAAACGCCCATTTCTTTACCAGCGTCAGGACCAACCAAGCTTGCAGTTACTTCTTTCATAGCTTGGATAGCTTGAACGGTAGCACCCACGGGAACGCCCAAGGAGTTGTAGGTTTCTTTCAAACCGTTAAGTACACGCTCGTCGAGGATGGAAGGATCTCCAGCCAACATAGCGTAGGTGGAATAACGCAAGTAGTAATCCAAGTCACGGATACAAGCTGCGTAACGGCGGGTGGTGTACATATTACCACCGGGACGGGTGATATCAGAGTACAATAAGGATTTAGCTACAGCTTCTTTAACGATAGCAGCAGCGTTAGCGCTAATTGTGGTAGCTGCACGGACGCGCAGTTCACCGGTAGCGAAGTAACCTTTGAGCTTTTCTAAAGCGGCGGTATCAAGGTATTTACCTTGAACGTCTGAAGAATTGATAACGGAGGTAATTGCGTCTTGCATTGTTGTTATTTCCTTATTTCCAACTTGATTACAACAGGTTTGAGTTCAGCAGTTTATTAGCTGCAACTTAGCCCATTGCACCAACAACGTAGTCGAAGTAAGCACCAGCTTCAGCAGCGTCTTCAGCAGACAACAGGGTAGAAGCAACGCTCTTCATAGCAGCAACGCCACCAGCAACAGCTTCAATGGGAGTACCCAAAGACTTGTACATTTCGCGTACACCAACGATACCGATTTCTTCGATGGGGGTAACATCGCCAGAAACGATTCCGTAGGTTACAAGACGCAAGTAGTAGTCAAGGTCACGAAGGCAGGTAGCTGTCATTTCTTGACCGTAAGCGTTACCACCGGGAGAAACAACGTCAGGACGTTTTTGGAACAGTTGGTCGCCAGCTTGCTTAACGATGCGCTCGCGGTTTTCGGTCAATACTTGAGCGATGCGGAGACGTGCAGCACCACCAGCAACAAAACCTTTGATTCTATCTAATTCACCGGGGCTGAGGTAGCGAGCTTCTGCATCAGCATTCACGATGGCTTTCGTGACGATACTCATTAATGGATTCCTCCAAAACTAATGAAACCAGAATTTGATTAAACTGGTACAAATTTACTAGGTTGATATTTAGTTCACATCTGGCTTAACATTCTTAGCCAAATTTACTGGATTTGGTGTAAACCAGGTGAAGAACTCAATTACCTTCCGCAAATTATTTTCCAGTATTATGTTGAGCATTTATTACTGCTCTTAATATTTTGTAACAATTATTTTCAGATTTGCTCATTTTGAGGGAACAGGGAACAGGTAACAGGGAACAGGTAACAGGGAACAGGGAACAGGGAACAGGGAACAGGGAACAGGTAACAGGTAACAGGTAACAGGGAACAGGGAACAGGGAACAGGGAACAGAGAATAGTAAAAAGCCTGTAAAATCAAGGTTAAACAGTCTTTTTGGCACCATGAGGGAGAAGAAAGGAAGAATTAATTATCTTTTGCCTCTTGCCTTTTGCCTTCTTTCTGTTACCTGTCACCTGTCACCGTGGCGTAGCACCTATCTATTGGGAAGACCACCTGTTAACACAGAAGGAGACAAGCTAGACCAAGATTGTTTCACTAAGTCAGCTTCAGCCTGAACACTACCCAAGTAGTTACCTGCTGGTAAAGATGGATAACGGTTGTAAGGTACAACATCTTCACCAAAGTAACGAGCGTATTCTGTGCTGTTCACCATTGTCTCCACAGCAGCCCTTAAACCTCTATCAGCCAATAACTTGTTATATTGACGAATTTCCCCTTGGGTAGCGGGTGCGCGTCCCAAGATGTGACGGAATAGGAACTCAATCACCTTGGTGTTGGGATAGGGAGTATAGAACCGCTTGCGGTAGATTTCTGAACTAGCTAATTCGAGAACAAACTCACGCACGGTAATTTCACCATTACGCAGTTTGCTATCTAGGTCGGAACGACGGAAATAACCAGGAACTTGACCGCTAAATACGTCCATTATTTGACAGTAGATAGCATTAATAACCTGATTGGTTTCTGGGGAATTTGTACCAGTAGTAGCGCGGTAAATTCGGGCTGGTTTCCGGCGGCTTGTACCAACACCAACTTCTACAGACTGACCATTATCATTGAAAGAACGACCTAATTCAATAAACAAGGGTTTTGTCTTGTCCATTTGTTTAGCTTTGGCAGCTAAATCAGCGATCGCCTTCCCTAACATTGGTGTATTCTCAGTCTTAATCCGAGGCTTCACAGTCTCAAAGCTAGGAACAACCAAATCATCATTTTGCTTAGTTAGCTGGTTGTAAAGCTTCTGGGTATTGGGGAAGTTAGCCGCAGGTAAGGTTGGGAAACGACGATAAGGAACAGTATCTTCACCAAAGGCTTGAGCATACTCAGCACTATTTACCATTGCGCCAATAAACGCCTTGATACCCTGAGTGGCTAAGATTTGGTTATACTTACGAATTTCTGCCTGGTCAATAGGTGCGCGTCCTAAGAAGTGCTTAGTACCCAACTCAATTACTTTAGTATTGGGATAAGGTGCATAGAACTCCTTAATATAGAGACTGGAATAACCCACAGCCTCAATAAATTCCTTCACAGAAATTTCACCATTACCTAATTGAGTTTCTAGAACAGTAAACTCATTTTTGAGGATGAAAGGCGCGATATCCCGTTCAAAAATCTGGCGATAAGCAGCACTAATTAAAGTGTGAACTGCAACCTTATCAACAGTGTTTGCAACTAATTTGAAGACCTTGGTTTGCTCACGTTGCTTAGTAACACCTTGGTTGATGCGGAACTCGACATCTGGCTGGGTTCGCATTTCCTTAACTTCACCCAATTCCACGAAGCGAGGTGTTTCTTGTTTTTGAACATTCGCCACATCTTCGCGAATAGTACCCACGCGCAATTGGCGTAAGGACACACCAGCAGGAGTTAGATAGCGTTCGTAAGGAACTGTATCTTCATTGAAAGCTTCGCTGTACTCAGTGCTGTCAATAATTGCATCTACAACAGCGTAGAAACCTTTCTTAGAAGCAATGTCAAAATACTTGTTGTTCTCTTGACGACCGTAGGTAGGACGACCTAACAAGCGACGGTGAATATATTCAATCGCTTTACAGACATAGAGAGAAGTCCAGTACATCTTGCGGAATAAATCGGACTTCGCCAACATCCGCACAAACTCACGAACGGTGATATCACCGTTTTCTAGCTTAATTTCGGCAACTTTTAGGCGTTGACCTTCGTAAACATCACGACCAAAAACTTGTAGGTAACAAGCCTTAATTACCGCTTGGGTAGAACTTTCGGAGAACTTAACACTTGCACCCTTGGCGGCTTTTTTACCAATAGTTCCAGGTAACTGGTCTAATTTAAAGACCTTAGCACCCAAAGTACCAGGAGCGACACTACGCGCACCGGGGTTGCTGAGTTGGTTATTAATACCAGGCCCTTGGTGAATTAAAATCCGGCGGGTATCCTTACTAAATGGTGCAGGACTGCTGCTGGGGTTGCGGGTTTCTTTGGGGAAAATCGCACCAAATTGAATTTCTAAGGGGTCATTACCAGAGCCGTAGGGATGTTGGTCAGGTAATGGTTGTTCGTAAGCAGCAAAGGTTGTAATAAATTGAGGAACTTTACGGAAAGGCGCACTGTATTTAAACAGGTCTTGCTGTTGTCCCCAGTTGCGACATTCTTGAGCTTCTTGACCCAGACCCCGAATGTAGGGAACTGTTTCTTCACCAAAGTAATCGCTGTATTCTTTTGAATCTACTAAAGCATCAACCAGCCCCGCTAAACCTTTAAGAGAAATAATTGCAAAATATTTTTGCACTTCCTCACGGCTACTTGGCCCCCGTCCTAAAATGTGACGGAAAGCCAATTCAATTACCCGACTGTTAATAAAAGGTTGGTAAAACTGTTTTTGGTAAAGAGGAGATTTAGCTAAACGGCGAATAAACTCCCGCATGGAGATTTCGCAATTTTTAACTTTAGATTCTAAGTCAGAAATAGACAAGCTATAAGCACGGGTAATATCGCGCTCGAATACTTGACGATAAGCTGCTTTGACGATTTCTGTCTTTTCGCTAGAAGACAACCCGGGCTTCATCACGTACTTAGGACGACGTTCTGCAGCAACAGCGTAAATTTGCGGCAGTTGTAAACCTTGTTGGTCGCCGGAAGGACGTTGACGGACTTTTGTAGATGGTGTGGGTGCTTGGAATTCTGTCAACAGCACATCCATGTACTGAGTCACAATTTCTGTAGCTGCGGCATCTTTACGGAAAAATGATAAAGAAGCAGCTTTAATTTCTTGTAAAGCAACGATGGTTGCTTCCCCAGAACAAGCATTTTCAATAATTTCCCGTAAACCCCTGGTATTTACAGAGATGATGTTGGGGTCGCCGGCGACAATGGCGTAGGTAGCATAGCGTAAGAACCAGGACAAATCCCGTAAGCTCTTGGCCATGTTGCTAGGCCCATAACGAGCGACGTTAATGGGTCTAAAGCCTGGAGGTGTGGGGCCACCAGCAGAAGTATTGAAGATGGAACGAAGGTTTTCAAAGAAACCACCACGACTTTCAACGTAGGTGATTGTTCCTAGTTTCATTCCTTCTTGGACACTACCACCAGCACCAACCATTGCCAGTTCTCGCTCTTGGGGCTTTTCCAAGAAGGCCATTGGTGAACCACCAACAAAAATCCGGTTAGCAGCACGAGAAACGATGATTTCAGAATTTTCTGTCAGAATCTGGGCAATTTCTAAACGCTTTGTACCAGAGGCAAAATAACTACCGAGTTCACTAAGTTCACCTCTTCCCAAAAAGCGGTCTTGTTGTTCCGCTTGGGAAATAGTGGCTACTGGTAAGGTTTGATATAGTTGCGGACGCGCAACTGAGCTTCCACCGCTTGCCTTAACACTCATTGGATTTTTAAAACTCCTATCATAATCGTTTATGTGTTAAGCCTGAGTTGTTTAAAGGCTTGACATTTTTGCGTATTTGTGAGTATTACGCCGGAAAAATCTAGCAAATTAACCCAGTTCACTTTTTAGATTAGAACGTTTTGTGTTTACGCTGTTGGTTTATTAAGAAGTATGACGAATCTGTAATGTAAAATTGATTTTCGAGAAGATACATACTTCGATTTTCCTGGGTAAACATAGATTTTACCCCACATTCCGCACCCTAATGATTGTTAAATTTAGTTATTAAGGCAGGAAACAACAGAGGGGAGAAAAATAAGAATGGTTGTATTTATACTCAGTTGGTTAATTACTACATTATTAAGTTGATATTTGTGATGTATTACGCTTTTTTGCTTTGTGTGAAATTTAAATATATTAAAACGCAAGGTAAGAAATCTATATTTTGGTGCGATCGCCGCAACAGCACAAGCGGTTGGTGGTGCAGCTATACAAGCGACGCAAGTTGTAGGACAAGCATTAGCAATTGTTGGTAATAATCCGACCTTACAAACTGCGATCAAATCATTAAATCAGGATTGCAACTTTGGTAGATACTGAAAAAAAGAGTGAAAAATATTTAGAGGTTGCTGTTTCTCAAACCAAGATTATGGATCAAATATTGGTTCATTTGGTTTTAGCAGGTAATTCTGATAAATCTTGGGAAGATATTTTACCGGAGTTAAAAGCAGCTAATCTGAGTCCTGCTTCTTTGGATGAAATTGCTGCTCATATTAAATCACCCCTATTTGATTTGTAAATATTCCAAGAGTCAGATCCCCGACTTCTTAAAGAAGTGGGGGATATTGTTGTTCATAAATAGGATTGCACCAGGGAACAGAGTTACAATTCTTGTAGTGGATATTGCCCACCCTGGGTAATTTTAGAAAAATAAAATATGATTTTCATATAAATTATCTCTTCAATGTTATAATTAACCAAGTTAGATGATTAATAAGTAAATCTCCCGAA
The DNA here is from genome assembly GCF_002934005.1 of Cuspidothrix issatschenkoi CHARLIE-1. GTDB lineage: Bacteria > Cyanobacteriota > Cyanobacteriia > Cyanobacteriales > Nostocaceae > Cuspidothrix > Cuspidothrix issatschenkoi. The sequence goes on along the minus strand of NZ_PGEM01000031.1, from coordinate 4,640 downwards.
AAATACTAGAGAACAAAACTATGACATCATCTCTTTATGACACCGATTACAATCAATGGACACAAGAAACTATCCAACAAATCCAAAACCGTGATTTTGAAAATATAGATTGGGATAGCTTAATCGAAGAACTAGAAATTATGGGGAAAAACGACAAACGCGCCCTAATTAGTCTTTTAACCCGTGTTCTAGAACATCTCCTCAAATTGTCTTACTGGGAATCTGAAAAACCGAGATCCGGTAATCACTGGGCTGCGGAAATTGTCAACTTTCGCGCTCAAATTCAAGGACGTTTGGAAGATAGTCCTAGTCTTAATTCTCAATTACAAACGTTCTATGAAAAAGCTCATCCCGTCGCTATTAAATCCGTTTCTAAGTTATGTTACCTTCCCCCAGATGCTCAGATTAGCCTTTTGCAAGCCCTAGATGAAAACTGGTTTCCCAATGACATCTCCAATTATCAAACATAACATCATTAAACAACAGACGCAGATACAATTGATATAATGAACGCTACACAAGAACAACTAAAACTCAAATTAACTCAGGCTTTAGTAGCTGCTTTTGGTACAGATTATACCAATACAGATCCAATTTTGGTTTCCGCCAGTAATCCTAAATTTGGTGATTATCAAGCTAATGTGGCTTTATCCTTGAGTAAAAAGTTAGGAAAGCAACCGAGAATCATCGCTACGGAAATAGTTAATAAACTAGATGTATCTGATATTTGTGAACCTCCAGAAATCGCTGGGCCTGGTTTTATTAACCTCAAATTACAAACATCTTACTTGGAAGCACAACTGAACGCAATTCAAGCAGATGATAGATTAGGAATACCCACAGCGACAAATCCCCAAAAGCAAATTGTTGATTTTTCTAGTCCGAATATTGCCAAAGAAATGCACGTTGGACATTTACGTTCGACTATTATTGGTGATTCCATTGCCCGGATTTTAGAATTTTGTGGCCATGATGTTTTGCGGTTAAATCATGTTGGAGATTGGGGTACACAATTTGGGATGTTAATTACCTATTTGCGGGAAGTTTATCCAGATGCACTTACTACCGCCAATGCTTTAAATATTGGCGATTTAGTGAGTTTTTATCGTCAAGCCAAAAAGCGATTTGATGAAGATGCAGTTTTTCAAGAAAATTCCCGTCAAGAAGTTGTGAGATTACAAGCGGGTGCGGAAGATACTCTTCATGCTTGGAAATTATTATGTGAACAATCTCGACAAGAATTTCAAATCATCTATGATTTATTAAATGTTGAATTAATAGAAAGAGGTGAATCTTTTTATAATCCCTTATTACCAAAAGTTGTAGAAGATTTAGCAACTACGGGATTATTAGAAGAAAATCAAGGCGCAAAATGTGTTTTCTTAGATGGTTTTACCAATAGAGAAGGTAATCCTTTACCCTTAATTGTGCAAAAATCAGATGGTGGTTATAACTACGCAACTACGGATTTAGCAGCTTTAGGTCATCGCATTCAAAAAGATGAAGCCAAGCGCATTGTTTATGTTACTGATGAAGGACAATCTAACCACTTTACCCAATTTTTTCAAGTAGCAAGAAAAGCAAATTGGATACCTGAAGATGTGGAATTAGTTCATGTTCCTTTTGGGTTAGTGTTAGGTGAAGACGGCAAAAAATTTAAAACTCGTTCTGGTGACACTGTGCGGTTACGAGATTTGTTAGATGAAGCTATTAACCGCGCCCGTGCAGATATAGAAAAGAGATTACAAGAAGATGGCAGAGTAGAAACAGAAGAATTTATTCAAAATGTCGCGGAAGTAGTGGGGATTAGTGCGGTTAAATATGCTGATTTAAGTCAAAATCGCACCAGTAGTTATGTCTTTAGTTATGACAAAATGTTATCTCTCAAAGGCAATACAGCCCCTTATCTTCTCTATGCTTATGTGAGGATTCAAGGTATTAGTCGTCAAGGTAATATTGACTTTACCAACTTGGGAATAAATCGCCAAATCTTACTAAAAGAGGATGCAGAATTAACTTTAGCTAAACATCTTCTGCAACTTGATGAGGTAATTAAGGAAGTAGAACAGGATTTATTACCAAATCGTTTGTGTGATTATTTGTATCAACTCAGTGATAAGTTTAACAAGTTCTATGAAAATTGCCCGGTTCTCAAATCTGAAGAACCTGCTAGAACTTCACGGTTAATGTTATGTGATTTAACTGCAAAAACTCTCAAGTTGGGATTATCTTTATTGGGAATTAAGGTTTTAGAAAGGATGTAAATAGAAGTAGTAGGGGTTTAGATCCCCGACTTCTTTTATTAATTGTGTCCATAACTGATAAATTGATCACAGAAGTCGGGGATCTTTTTATCTCACCTGAATTCTTACAATTAGTATTAATAAATATCATCGGTTAAAAATGATCATTTGATTACCAATAACGGGACTACGGGCAATTAGTTTATCTTGAGAATCTACAACTTCTAAATGAGTAAAATTCAATTCTTGAGAACGTTGTAATATATCGGCTGCAAGTTTATCTTGCTGGTATTTTTCCAGGTTATACCAAATATCCTTAATTTTAATTTTTAAATCACTAGTGCGGAAATTAGCTTCAATGGGTTTTATCAATTGAGAAATCATGTTTTGCTTATCTTTACTCTTCACCGCAATACTAATTTCTGCAAACTGATTTTCAATTGCTGCTAATAAAGATTCTTCTGGTGTTAATTCAACCACTGGAGTAGGTTCGGGTTCAGCCACTGGAGTAGGAGTAGGTTCGGGTTCAACCACTGGAGTGGGAATAGGTTCGGGTTCAACCACTGGAGTGGGAGTAGGTTCGGGTTCAACCACTGGAGTGGGAGTAGGTTCGGGTTCAACCACTGGACTTGGTGTGGTAACTTCCTTAACTGGGGGAACAGTTGCAATTTCCACAGATTTAGGAATAAATGTAAATGTGGTTATCCCTATTGTCACCACAAACAAGACTGCAAAAATCCCTGTCAAAACCGTATCTGACAGATTATTAGATATACTTGATGGCAAGAATAAGCGAAATGTCCTTAAAAACCTATCCCAACTAGAGAAAAAACCGTTTTTTTCCTGACTATCAGCCGGTGTTTCTGTTTCCAGTTTGACGACTGTAGTTTCTAAAATACCAATTGTTCCCCGCAAAATTTGGATAATTGCTGTTTTCCAAATGGGTTGATTTTTCTGGTAAGGTGTGGGGGAAGATTGACTGGTTGCTTCATTTCTTGGTTGTCTGCGTTTGTTTCCTGACATGGAACTTTTACAAAATTAGGAAAAACCTAGATGTGTAGGGGTAATTCATGAATTACCCCTACAAAAGAATAAGGGTTTCAGGTACGTCTTAACTGAACGGTATTGCTATATAATTCTCTATTGTGCTATTAAGTGAAATATGAAAATGAAACGCCGTCAATTTTTGTTTTTAGGTGGAATTAGTACCATAGGGTCTGGACTACTAGGGTGGAAATTATCAGCAAACAATTCTCTCATAGAAACAGCTACAGCAGTCAGTCCAGTTGGAAAAAATTTATTACTGCGTTTTGTCTCCGTTGCAGATACAGGAACTGGTACAAAAGGACAGTATGCTGTAGCTAATGCCATGAATTTTTATCATGAAAAAAATCCTTATAATTTAGTGGTTTTAGCTGGTGATAATATCTATAACAATGGGGAAATTGAGAAAATTAATGCCGTTTTTGAACGTCCCTATCAAGCTTTACTTAAAAAAGGTGTGAAGTTTCATGCTTGTTTAGGAAATCATGATATTCGCACGGATAATGGTGTTCCTCAAGTTAAATATGCTGGTTTTAATATGCAGGGACGTTATTACACGTTTAGTAAAAATAAAATCCAGTTTTTTGCTTTAGATACTAATGGTAATGCAGATTGGAAAAACCAATTAATGTGGTTAGAGAAACAATTAAGTATCAGTAAAGCACTTTGGAAAGTTGTCTTTGGTCATCATCCTATTTATTCATCCGGTCAATATGGAAGTAATGCCAAGTTTATTAAAATCTTTACTCCCCTATTTAAAAAATACAATGTACAACTTTACATCAATGGCCATGAACATAATTATGAACGCACTCGCTCTATTGATGGAACTACCTATTTAATCTGCGGTGCAGGTGCGGGAAATCGTCCTGTTGGTCGTTCTCTATGGACAGAATATTCAACCAGTGATTTAAGTTTTGCTGGCTATGATGTTTACCCAGATAAAATAGAAGTGAGTGGTATTAATACTAATAATCGAGTTTTTGATCGGGGTATAATTAAATTAAATAGTGTTTGATTCCAGGAGTCACCGAGTCAGGAGTCAGGAGTCAGGAATCAGAATGAATGGTCTGTTCCCTGTTTCCTGTTCCTTATTCCCTGCGATTTAGTATTGGTTGAGGTTAATACCTGCTTCTTTGGCCATTGCTTCTAAACCTTTATGTTGTAAGGTTTTGATGGCTTTGGTGGAGAGTTTTAGTCTAACCCAACGTTTGCCACCTTCCCACCATACACGCTTATTTTGGAGATTAACGTGCTGGAGGCGATTGGTGTGACGGTTGGAGTGGGAGACGGAACAAGCGTTATTGGCTTTTTTGCCAGTTAGTTCACAACGACGGGACATAATAAATATCT
>NZ_PGEM01000004.1 GCF_002934005.1 Cuspidothrix issatschenkoi CHARLIE-1 | reverse complement strand
GCAAGGATTTTACCTGAATTCATCGGTTAATTTGACATAAATTTGGTATTAAAAATAATGAAACCCTTTATTTATATGGGTTATGGGGTAAATAAACTCATATTTGGCATAACAGGTACGGAAGAACCATTTTGGTTTACAATATCATGTTAAATTAATATGTCTATTGAATCAGAAGATAGTTTACTGCTACTTCAGCAATTTGAAGAACGTTGTCAACGAGCAAATCTTGACATAGAGCGACTTAATCCAGAAAATATTAATCATGGATTTTGTTTGAAGCTGAATGCTGGTAATGATACTATTAATATTTACATTGATCATAACACAGCAAAATTAATACCAAAAGATTATATTTTTTTTGAAAATATCAAGAAAATTAATGGTATGAGCGAGTTTTATGCTTATTATTCCATCGAAGATAAGTGTATTGAAGCTATGATTGACTATGAAGATATGCCACAAGGACATTATTCAATTTATCAAAAATTAATTAAACCTAGAATCAACAATGAAGAAGAAAATTCAAGGACAGTTATTAACACTAATAATGATAATTGCTCAATGATTAAATTATCTATTGGTTTATCTACGCCAACATTTTCGGTTTTAGCAACACTTAAAGACCCTATTTCTCAACCTCAAATTAAGGAATATTCTACTATCCGTATAGAACAAGTACAAATTTCATCCCATGAACAGGCTTTAGAAATTTTGAAACAAGTTGCGACTTCACTTATTTTGGAATTAAATTATTCTACGGGAATATCTATTTATTTATCAGATCAAGGACCATATTCTAAATCACTGAGTGATTTAAAAGCGGAAAGGAACAGATATTTAATTAAGAATAAAATTCAATCTAAACCTACACTAGATATTAAAATTTGCAATTATGAAAAAAGTCCCTTGTCTTTGTACATTTATGCACTTTTAGAAGAAGAAATGCCTGTATCACAATATTTACATTATTATCAAGTAATTGAATTTTATTTCCCTAAATGTGTAGATCAAGAAGCATTAAGAATTATGAAAGAAACAATTAAAGATCCATCATTTTATGAATCTCAAGAAACATTAGATAATAACATAAATACTTTATTTAATAAAATAATAGACAGAATACATGGTCAAAATGAAAAAGATTGGTTGAAATTAACTATTAAACATTGTGTGGACACAGAAGAATTAAAATTATTCTTTCAAGAAAAACAAGATAGACAAAAGTTCTTTAAAAACTATGATAAATGGAAGTATATCACAACTAAACCAAGTCCTCTTAGGGAAGGAGGTGATATCATAAATGATACAGCGATTCGTATTTATGACATACGGTGTAAAATAGTTCATACAAAAAATGACCCAACTGATCAAACAAAATTTATTTTACCATTGTCAACAGAAGCTCAAAAATTAGGATACGACATTGAATTAGTTAAATTTATAGCTAGAAAAGTTCTGGAACATTTTAGTCAACCTTTAGAAATTTAGAATGATACAATTCACCATTTCAGGTTTAAAATGTTGGTAAATATCCATAAACTTACAGTTTACTTCCATAAGTAACCATAATATGTTACATTTGTAGTGAGAGTATGGTTGTAATATGAAATCCCTCCAAGACTATATCAATATTATTCGTCCTGATGACAATGGTACTTTTGTTGCCTATATTCCGGCTATTCCTAGCTGTCATGCTTTGGGACAAACGCAACACGAAGCCCTAAGAAAACTACAAGACGTATTTGAGATGATTCTAGAAGAGTACGAAGAAGAAGGAATACCTTTTCCTGAAGACATTAAACTTGGTATCTTCCGTGAAAGCTGACATACTGAGAAATCATATTCTCAGTAACTGTCAAACCATTATTTATAACAAACTGCCAAATATATTAAGAAATATTAAGTATTTGGCAGTATTATTTTTTGTGTTATTCTAGCTACAAAGCCTAGACAACTCCATAACCTTCCTCAAGAAAGTCTTCCACCCGTGCTATCTGCGTAGTTCACAACTAGGGGGAATATATGCCAGTAAAAACACGAGAACTGGAAAGACTTGCATCTCATCTTGGCTTTGAAAGAAAACGCCAAAAAGGTGACCATGTGCGCTGGAAGCATCCAGATGGACGAGCAACCACAATACCAGTTTATCCTGAGATTGGGGGTTGGCTTATGTACGAAATCCTAGCCCAACTAGGTGCTACTAAGGACGACTTGAAACGACATCATAAAAAAGTCTGTTCAACATTCAGCCAGTTAGTAAAGTAAGGTAAGGTAATAAATGGTGGCTAGTTTACAAGAATTTGATTATGGTTGGTGTTTAAAACTGAGAAGTTTAAAATATCTCAATAGCTCTTAAATAAATAGTGGATATGTCTAGGCTGACCTAGCACTGGGTATATTTCTTGCGGTAGGTCATAAAAAATAAAACCCAATTCGTTAACTACGGATTGGGTTATTTGCTATATAGGGTTTAGGGAGCGATCGCTTTTTTAATTTTATGCTAACATTAAATTAAATCTAAATTTAGTGCAGAGTCACCAACTATGATTAATCTCAGTCAAGATATTCAATCACTCTCAACCTTCAAACGCAACACCAACGAACTCATTAACCAGATGAAAGAAACCGGAAATCCTCTGATTTTAACAGTTAACGGTAAAGCAGAATTAGTAGTACAAGATGCCGCATCTTATCAAAAAATCCTCGATTATATCAAACAATTGGAAACAATAATTGAGAGGAAATTTGATTTCATTATTTACCAAATGCTTGAAGGTACTTTTTATTAGTAGATAAATCACCAATTCCACTATCTACAGATCCAGCCCATTCTTTAGCTAAATCATAAGCAGAAACTTCTCGATTTTCTGGTAGTCCATTTTTTTTTCTGTACATAAATTCCACAAAATCTAAAATAGTTTGTTGTTCTTCACTAGTGAGATTTCTAAATTTATCTAATAGAATATTTTCTTGCATGATATGTTGATCAATTGCTTGAGTCATAATTTTACTTTCGATTAATTTGACCTGAATATTTATATTCATATTATATCCAGTTGTTAAATTTTGGGCAACATATTTATATCTAGCTATAACTATCGCTACCTTATACTAAAACCTTGGAATCACTAAAAGCAGGTTTAACAAACTCCTCCTTATCCTCCAAACTAACATAACCCAAATTAACAGCCTGTGGGTTCTGGTTTAGTGGTATTTGCTGGTGCATTGGGTGTAATGCCTTTAGATATGCCAGAATCGGTATTAGTCCGTTTTAAAGGAGAATTACAACCTGGAATTACATTGAGAGATATTGTTAACGCTATTCCTTATGTTGCCATGTAAAAAAGATTATTAACAGTGAAAAAAACAGAACAAGAAAGCTGATAATTTGTATCGTTATTTGAATTTTGATCAAATTGTTGGTTTTGAGGATGAAGGGAGGGTGATTAGTAAGGAGAAGCGGCTTTGGTATAATGTAAGTGGGGTGAGTTCTTTGTGGACTCACCCATAAATGTTATGTGCCTCTGCGGTTCGTTAAAAAAAGACTTTGCAGCTTATACCAATTTTCTATGAAGATGCACATAAAATTGGTATTATATCATGTCAGTTGAATTACTTACGATATAACTCATTGGTTAGTAATTGTCTGTTTCCAATTACCAATTACCAGCCTCAACAGATATGATAAATATTCAACTGGACATGATATTACGCTTCAATGACTACACGTAAATTCCCCCGTTTTTTAGCCACTCGACAGGAAGTGGTGCTACCAACACGCTCAAATTCTAAATCTAAAATGGTTGCACCCACCCGCAAATTGTGCAAGGACAATTGGTTAATTGATTCTGGTAAAGCAGGGTCAACAATTCGCAAACAATTATTTTGTGCATCTGGAATTAAATTGACCATCATCTGTAATAATTGAAAGATGCTACCTGTTGCCCAAGCTTGGGGACTACAAGCAACGGGATACTGCACAGGTGCATTATCACCATTGCTTTGATAGCCGCAAAATAGTTCTGGTGGACGTTGATAGGGTTGCTGGGATGTCATGTTAAATAATCCTTGAAATAATTCCAGGGATTGATCTATTAAACCGAGCGATCGCAATCCCACAGCTATGAGAGAATTATCATGAGGCCACACTGAACCAGTATGATAACCCATAGGATTATAGGCAGGTGACAAACTGCTTAAAGTGCGAATTCCCCAACCATTAAACATATCAGGCGCTCCCAATCTTTCCGCCACGCTATAGGCTTTGGCTGAGGTAAATATCCCCAAATTTAAACATTGGCCAGGATTAGAGGTAATACTATCTACTGGTTTACCATCTCCATCTAAAGCTAAAGCACAAAAATCTTCCTCTTCTAACCAAAAATCCTGATTAAATTTCGCCCGCAGTTGTCTAGCTTGGGTTTGCCAAAGTTCGGCTAAATCTGGAAGTTGTTTAATTTTGGCAATTTCCCCTAGACGATTTTTAGCTGCATAGACATAAGCTTGCACTTCACATAAAGAAATCGCACCGGTGGCTAATTCTCCTTTGCGGTTAACTATGCAATTACCAGAGTCTTTCCATCCTTGGTTAACCAGGCCACCTTGAGATTGACGGTAATAACTGAGATATCCTGTAGCTTGGAGTTTTTTATCAATCCAACCCATAGCCGCCAAGGCGTTTGGCCACAGTGCTTCCAAGGTTTCTTGGTCATGGGTCCAACTGTAGTATTCAGCATAGAGCATTAACCACAGGGGCGTAGCATCAACTGTTCCATAATAGGGTGTGTGGGGAATTTCTTCACATCGTGCCATTTCCCCTAACCGCAATTCGTGTAATATTTTGCCTGGTTCTTCTTCCCGCCAAATATTCTCGGTTTGACCTTGATATTCTGCCAATAACAACAGGGTTTCTTTGGCTATTTGGGGGTTTAACATCAGGGTTTGGGAAGCGGTAATAATGGCATCCCGGCCAAATAAGGTGGAAAACCAAGGGACACCAGCAGAAACGGTTCTATATTTGCCAAAGGACTGACGTAGTAAATATATATCTTGTTCTGCTCGTGAAATTACGCGATTTAGTATACTTTTGTCTGAGCTAATGCGAGTAATTTCCTGTAACCAGCTTTGTTCCTCCATTAATTCGGCGGCTTTGGCTTGTGCTAGGGTACTAGCGGCACTGATAGCTGAATTAGCTTGGCTATTAGTCACCATATTCAACCGATAACCCAGCTTTTTAGTTTCATGGGCTGCTAAATCTAGCTGCCAAATTGCTGTATAACCTTGAAAACGGTGTGGGGGCAAATGTTGAAATTGAATCCGAGATTCCATGATTGCACCGTCTAAACCCTGATATGCTAGGGTCAAAGATTCTTCTTTGGTTTCGGATGTTTCGGCCAGGTGTAACATTCTGCCGCGTTTTTGGCGGTGATGACCTCTGACTTCAAATAAATCTACAAAATCAGCATCAAAACTGATACTAATGGTAAAACTGATATTGGTCGTGTTATAGTTTGTTACCTCTATTTCTTCAAATAGTGCGCCATTGAGAACCATTTCTCGACGAATTCCCACGGTATCGGCACAAAAAAGATGTTCTAAATCAGGATTAGTACAGAGGACAGAAAGGGCAAATCCTTTGTCAGCGTTGCTACTTAGTAATATAGGCGATCGCCCTTCAATTTGCAATTCTAAACGACTCAAAAACCTGGTATCACGGCAAAACATCCCCATACTAGGAGTGCTACCATACAGGTAACAGCCGGAAATATTCCCCATAATATCCGTGACGAGGAATAAATCATCATCTTTAACTGTAATCGTTGGCTGTGGTCTTTCACTGACTACACAAGGCCATTCAGAAATCTCTTTGGAGTCTACGGGAGTAAAAGTCCTACCCTCTAAAACAATCTTTTCCGGGGTAATTAATGTATCCGATGTCATTAGTCTACGCTTACCTATACAGGTATAAATTTGCTCAATTTGATATAATCAACAAAAGCAAGAAATTAAATCTACAAAAATGAATTTCTATAAATGTATCTCTTATCAATTAGATGTCAAGGCTGAAAAATAGCTATTTTTTGATAATTTGTTGGAGACTTCCACAGTCTCCTATCCTATTCTTGAATAGAGTTAAAATTAAGACTGATAGCAGGGAACAGGGAACAGAGTTTAATGGTCACTTCTTGTACCTAACTTAAATAGGAACTACTATAGTGAAAATAATCAATGCTTCCCAAGGATAACAAATATGAATGAAGTTTTTGGAGAATTTATAGAAGAATTTCTGCCTCAAGGTCATTTTTTAGAGTTAAATTTTAGTTCATGGGATCAACAAAATCGACAATACTGGCACAATAACCGGTTATTTGCCTATTTTATCGCTGATTATGTTGGTAATTTACTAACTATTGATGAAAATGATACTAATAAAAAAGACCGCATTAAAGAGATTAAGAACACCCTGAGTTATATAGGTAATGAATTGTTAGAAAACGCCATAAAATTTAATGTAGATAGCAAAAATAATCACCTCAAGCTGGGAATTTATTTTTTAGAAGATATAGAACTGACAGCAGTGATTTATACTGAAAATCTGACTTTGGCTGAACAAGTTGAAAAATATCAAGCTTTTATTAACTCATTGCTAATTAACGATCCCAATGAATTGTATATTCAGCAAATTGAGATTACAGCATCTAAAGCAGATAATGAAGATTCTGGCTTAGGTTTAATAACGTTAGTAAATGATTATGCAGCAAAATTAGGTTGGAGATTTAAGTCAGCGTCTATTGATCCAGAAATGACCGCTGTAACAACAATGGCTCAATTCATTCTATAATTTATGATAATTTACTAAACACATATCCTAACTTCTTCAGGAAGTCGGGGATATCAATCTCTTTTAAATTTACAAATCAAATTATCTCACTCCCTAAACAACAGAAATAATTTATGGCTATGCAAGAAGTAACAGGTAATGACTACAATGTTAAATATGATGCTCCATCCACGACGGTTTTTTTTACAGGCGAAATAGCACTAGGTGGACCAAAAGATTATGTACCGATTGTAAATTTACTTAATCAAGTAGCTGATTTTGATGCAGAAACCATAACATTAAACCTAAAAGAACTAAAATTTCTCAACAGTTCTGGAATTAGTATGTTGTCAAAATTTGTATTGGGAATGCGAAAGAAAAAAGGCATTCAATTAATAGTTTTAGGATCAAAAAAAGTACCATGGCAAGGTAAATCTCTCAAAAATTTAGAACGGTTACTTCCCGGTCTGAAATTAATAGTAGAATAAGCAACCCACACAATAACAACATCATTAAATTTAGTAATCGCGGAAATCTCATGTCAGAAAATATCTGGGAAAATATCTGGGAACAATTGTTACAAACGGATTTTCAGGAATTAATGCAAACCCTGATTAATCAATTTTCTCAAATTGATGTCAAGGGTTTAGTCCAAACTGTGGATAGTCAATTATCACAAATGAATACAGATGAATTAATTTTGACGAGTTTACTCATCTGTTTTGTAGGAACTGTTGTATTATATGTGTTCCTTGCTTATATATTACGACCTATTTTTCGTAATTTTGAAAGTGATATTGCCATTGTCACTTTAAATGTGTCATTTAATCCGGCTCTGATTATTTTTGCTATTTTCAGCATTAAAATAACTTTTGATAAATTAGCTGGAGTGAAGATTTTTTCAACGATAGAACACATCTTCACAACCATAATGATTGTCACCATTGGTTTTTGGTCTGTACAAATATTTAATCAAGTCTTTATTTATTACCTAAAAGAATACACCCAAAAAACGGAAGTTATGTGGGATGACGTTCTACTTCCCCTGCTTTCAGCAGTTGTTCCTGCACTGATATATATTACGAGTGCGGTGTTTATAATTAGTTCTTTTGGCGTTGATTTAACAGGAATTTGGGTAGCTTTGGGTGGTGCTACTTTTGTATTGGGTTTTGCACTTCAGGATATTTTAGCTAATTTCTTCAGTGGGATTGTCTTATTAATTGATACTCCCTTTCAATTTGGGGATATTTTGCTACTGGAAGATGGTTCAATTGGAATGTTACGCCGAATTGGGATTAGGGTAACGCATCTTTATATATTTAGTAATCATTGTGATATTTATATTCCTAATAGTATGTTACAAAGTCAGAAAATCACAAATTTAAGTCGCCCTACTTCCTTATATTACCAATCTATTGTGATCGAGTTACCTTCAGAATGTGACATGGATCAATCTAAAAAATTAATAGAAGAAATTGTCTTAGCTCATCCTGATACACTCGGTTCGATAGATATGAAGTTAGAACTAATAGATGAATACTTTAAGTCCCATGAAAGTGATACGCATTTACTCAATCAACAGGAAGTTGGGAAATCAAGACTACTAGCTGAACAAAATGTGAATTTAAAATTAGAAGAAATTGTCGAATCCTTGGAAGCTTTAGCTGTTACCATGAAATTTGCGGAAAAAGGGGGAATGTCCCAAGAAGAAGTAGAAAATGTCCAACAGGAATTTCAAGAAGTTTTGCTGCTGACTGGCTTTGAAGAAACAGAAAAAAGCAGCAATAACCGATTGGGTATTGATTTTAATGAATATAATGAGGATGGACTAATTGAGTTAATTAGGGAGTGGTATCGTCTGTGGATTAAAGATCCTAATTTTTTGGATGAGGATCAATCTTTTATTTCTGATGAATGGGAGCGGAAGATTAATTTATTGCAGCGTAGATTCCAAAAATTAGCTCAAAAAATATCTAATCCTCAAGGTGATGAGACTCGTTTAGATGATTATGTAATTGACTTAATTGATTGGTTGAAGAACAGATTAAAAGCACCGCAAAAAAAATGGCAAGAACCATACATTAGAATGATGGGTATGACTCATGATGAATCGGGATTTTTCATTGAATTAGATATTAGGTTTTTTGTAGACGAAATGAAGTTAGAAGATGGTAAACGAGGCGATCGCGTTAGAAGTCAGATTTATGAGGAAATCTTCGGCTATTTCAATATTACCTATCTCAATTGGGATGGGATTAAGCCAGTAGAAAATGGCAGTAATGGCAGTAATGGCAGTAGTAATGGATGGAACCAAGGAGAAATACCAATATCTCCAGCTAGACCCTCCCATAATCCCAATAGTGAAAAAAGACGAGTAATTATTTAGAGAAATGATTGACGGCGAAAAAAGCCTAATTTTTTCCGTTTACCACCATTGTGTGGAATTTCTAGTTCTGGTTCTGGTTCTGGTTCTAGTTCTGGTTCTGGTTCTGGTTCTGGTTCTAGTTCTGGTTCTAGTTCTAGTTCTAATATGGCACTTTGTGTTTCTAATATTTCTTGATTCTGTCTAAATTTGCGTTTGAGAACAACTAAGGTAATATCATCAAACACTTTTTGTTCACCAATATGTCTCTTAACATCATCAATGATTACTTGTTTAATTTTTTCTGCTGATTCATGCCAATTTTGGCTAATAACTTCGCATAATTTTTCTAAACCATATTGTTTCTTATCCATACTATAGGCTTCGGGAATGCCATCGGAATATAGGACAATTCCATCATCTTCATTTAAGTCCAGGATGGTATGATCAATAAAATCTGAAATCTCTGCTTCTAACCCAATGGGAAATCCTAGATTAATAGTATTAATACGCTCAATTTCGCCACCTTTCCGCACTACAATAGTTTCCTCATGTTGACCACTAATACTAATTTTACCTTCGGCATAAGTGAGAATAGCTAAGGTTAAATTTTTCTCAGAATTCATGCGTTGCACATTTTTATAAATAGTGCGATTGAGGACATCTAAAAACTTGACTGGATCGAGTTCTTGAATTTCTTTAAGAGTACGAACTGCTGTTTGAGTCATGACCATTAAAATACCGCTTTCTAGTCCATGTCCGGTGACATCACCGATGGCAATAGTCACTAAATTATCTGTGTACAAAATGTCATAATAATCCCCTCCTACTTCGTCAGCAGGTTCCATATAACCGGCAATTTCTAAATCTTCAATGGTACTTAATTCTTCTGCGGTTGGCAAAATCATTCTTTGCATTTGGCGCAACATTTCTAATTCTTTACGCATCCGTAGATTATCTGCTTGTAAAATAGCTTCTGCTTCCTTGCGTTTGAGAAGGTTGACATAAGCTTGGGAATGGTAGCGAATCCGGGCTATTAATTCTAATTTATCTGGCAGTTTAACGATATAATCATTAGCACCTAAAGCAAAGGCTTTAGCTTTAATTACTGGTTCTTCTTTACTGGAAAGAACGATGAGAGGAACATCTTTAGTTGGGGAATTTTCTGCCCGTAAAAAACGCACTAGCACTAATCCCTCCATTTCTGGCATGACTAAATCTTGTAAGATAATGGTTGGCTGACAGGATCTAGCAACTTTGAGGGCTTGGGTGGGGTTGTTACAGTAATGAAAATTAATATCTGTTTCTGAAACTAACATTCGACGAACGGCCTCAGCGATCATGGGTTGATCATCTATGAGTAAAACTGTAATTGGATCTTGAACTAAATTTTCATTCATAAATTTTAAATCTGCTAGGAATATGTTTGCTAATTTTTTAGCAACTCTTATTTAACAATAATTGCAGGTTTATGGCTATATTTTCTAAAGATAATACTTGAGTAGCAGCATTTAATTCTATAGCGGCTTTGGGCATTCCGTAAACTATACAACTTTCTTTATTTTGGGCGATTGTATGCCAACCTTGCATTTTTAAAGCGTTTAGTCCTTCTGCGCCATCTTTACCCATACCTGTGAGTAAAATGGCTGTTCCTTTATTTTGCCAATGTTGGGCAAGACTGTGAAAAAAGACATCTATGGAAGGACGATAGGGATAATCAATGGGGTTTTTCGTATAGGCTAAAGTTAAATCTGGTTTTAAATGGAGATGGTCATTTGTGCCAGCGATTAAAACTGTACCTTTTTGCAAGCGATCGCCTGTTTGGGCTAATCTCACGGGTAAAGGTGTTTGTTGGTTTAACCAGTCGGCAAAACCGCGAGAAAAACTGCCATCAACGTGCTGGACAACAGCAACAGCAGCATTCAAATTTGCAGGTAATTGTGATAAGATAGTTGCCAGTGCTTTCGGACCCCCTGTAGAAGCACCAATTGCTACTAATTGCATGGATTTGAATAGTTTTTGTGACTCTGGTAACTTAGTGTTTCTACCTTGAGAACTATATTTAATTAATCTGGCGATGTTAGCTATTTTCTCCAGTAATTTACCCGTCAGATCGGCAAAATTTTTGCTATCTATAGTTGGAGTATCCATAACATCTAAAGCACCATAACCCATAGCTGCATAAATTTGAGAGATATTAGCCCTCATGTCAGTGGTGACAATCAAAATGGCACAAGGAGAATATTTCATAATCTGTTGAGTGGCAGCAACTCCACCCATGAGGGGCATCATCAAATCCATTAATATTAAATCAGGAATATTTTCTTGAGATTTATTAATAGCTTCATCACTACTTTTAGCTGTCCAAATTATTTGATAGTGTGGTACAGATTGGATAATCCGTCGTAATGTGTTGATAGCAATTATGTTATCATTGACAATGGCAATTTTCATAAAATTATCAATTTATAAAACATTTTGACTCCTGAATTATTAAGAATAACTAATTTCCAATTAAATCAACTACCGCATTAATTAATGTATCATCATGAAAACTACTTTTAGTTAAATAGTAATCAGCACCAGCTTCTAAGCCCTGGAGTCTATCCTCTTCGCGGTCACGATAGGAAATAATAATGATGGGTAAGGAATTTAAGCGCGGATTACTTTTGATTTGTTTGACTAATTCAATACCATTCATTTTTGGCATATCAATATCACTAATTACTAAATTATAATTGTTAGTACGCACTGCATTCCAACCTTCTACACCATTAACAGCCGTGTCTACTAGATAACCACGATTTTCTAAGAGTTTGCGTTCCATTTCTCTCACTGTAATAGAGTCATCAACTACTAAAATTTTGGGCTGTTGATGTATACTTTCTAATTCAGCTTGCATCATGACTTTAGATAAATTTCTAGTTTTGAGAATAGCATCCATAGAACGTACCATATCGGAAACATCAACAATTAAAATGGGTGAACCATCTCCTAATAATGCAGTGGCACTAATATCAGCAACTTTGCCTAAACGCGGATCTAGAGGTCTAAC
Organism: Cuspidothrix issatschenkoi CHARLIE-1; assembly: GCF_002934005.1. GTDB lineage: Bacteria > Cyanobacteriota > Cyanobacteriia > Cyanobacteriales > Nostocaceae > Cuspidothrix > Cuspidothrix issatschenkoi. Next base: position 53,856 of record NZ_PGEM01000004.1, on the reverse strand, counting down.
AACTAAATCTCGCTCACCTAAAAATTTATCTACTACTAAACCGTATGAACTATTTTGATCACTAATAACAACTACAGAAACTGAGTCATTTTGCTGTTTAGATAGGGGTAATTCTAAAATCTGATAGGCTGCTATTAAACCAATATTTTGGTTATTCATAGTGAAATATTGGCGATTTTCTACATTAGTAATTTCGGCTCTATCTAAAGTAACAATCTGGTCAATTCTTGCTAAGGGAATGGCATAGGAATTTTCCGAAATTTCCACTAATAATGTTCTAACTACTGATAATGTTAGGGGCAGTTGAAAATGAAAACTTGTACCTTTTCCTGGGTGAGAATTGGCGCGGACTGTGCCGCCTACTTCTTGTGCCATACTTTTGGCAATATCTAAACCGACACCCCGCCCAGAAATTTCTGTCACCTGTTTGGCTGTAGAAAATCCAGGTAAAAAGAGAAATTCCATTAACTCTGCATCAGAAAGTTGAGTAGCCATATCTGCTGTTGCTAAATTCTTATTAATTATTTTCTGACGTAATTGTTCACGATTTACACCTTTGCCATCGTCGCTAATAGTAATTGCTAACATTCCGCCCCGATGAAAGGCTTCTAAACGAATTATACCTTCCGGAGGTTTACCAGTGCTAATGCGTTCTTCTGGTAGTTCCATACCATGATCTACGGCATTTCTGAGAATATGGGTTAAAGGTGCTTCTAATTTTTTAAGAATATCTCGATCAACTGGTGTAGATTTACCAACGATTTCTAATTTAACTTGTTTATTTAATTTGCGTGCCAAATCTCGAATCATGCGGGGAAAACTATGTAAACCATCTTCAAATGGTCTCATGTGGGAATTAATGACTTCCCGATAAAGACGATCTGATAAACTACCAGTGCGACGCACATACAACTCTAATTCATTCAGGTTATCGCTTATATAATCAATACATTCCTGTTTTTGTTGTCGTGCTTGCAATAAATATTCTTTGCCTTCTGTCTCATATAAATTTTGATCAAGAGATTCCTGTAACTGTTCTAAACTGCGGGCAATTTCTAACATCCGCGATTTTAACAACATCATGGAATCTGCAAATGGTTGTAACCAATTCGCCTCAATTAATGATTCTCCTGCTAAACCCATAATTCGATTCAAATTATCCGCACTTACTCGCACGACTCGATCCTGATTTTTAGTGGAATTGGTATTGTCTTCCTCACGAGTAGTAATTGGTGATGCAGATTTGGTAACTAAGGGCTGAACATTGGCAATTGGGGAATGATCAACTATTTGTACATCCTTCTCAATATTAGGAGTAGTATTTGTTTTCGGCTTTTTGCTGCCTGGGCTTAAAATTGCGGCTACATCATCACGAAGATTTATAAAATTGCCTTGATGTTGTCCTAACCAAGTTGGTAATTCTGCATCATTTAATTGACTAATATTTTGCAATAAATCTACACCTTGTAATAAGATATCCACATCATCAGGAGTTAAAGAAACGGTTTTCTTTTGAGCAGCGACAAAGCAATCTTCCATAACGTGGGCTAATTGTACTACCTGATCTAATTCCACAATTCTGGCTGCACCTTTGATGGAATGAGCCGCCCGCATTAAAGCTTCTAATTCCTGGGCTGATTGGGGGTTATTTTCTATGATTAATAATCCATTATTTAAGACATTAACCTGGGCTTCAGCTTCCAATCGGAATAAATCCATCATTGAACCACTATCACCACTCATTACTGGCGGTTCTATCGTTGGTGGCATAGGTGCGGATATAACTGGAGATGTTGAGATAACAGGGTGAGGTTCAAAGTCTGTAATAGGGGAAATCTGGTTTATGTTGGCTATTTTTTCTTCTTTTTCATCGGTGACAAATGCTGTATTATCTATTATTTCTTTCGGCTGTGTTACTTCTGTTTTTTCAAGATTTAAGAGTAATTCATTGGGTAAATTTCCCGTTATTAAATAAGCAATTGCTTGTTGAGTATTATTCCAATCTCCAAGATGATTTTTCATCCATACATCTAAATTATCTTCAGCCACCAGACTCATACTTAAAAGTAAATCACTAGCATGAATTAAGATATCAATGTGTTCTATTTTTAAAGTAATACTTTGTTTTTGAACAGCAATTAAGCAATCTTTCATCAATTGCACTAAATTATAAGCTGCTTCCATTTCCATAATGTAAGCAGTTCCATAAAGGGAATGAGTCGCTTGTATGGCTTGCTCAATTTCATCCTGAGAAAATGGTTGATTTTTTAATACAGGCAAACATCGCTTAAGAGTACCAATACTAGTTTTTACTTCCTCTACAAATAAGTCGAAAAGAGTGTATTTACTCATAATAGGTGATAGGTGATAGTTGACGGTTGATGGTTGACAGATCAAAAATAAGTCATAAGAGAGTAATTACAAAATTTTCTGATTCAGGGTATAAAACAATAAATCAGAATCAAGATAATTGATTTTCTCTCCTTCCCAATAAACAATACCTTTGGTATAACCTTCTTCAGATTTGGTAATTACTACTGGTGCTTCTTGTAATTCGCTCAGATGAAAACGGAAGATTCCATGGACTTCATCTACAGGAAATACCCATTTATCTTCTCCTTGTCCAGCGACGATCATGCGTTGGATATTAATTGGTTTAGCTGCGGCCTTATTGTCTTGATTTGATTTTGATTTAATCATCTCCTGGGTAACTTGGATATGTAAAATAGAGTGCAGGGAAGCGCAAAGTAATGTTTCCCCACGAATATTTACTAAACCTAAAAATAATTCATTGCTGCGATGGGGTACAGGTTGAATAATACAAGGGTGGGTTACTTCTTGTAACATTCGTACTGGCAAACCTAATTTCTCATTTCCTAGTTGAAAGATGATGATAGAAATAGAATCAAGCGTGCGAATAATTGCCTCATTGCTGTCATAAACATCAGGACTAGTAGATGTTTCTTCAATAACATTCATCCAGTTTTCCAGATAGTCTACTGGTGCTTCTCTTTCCAAGAGACTATCACCAACTGCTGCATAAACTGGACATTCATAGCAATGAATGACGGTTTTTAATTCGCCACAAGTGCGATCGCCCATTACACCAATTTTGTTCCAGCAATCATTGAAAATTGGTCGTTCAGTATTGACATCCTCTAATAGCTGATTATCGCTGTCATAATCATTGCTGATATCATCATTATCTTTCATCAGCATAACCTTTTTTATTCAATTAGTTTCTAACTTGAAAATGGGAAATTTCTGACCGTAAAGACTGGGCTGCTTCTTCTAATTGTTCCAATGCACCATTTGTTTCCCGCAAAGCATCAACAGTTTGTTGGGAAGTATCCGTTAATTGTTCCATAGCTTGACTAATTTGAATTGCTCCTTGAGATTGTTCTTCCATACTTGCACTCACTTGGATAAATTGGGATGGTAAGCTTTGTACTTGATTAATAACTTTACTCATTTGGTTACTAATTCTGTTTACCTGTCCCACACTATTAGTCACAGAGTAATTGAATTTATCCATTTCCATAACCCCCATAGAAACAGCAGCTTGCATATCTTTAACTATTTGTTCAATTTCTAAAGTTGCCACCGCGGTTTGATTTGCTAATCGGCGAATTTCTCGGGCTACTACGGCAAATCCTGCCCCATATTCTCCGGCTTTTTCTGCTTCTATAGCGGCATTTAATGACAAAATACTGGTTTGATCCGCCACCTTAGTAATTGTGACAACAACATTATTAATATTGCTGGCTTTTTTATTCATTATTCCCAGTTTGGAATTAATAGCATTAGTCCCTTCTGTGAGTTGCCGCATGGTATTTTCCATTTCTTGTAATTCATCACGGCTTTGACGAGTATCGGTAGCAGTTGAATTTGTCATCTCCGCTACTTTTTCCATCATTTTGACTAAATTTTTGGATGTAGCAGCAATTTCTTGGGCAGTAGCAGCTACTTCATTTGTAGATGCTAATTGTTCTGTGAGTGTGGCTTCTAACTGTTTACCAGATGCCGCAATTTGTGTACTAGAAGTGGTAATTTGTACTCCTGAATGTTGAATGCGGAAAATTAAATTGTTTAGGTCTTTGTTCATGGTAAAAAAGGCATTTTGTAATTTGCCAATTTCATCTTGAGTAGTTGCGGGTTGAACAGATGTCGTTAAATCCCCACTAGATATTTTTTGGGCGATATTTACCAACTCACCAATTTTCCAGGCAACTCTATCAAAGGCTGTTTGTAATTTACTTATTTGGTCTTGACTATCTACTCCTTGAATTTGTGTAGTTACATCCCCACTAGATATTTTTTGGGCAAGATTTACCAACTCACCAATTTTAGATGTCACCATATAAAAAGCAGTTTTTAATTTTTCGATTTCGTCCTTTGTCTGGAATGATCCTGGTAATTGAGAATTGCTATTAGCTATAGATTGGGAAACTTTGACTAATTCATTGACACTTGAAGAAATTGGCTTACTAAAAGCAAAGCCAAGTATAATGGCAGTCACAGGACCGATGATTAAACATAACAATATCAAAGAATTGGTTTGTTCTATGTCAGTATGGGCTTTTTTGTCAAGTTCTTGTGCTATCTTACTAGTATTGTCAAGTAAGTCCATTTGTGCCTTATCTGCCGCAGTGTATGCAGGATCCAATGTGTTAGTTAAAAAGTCTCGCATTTTATCCATGACTCCAATAGCATCTTCGGCTGTTTTGAATTCAGGTGTGTTGGCTTTTCCCTGTTGTGATAATAACAACTGGACTCTTCTGGGGTTATTTATCCTATAGGTCATATATTGGTCATTCAAACGCATGAATTCCTCACTAGCGGCTGACCATTTATCCCATAAGCTCAAAACTCCTTTATAAATTCGTTCTTCTTCCGATTCTCGAGGTAACTTGTTGTAGGTATCCAACCCATCTTTAATTTCCTCCAAAGCTGTTTTAAAGTTAGAGATTTCTGTTTGTCTCTGTTCTGAAGTTATGAGGGGTGAGACTAACAGATTCTGAGATGATCGTACTCTGCTTTGTCCTTCGTTGATTTTCCATAAATTAATCGCACTGGGCAATGTATCATCGAAGGCGGTACTGACGTATTGACTCATACGATAAGAACCACTCCAGCCAATAATACCTACAACTAGCACAATTAAGGCCATAAATAAAAATCCACTAACTAACCGCGTCTGTAAGCTTAAATTTCTGAACATAAATACACCTGTGTTGATTTTCAATTAGCCGAAAAACCTAAATATATAATGGTTTAGTAGCCCTAAACTCCTAACTATAGAACTGAAGGACTCAGGTTTTGTAAGTATGGTTAATTTTTTACCTGAAAATGGGAAATTTCTGACCGTAAAGACTGGGCCGCTTCTTCTAATTGTTCCAATGCACCATTAGTTTCCCGCAAAGCATCAACAGTTTGTTGGGAAGTATCTGTTAATTGTTCCATAGCTTGACTAATTTGAATTGCTCCTTGAGATTGTTCTTCCATACTTGCACTCACTTGGATAAATTGCGGTGGTAGGCTTTGTACTTGATTAATAACTTTACCAATTTGGTTACTTATGAGGTTAACTTGTCCCACACTATTAGTCACAGAGTTATTAAATTTATCCATTTCCATTACACCCGTAGAAACCGCAGATTGCATATCTTTAACTATTTGTTCAATTTCTAAAGTTGCCACCGCTGTTTGATTTGCTAATCGGCGAATTTCTCGGGCTACTACGGCAAATCCTGCCCCATATTCTCCGGCTTTTTCTGCTTCTATGGCGGCATTTAATGATAAAATACTAGTCTGGTCAGCAATTTTCGTAATTGTCACAATGACACTATTAATATTGCCGGCTTTTTTACTCATTATTCCTAATTTAGAAGTAATAGCAGTTCTCGCCTCCGCTAATTGCCGCATGGAGTTTTCCATGTCTATTAATTTATTATGACTTTCACTGGCATCAGTGGCGGTAACGTTAGTCATCTCCGCTACTTTTTCCATCATTTTGACTAAATTTTTGGATGTAGCAGCAATTTCTTGGGCAGTAGCAGCTACTTCGTTTGTAGATGCTAATTGTTCAGTCATGGTTGCTTCTAATTCTTTACCAGATGCCGCAATTTGTGTGCTAGAAGTGGTAATTTGTACCCCTGAATGTTGAATACGACGAATTAAAGAGTTTAAATCGTTGTTCATGGTAAAAAAGGCATTTTGTAATTTGCCAATTTCATCTTGAGTATCTGCTTGCTGAATTTGAACGGTTAGGTCTCCACTAGATATTTTCTGGGCAATATTCACCAATTCACCAATCTTAGATGCTACTGTATAAAAAGCAGTTTGTAGTTTACTTAGTTCGTCTTTTGTCTGGAATGATCCTGGTAATTGAGAATTGCTATTAGCTATAGACTGGGAAACTTTCACTAATTCATTGACACTTGAAGAAATTGACTCACTAAAGGTAACACCAAAAATAATCGCAGTTACAGGGCCGATTACTAAAACCAGCAATAACCAAAATGTACCTGTTTCAGAATCTTTTTGAGCTTGTTTACTAGTTTCAACACCGAATTTTTCGTTTAATTCAATATCTGCAAGCAGTGATTTGGTTGCCATTTCAAAGGAAGAGCGATTATCTTGAACTTTTTGTTTTAATTCCGATAACACAGTATTTGCCCTTCTGACTAATGCTAGTTCTGAAGTATTTACCGGATTTGATTTCATTAATTCTATTTCTTTATTTACTGGGTTAAGAATACCTAAACTTTCAAATTTTTCATTCATTTGCATAAATTTTTCATGATTCTTTTTCCATTCACTCCAAGCACTTTGTAATTGAGTATATAATTTCTGTTCCTCATCTGTTTTATATGTGGGGTCATATTGTTTAAAACCTTCATCAATTTGTTGCCATGCTTGTTTAATTCTCATGACTTCAGCATCTCTTTGTGCTAAATCAAGGTCAGTATTCAATAAAGCCCGTTCTGAAGATTCTATTTGGGTTTGTCCTTCATTAATTTTCCACAGTCCCGTAATACTCGGCAGACTATTTGTACTTAGAGTATTCACGGCCTGAGTCAGGCGTAAATTTATATTCCAGCCGACTAAACCCACTACTAAGACAAGTAAACCTATAAATAAAAATCCGCCAACTAACCGTGTCCGTACACTTAAATTTCTGAACATAAATTGCCCTATTTAGATTTTAATGAATCGTTTTTTTACAAATGAGTATGATTATCTCACATTTTGTGTAACCTTTGCCACCTTTGTCTTAAAATATTTGCTTTAGCAGTATCTCCTCTTTGTTCTTTTAAGAAAGTTAGATGTAGTAAAGCTTCTGAGTTTTTGGGATCAAGGTAAATTGCTTTTTGATAACATTCTTCCGCTTGTAATTCTAGTTTTTGTGCTTGATATATCTCACCCAGTAAAACATAAGCTTCTGCATCGGTAGAATTTACCTGTAAATATTGTTCACATTGTTCTATGGCTGCGGTTAAATCACCCGAATCAGCTAAACTACGGATTGTCTCTAAATTACAATCATTAGTCTGTTTTGTGATTAGCTGATCATCTAATAGGCGGTGAATCTCTAGATTTTGCTGGTGATTAATGTCGGTACTTATAGGTGTAAAGTTGCGAGGTATCTGAGTGGTTATTTTGGGAACATGAATTTTCTGCTCTTGGGACTGATGATGATTTATAGAAGAGAAGTCTACAAAGATATTTTTGGTATTGGACAATCTTTTTCTCCCTACAGACACACCATCTAACCGAATTATTTCTACTCCTAGATTAGCTAATTCTCCTGTTTCTGATGCAGCTACTAATATTAATCCTTCTGTTTTTAGGGAATTAATTAATGTTTTTAATGTTTTTCGCCTAGATAATGGATCGAAATATATTAAAACATTGCGACAAAAAATAATATCATAGGGTTTTCTGTCCAATAAAAACTGGGAATCTAATAAATTACCCTGACTAAAATTAACAGCAGCCTTAACTTGATCAGATATTTCATATTCCTTATCTATCAATTTAAAGTAGCGGTTTTGAAATTCTAGGTTGTTACCTCTAAAAGAATTACGCCCATAAATTCCTATTCTGGCTTTAACTAAAGCTTTTTTACTAATATCAATTGCATCAATCTGAAATTGATGGGGATGTAAGCCTAAATTTAACAATGTCATCGCTAAAGAATAGGGTTCTTCGCCAGTAGAACAAGGAACACTTAACAAGCGCAGTTTACTAGTATAAGATTCATGTAACCATTGAGAATTGACATAATTTCTCACAGTATCATAAGGTTGAATATCTCGGAAAAACCAGGTTTCTGGAACAACAATTAATTCCACAAGTTCATCAAATTCTAGAGGTGATGTTTGTAAAATATGTAAATAATCCTCTAACTTATTAACACCGCAAATAGAACGGCGAGTTTCTACCGCTTTGGCAATTTTTTTAGAGCCAATAATATTGGCATCAATGCCTATCTTTTTACATAATAGATTTTCAATTTCTAGACAAATCATTTATATAACCTTCTCCCGCAGTCAATAAGTAGGTATTTTGGACATCAGCAAATAATTGTTCTAAATGAATCCGCTGAATTATGCCTTTTTGATCCATGAGCATACCCCCTAGATATGGTGCTTTTTTAATACGAATACCAGAATCTACAAAATTGCCTTCTGGTCTATCTAAAGTGTCTGTAATTTTTTCCGCAATTAATCCCAAATATTGTTCTCCGTAATTTTGACTAGGGTAACTAACCATAATAATACGGGTACTGAGACAAAATCGGCTGGGTGTTTGTCGGATTAAATGGCACAGGTCTATGACTGGGATCATCTTACCTCGATAATTAAATAATCCGGCTAGATACTCCGGGACATGATGTATTTTTCGTAAAGCCACTCTAGGTATAACCTCAACTACACGGGCGCTCTCAATAGCGTATAAATCATTACTAATCTGGAAAAGTAGCATCAACATGATAATTTACCTGAAGAAAAATTTAAGTAACTTGTTTTATATAGTACACAAAATCTGGTTATCATTTACGCATGGTATGAAATATCAGTCCTAAACACACTAAAGTTTACAACTCTTATTTGATGTTACACTATATTTGTGACAAAATTTATACATATTTAGTAGTAATATCCGTGACGAGGAATAAATCATCATCTTTAACTGTAATTGTTTGCTGTGTGTGGTCTTTCGCTGAGTACAAAAGGCGATTCGGAAATCTCTTTGGAGTCTAGGAGAGTAAAAATCCTACCCTCTAAGACAATCTTTTCCGGGGTAATTAATGTATCTAGTGTCATTAGTATACGCTTACCTATACAGGTATAAATTTGCTCAATTTGATATAGTCAACAAAAGCAAGAAATTAAATATGCAAAAATGAGTTTCTATAAATGTATCTCTTATTAATTAGATGTCAAGGCTGAAAAATAGCTATTTTTTGATAATTTGTTGAAGACTTCCACAGTCTCCTATTCTATTCTTGAATAGAGTTAAAATTAAGACTGATAGCAGGGAATAGGGAACAGAGTACAGGATTTAATGGTAAAACATTTGTGTTCATCCGCGTTCGTTTAATAGACATCTGGTGGTAATTAAATATGTATAACCACTAAACCCTTGTAGGGACAATTCATGAATTGTCCCTACGATAATTTTCACCAGATGTTTAATGGTTACTTCTTGTACTTATACTTAACTTGAATAGAAATTACTATAGTGACGATAATTAATGCTTCTCAAGGATCACAAATATCAATGCAGTTTTTGGAGAATTTATGGAAGAATTTCTCCCTCTTAGAGGTTGTTTTAAAAGTTTGAGATGGTTATTTTTAATACTTTTAGATCCCCCCTAACCCCGTTAATAAGGGGTTAACTAGATTTAAAATCCTACTTTTTCAGGGATATTTAGGGGGATCTAAAAATATTTGATACACTATGAGAGACTTTTCAAACATTCTCTTAGAGAATACTGAAAAAGTTTTCAGGGGGTTTAATTTTTTCACTACTTTCTATTCTCTCCCTAGAAGGATGTAATATTAGGGCAATTTTGATAGGATGCGATGTTGCAAAAACCTAATCATAGTAAAAATGTCACTCTTGCCTCTTACCTTCTGCTATATTGTCAGCCAATTAAGAGTATAAAAATGTCGGATCTACCAACTCAAAAGGAATCTCTTCCTATTTGTGTGCAAGTATGTCAACATCGTACTTGTAGAAAACAAGGTGCAAATGAAGTTTTAACCGCTTTACAGGCTTTCCCTACACCTAATGTGACAGTTACAGCTAGTGGCTGTTTAGGTCAATGTGGTAACGGTCCAATGGTGCTAGTTTTACCGGAGATGGTTTGGTATTGTCGGGTTTCACCCCAAGAAATACCTCGACTGGTAGAACAACATTTATTAGGTGGTCAAAGAGTCAAGAAAATGCTGTATTATCGGTTTCATCCCCACGGGTAAGCTGTTGTGGATTTAAAATGCACAACAGCAAGTCAAAAGTCAAAATTAAAGAAAGTTTCAGGCTAATTTTCCTGAATATCACAATACAGTGAGGAAATAAATGGATATTCAGCGTCTACGTCAATCTTTAAAAACCAAGTGGCTAAATTATTACAAACAAAATCGCTCTTGGCTTGTAAAAATGCGAATTTGGAAAGATTATGATGGTATCCGTAGACCTTCTTCCGGTTACATTTTAGCCACTTTATCTGTTTTAGAACCGGAGTTAAAAAAAATCCTGCCCTTCATTTTAGATTTAAACAATAATCCTGATCAAATAATTACGGCGTTGTGTTTACACTTTAATCCTGAACAGGAGTTAAATTTATTAAAATCCCAGGATTCTCTGGCTAAAAATGAGATTCTTAGTACCTCTCCTATGCAGATACCCTTGACAGATTCATCTGGATCAAAACAACGTCAACAGGTGTTATTGAAAATGAATACAGGTGTGTCCGTGGTGGCAGTGGGTACATTCAACTATTATCCTTCTTTAAATAAACTACCTGTGGCGGTAGAAAGGGAACAAATACCCAAGCGTGCATACTCATCACAAAGAATCACTAATACTATTCCCTCAGCCTTATCTCCTCTTGGTAGTTCTTTTATCGCTTGGATAGATGAATTGTGTCCAGGTAAAGGTAATGGAGCAATTGAATAGGTCTAAAGTGCGCCCTGCTGGAATCGAACCAGCCTGAAGACGAATTATGAGTTCGTTGCCTCCCCAATCGGCCAAAGGCGCGTGTTTACTAGGAATTTAACCTGGTATTTGCTGTTTAGTCATTAGTTTATGACTTTGACTATGACCACATTACACCATCCTACCATAATTTGGCAACCTGTAAACTATCATTAAAAACAGTTGCAGATTTTGACCGTAGTTCAGTTTCCAGATAAATAACACCTGGGGGCAGATTTTGCCAGTCCTAGCAAAGCCAAATTTAAAAATCCCTAGTAGCATATATAGTAACTAAATCTCAATTCCTATTTTCGCTGTGTAATAACTAGACTCGGGTCAACCACCCATCACTTCCCTTCGGGTAAGTGAGGGCTTGTAAAAGCCTAGTTGATCAGACTCAGTTCTTAACGGAACTACGTTAGAGGTAAGAGTTAAAGACCTACCAGGGAATGCGTAGCTAGTTCCCTGCTCTAGAACTTAAAAGTTAAACAGGCTTAAGGGTTAAACCAGTGCTTTTAAGATAGTTACCGACCTCTAACATTGTCAAAGCTAACATTACCCCAGAAATGGGAGGCTCTTCGGAGCAAAATATTCTGTCCAAAGTATTTGTTTTAGACACTGAAAAAAGACCACTCTTTCCTAATTAATCCAGTAAATCAATTCACAAAGACAGTTACGAATATGGAAAATCAAAGATTTGTTAATTGCTCAACTGTCCCTTTTATTGTTTGTGCTGGCGCACAAAATTACTCAAGGGACGTTTCACAATTAACCCTCCATTCCTCCCATCACCAAACTGAGTACAGTTTTGGTGGGGGTCTCCTGGAGGTTTAGATGAAAAATAATACCACTGTACTATTAACTTTAATTTTGTTAACCCTGATGTTGGGAGCAGGTTCTGCTAGTGGTTTTTTAGGATTTACCTTGGGAAGTATGGCACTTAAAGGGGTCACTACGCCTGATGGTCGTCCTGTGGCGAAATTTAAAAGCAATAAAGGTAATAATCCAGAACAAGAAAGTACAACTTTTCTCAAAGAAGAAGATATTCTTAAAGTTGTTAAAGCCAGAATCAGGGATAAAAACCAGGATAATAAAGCAGAAAAGTTAGAAGATGAAGAAAATATTCAAGTTAATAAGCCACAACCCAAGGACACCCCTGAACCCGCAGAAGAAACTATTCAACCAGGTTTTCCCGTGGTTGCTGAAAGTGAAGGCGTAATTATGTCTGTAAAATCTGTGCGCTATTCGGGTGGTGATTTATTGCTAAGAGTAAATATGCAGAACAAAAGTGGTGATTCTGTCAGGTTTCTCTATAGTTTTTTAGATATCATTGACGATAAAGGCAGAACGTTAAGCGGAATTACGGAAGGCTTACCCGCCGAATTACCTAGCAAAAGTAGCGAATTTAAAGGTACAATTAGTATTCCTACCACTTTACTTGATGATGTGAAACAGATATCTCTGTCTTTGACGGATTACCCGACTCAAAAACTCAAGTTACAATTGTCGGATATTCCTGTAGAGAAAACAAATTAACTTTCAATTTCCGATTTGGGAATTGTGTTTTTTAGACTTCAGTTTAAAAAGCCAAAATTTCCACCTTTTTCCATCGGGTAAATTCTAGACTACTTAGACAGTGAGTGCTTTTTCTACCTTAAGTTTGACAGATGTGGGGCTGCGGTTATTTAGCGTGCTAGTGCTGATTGCTATCAATGCCTTTTTTGTGATGGCAGAGTTTTCCATGGTGACAGTGCGGCGAACTCGTATCCAACAGTTAGTACAAACTGGGGATTTAGGAGCGATCGCTGTAGAAACATTACAAAAGAGTATTGATAGACTACTATCCACCGCCCAATTAGGTATTACCCTTTCTAGTTTGGCACTAGGTTGGATTGGAGAAGGTACAATAGCGGTCTTAGTAGATCAATGGTTTGAGTCCTGGCCTTTATTTTTGAGATTTAATTATTTATTAGCTCATTCTATATCAGTCCCCATTGCCTTTTTTGCCATTGCTTATCTGCAAATTGTTTTAGGAGAATTATTTCCTAAATCAGTAGCAATGTTGTATTCAGAAAAGTTAGCGAGATTTTTAGCCCCATCAGTGAAAGCAATAGTCCGTTTTTTCAGTCCTTTTATTTGGATCTTGAATCAATCAAACTATTGGCTATTAAGATTATTTAGAATTGAATACACAGGTCAAAGTTGGCGACCGCCAGTCACACCAGAAGAATTACAATTAATTATCTCTACCGAAAGAGAATCTACAGGTTTGGAAAATGCAGAACGGGAACTATTAAATAATGTCTTTGAATTTGGCGATATTACTGCTGAAGATATCATGATTCCCCGAACTAGCATCATTGCCCTACCCATCAACGCCACATTTCACACATTACTTAAAGAAATTATATCTACAGGTCACTCCCGTTATCCCATCATTGGGGAATCATTGGACGACATTCGCGGTATAGTTTACTTCCAAGATTTGGCACCACCTTTAGCTTTAGGAAAAATCACACCAGAGACAGAAATTAAAACCTGGATGCATTCCCCGCGATTTGTTCCAGAACAGACTCTTTTAAGTGAACTTTTGCCCATGATGCAGCACGAGAAACCAGCGATGGTGATGGTTGTGAATGAGTTTGGTGGTACGGTGGGATTGGTAACTATTCAAGATATTATTGCCGAAATTATTGGTAATGCTGGTGAAACTGATAGTCGTGATGAATTATTGATTCAAATGTTAGATAAACAGACATTTTTAGTACAAGCACAAATTTATTTAGAAGAAGTTAATCAAGTTTTGCAGCTCAATTTACCTTTAACTAGAGAATATCAAACTTTAGGCGGATTTTTACTTTATCAATGGCAGAAAATACCCAATAAAGGAGAAATATTCAATTATGAAAATCTGGAATTTACGATTATCTCAATTATTGGTCCACGTTTGCACCAAATTCAAATTAAAATTTTAGAGTAAGAATTCAGGAGTCACCGAGTCACCGAGTCAGAATATTTGTTTGTAGCGGGAATCATCCATCAACAATAGAACTTACGCAACTGGAACATTGGTGGGGTGTGGTTCGGCAAGCCCGCCAACCATGTCAGACTGCATAAATCATGTAAATAAACAGATTTCTGATATCTGACGCACCCTAAAACTAATCATAGCAAGGGTTTCACTCTTACCCCTTGCCTTCTGCTATGACAGATAATAATTTCAAGGGAAAATATCCCGCAAAGACAAGATATTGTTACAATATTTAACAACGTTGATATATTTGGTGGCTTCTTCATGATGGTTAAGACACTTCCCCCTAGTTCTCGAACAAGTCAGGAGGACAGTCGCGGAGGCGAATTGTCCGTAATTGAAGTAGTAGCGGCACAAAGTACGGAGACTTTAGTAATTAAATCGGCGGAAGTTTCTCGACAACCAAGACATAGGGCGCGGTTGACAATGGGGTCAGAACCGGAGACGGTGCTATATGATCCTGTAGAAATACAAGCACAATATAGTAGACAATTTTTGCAGGTTTTTCGGCGGATTTTGACGGTTTTACAACCAACTCTTTCCTTTGCCTTTGGCTTATGGTGGGATAAGCAATGGAAAATTGTGGTTAAAAATGAACGTCGTCGCGCCGTTCAACTCAGAGAATTATTAACAAAGTTGGGGCCAGCTTACATTAAAATCGGTCAAGCCCTATCTACTAGACCAGATTTAGTGCCGCCAACTTATTTAGAAGAATTAACAAGACTCCAAGATCAATTACCAGCTTTTCCTAATGAAATAGCTTATCAGTTTATTGAGGAAGAATTGGGAGCGCCACCGACAGAAGTTTATGCAGAATTGTCTCCTCAACCAATTGCGGCGGCTTCTTTAGGACAGGTATACAAAGGAAAATTGAAAACTGGAGAAGAAGTTGCAATTAAAGTACAGCGCCCAGATTTACGGGAACGAATTACTATAGATTTGTATATTTTGCGGAATTTGGCTGGCTGGGTACAGCGCAACGTGAAACGAGTTCGTAGTGATTTAGTCGGGATTTTGGATGAGTTAGGCGATCGCATTTTTGAAGAAATGGATTACATTCATGAAGGCGAAAATGCAGAACGCTTTTTTGAATTATATGGTCACATGAAAGATATTTATGTACCAAAAATTTACTGGGAATACACCAACCGTCGCGTTTTAACGATGGAGTGGATTAACGGGATCAAATTAACTCAACCGGAAAAAATTGCCGCATTAGGAATCAATGCCCGATATTTAATTGAAATTGGTGTCCAGTGTTCTTTGCGTCAGTTATTAGAACATGGATTTTTCCATGCTGACCCCCATCCAGGTAACTTATTAGCGACGATGGATGGTAAATTAGCTTATCTCGATTTTGGCATGATGAGCGAAGTTAAACCTCCCCAACGTTATGGTTTAATTGAGGCCATTGTTCACGTCGTTAACCGAGAATTTGATAGTTTAGCCAAGGACTATGTAAAGTTAGAATTTCTCAGTCCAGAAACCGATCTCACCCCTATTATTCCAGCCTTTGCGAAGGTATTTGCTAATGCCCAAGGTGCAAGTGTTGCGGATCTAAATATTAAAAGCATCACCGATGATTTATCGGCTTTAATGTATGAATATCCCTTCCGTGTACCACCCTATTACGCTTTAATTATTCGTTCTCTTGTGACTTTAGAAGGGATTGCCATTTATATAGATCCCAATTTCAAAGTTCTCAGTGAAGCCTATCCTTATGTTGCTAAACGGCTATTAACAGATCCCGCCGATGAGTTAAGAACTTCATTAAAAGAATTGCTGTTTAAAGATGGTAAATTCCGTTGGAATCGTTTGGAAAACTTGTTAAAAAATGCCCGTAGTAACCAAGAATATGATCTCAACTTAGTTGTCAATCAAGGAGTAGAATTTCTCTCTTCTGAACGCGGTTCATTTATTAGGGATAGATTAGTTGATGAATTTTTCTACAGTATAGATGCTGTTAGTAAAAATGCCCTGCATAACTTCACTTATCTACTCAGAGAAAGAGTAGGAATAACAGCAGTAAACCAAATTCCCTCAGCTACCGTTGAACAACAACAAACCCTAGAATATATTAAACGGATCGCCGGGATTTTGCGAGAAACTAAAGGCTTTGATGCGACAAAATTAGCTCCCCAATTAGCCCAAATCATTGTTAATCCTGGAGTACAACTTTTAGGTCAACAAATTGCCACCCGTGTTACTCAAAAGGCTATAACTCGGATAATTCGGGAATTATTAGCATCTGAATAATGTCTGAACTATGATTTGTGGCGTTGCTGATTTGATGTATGAAAATGAGTTTTGATGATATCCAAACCCTTGTAGTATTGTAGGGTGCTTTAGGATGAGATCAGTAACGCACCAAACCCTTGATAATGGTGCGTTAGCGATAACATAACGCACCCTACGTATCTTTTCAAGAATCAAATATTATTCCCATATACACACAAAGTGATCAACTCTGAATCCTTACGGTTTTCCAAGGCTATGGCAAAATTGATTAAAGTTGTCATCCAATTATTATTCCCAGCATGACCGTAACTATTCCTAATCTCCCCAGTCTTTACGAACCCTTCTCCACAGAAGCCAAATGGCAAAAATTCTGGGAAGACAATCAAGTTTACAAAGCTGACCCCAACCACAAAGGCGAACCCTACTGCGTCGTTATCCCTCCACCTAACGTTACTGGCAGTCTGCACATGGGTCACGCCTTTGAGGGGGCTATTATTGATACCCTTGTCCGTTACCACCGCATGAAGGGACGTAACACCCTGTGGCTACCGGGAACTGACCACGCCAGCATTGCAGTACAAACGATTTTAGAAAAGCAACTCAAAGCCGAAGGTAAAACTCGCCATGATTTGG
This sequence comes from Cuspidothrix issatschenkoi CHARLIE-1, assembly GCF_002934005.1. Classification (GTDB taxonomy): domain Bacteria; phylum Cyanobacteriota; class Cyanobacteriia; order Cyanobacteriales; family Nostocaceae; genus Cuspidothrix; species Cuspidothrix issatschenkoi. Next base: position 36,746 of record NZ_PGEM01000004.1, on the reverse strand, counting down.
GGCGGGAAAAGTTCCTAGAACGGGCTTGGCAATGGAAAGCGGAATCTGGTGGGACAATTATTAACCAGTTAAAACGTTTCGGGGTATCCGTAGACTGGACGCGGGAACGCTTTACTTTAGATGAGGGTTTATCGAAAGCTGTTTTAGAAGCATTTATTCGCCTTCATGAAGAAGGATTAATTCATCGTAGTAATTATTTAGTGAATTGGTGTCCCGCTTCTGGTTCGGCGGTGTCTGATTTAGAAGTAGAACCCAAGGAAATAAATGGGAATCTGTGGTATTTCCGTTATCCCCTCAGCGATGGTTCGGGCTTTCTGGAAGTGGCGACAACTCGCCCAGAAACCATGTTAGGTGATACAGGTGTGGCGGTTAATCCCCATGACGACAGATATAAACACCTGATTGGGAAAACCGTAACTTTACCAATTATGAACCGGGAAATCCCCATTATTGGTGATGAATTAGTAGACGCGACTTTTGGGACAGGTTGCGTTAAGGTGACACCTGCCCATGACCCCAATGATTTTGAAATGGGGAAACGTCATGATTTGCCGTTCATTAATATTATGAATAAGGACGGCACACTCAATGAAAATGCTGGTGATTTTCAAGGTCAAGACCGCTTTGTGGCGCGGAAAAATCTGGTAGCCCGTTTAGAAGCTGGGGGCGTTTTAGTCAAGGTTGAGGAATATAAGCATACAGTACCCTATAGCGATCGCGGAAAAGTCCCTGTTGAACCTTTGCTTTCTACTCAATGGTTTGTGAAAATCCGCCCCCTAGCTGATAAAACCTTAGATTTCCTTGATACCCAAGATTCCCCCGAAATTGTTCCTCAACGCTGGTCTAAAGTTTATCGTGATTGGTTGGTAAATCTGCGTGATTGGTGTATTTCTCGTCAGTTGTGGTGGGGGCATCAAATCCCCGCCTGGTATGCTGTCAGCGAAACTGAGGGAGAAATTACCGACTCTACCCCTTATTTCGTCGCCCGTAATCAAGAGGAAGCTTTAGAAAAAGCCAAATTGCAATTTGGGGAAGATGTAAAATTAGTTCAAGACCCCGATGTTTTAGATACTTGGTTTTCTTCGGGACTGTGGCCATTTTCCACGTTAGGTTGGCCAGAGGAAACTCAAGATTTAGCGACATATTACCCCACCACTACCTTAGTTACTGGTTTTGATATTATCTTTTTCTGGGTAGCCAGAATGACCATGATGGGTACACATTTTACTGGAAAAATGCCCTTTAAAACTGTGTACATTCATGGTTTAGTCAGGGATGAAAATAATAAGAAAATGTCCAAATCAGCAAATAATGGCATTGACCCCTTATTGTTGATTACTAAATATGGAACTGATGCTTTACGCTATACCTTAATTAAGGAAGTAGCGGGCGCTGGTCAAGATATTCGTTTAGAATATGACCGAAAAAAAGATGAATCTGTTTCGGTCGAAGCTTCTCGCAATTTTGCCAATAAGTTGTGGAATGCTGCCCGATTTGTAATGATGAATTTGGATGGACAAACTCCAGCCCAATTAGGTCAACCAATTCCCACAGAATTAAGTGATAAATGGATTGTTTCCCGTTTCAACCAAGTTGTTAAACAAACTAATCATGACATTGATAATTATGGGTTAGGTGAAGCAGCAAAGGGACTTTATGAATTTATTTGGGGTGATTTCTGTGATTGGTATATTGAATTAGTTAAATCCCGATTACAGAAAGATGCAGAACCTACATCTCGCAAAGTTGCCCAACAAATCATTGCCTATATTCTCGAAGGGATTTTAAAATTACTCCATCCCTTTATGCCCCACATTACAGAGGAAATTTGGCAAACTCTCACCCAACAACCTGCAGAAAATCCCCAACTTTTGCCTTTACAAACCTATCCTGAAGCCGATGAAAACTTGATTGATTCAGCCTTAGAAACACAGTTTGATTTATTGATTGGCACAATTCGCACAATTCGCAATTTACGGGCAGAAGCAGATATTAAACCAGGGGTAAAAATTACTGCCAATTTACAAAGTGAAAGCGAAAGTGAAATATTTATTCTCACTGCTGGACAGGCTTATATTCAAGATTTAGCCAAGGTAGAAACTTTAACAATTGTTGATGCCAATGTTAATGTTAGTCCAGTTATTACTCCAGAAGAAATTCTACCAGTTGTAGATAATGAATATAATGAATATCCTAAATATTTGGATGGCATTAAAATCATTGCTATTACTATTATCGCCTTAATTAGTTTGCGAGTAGGTACATTTGTGGGTAATACTGTTTTAGATATTCCCTTATTTGGTACTAGCTTTGAAATCATTGGTTTGGGTTATACCGGCTGGTTTATCATTCGCTATTTACTCAATGCTGAAGCTAGAGGGAAGTTGTTAGCGAAATACTTCCCACCCAGTGAAACACCCACTGCAATAGTCGCAGAAACACCTATAGAAACAGAATTACCACCACCGCCAGAAAAAGAAAATTCCATTGCGGGTGTTGTCGGGACCGTACAGGTAGTCATCCCCTTAAAAGGTGTTGTAGATATTGAAATTGTGCGGGCAAAATTAGAGAAAAGCTTGCAAAAAGCTGAAGCGGAAGCACAATCTTTAAGTGCTAGATTAAGCAATTCTAAGTTTGTAGATAAAGCACCCGCAGATGTAGTTCAAACTGCCAGAGAGACATTAGCAGAAGCCCAAAAACAAGCAGAGATTTTACGCATACGTCTGCAAACGTTGTCTTAGCTATCGCCTGTGTAGTTTATTATTAGGTATAATGGGTGATTGGTAATTGGTGATTATTTTCTATTCCCTCTTACCTATTCCCTATTCCCTATTCCCTATTCCCTATTCCCTCCCTCTTACCTATTCCCTATTCCCTATTCCCTATTCCCTAAAAATTATGTTATATCTAGCTCAAGTACATAAAAATGCTTTTTTAGATCAATATCAATTACATTTATTAGCCCGTCAAGAATCAGAAAATTTTTGGTTAACAATTGCCGACAGCGATAGCGTGGTGTTAGCCATAGAAACTTTAATTCTTTTGGGAAAAGCTAATGCTATCAGTAATAACTTATTAGTATTAGTTGAACTATCTCCCACAGGTGAAATTCAAAGATTTGAAGATGCTACCCCATGGGTAATTAATTTAGTTCAAACCTATCTTTCTACAGGAATTACTCCTGAATTTCTTAAACAAGAAGCTGAAAAAGTCGAAAGTTGGCAGCAAAATCTAACTTTACAAAATCAAGATTTAGCTCGTCGTAGTTTGGAATTAGAAGCCCGTCGTGAACAAATAGAGGCACTAGAAGAAAGTATTAAATGTGAAAGAAATGGCCGTGAAAAAACAGAAGGATAAATAAAAGGATAAATAAGCGGTACTACGGGCAAGATGCTGGTACCCCAAAGTTCAAGTACATTGATTTTATAAAATTTATGTGACATATCCCTATGGACTTTCTTCGCTTTAACACGACTTAATTTAACCCATTTATATGAAGAATTGTATTAGTCCTGACATAAAAAATTTCTACCTTATTGACTTTTATTCTTAAAAGATCTAAAGTTTTTTTTAGAAGTAATTGCAAGTAATTTGCAAAAATATTGAAAATTATTCTTGGTGGAGTAGAAAAATGACCATGGGCAAACAAGGGTTATGGGGTGTGGGTGTAGGATTGTTAGCCTTGACTAGTACAGTTTTCAGTGGTTTAGGTTCTATGGAAATAGCCGTTGCTAACTCTCCTGTAAATCAACTAGCACCACGCTTAGTTGTTCAAAAAATGAAAACTTTAACTATAGTTTTTCCTAGTCGTTCTGATTCTACCGACTTGCAAAATAAGGCTAATAATGTAGCTGCATTTTTATCCAAAGAAATAGGAATTCCTGTCAAAGCGCAAGTTGGTGATGATACAGCCGCAGTAGAAGCTTTAAGAGCTAATCGTGCTGATGTAGCATTTTTAAGCAGCCGTCCCGCGTTGAAAGCTGAACAATTAGCAAATTCTCGTTTATATTTGGCGGAAGTTCGCAAAAATTACTCTGGTAGATACACTTATAATTCTGTTTTTGTTGTTCCCAAGAATAGTCCATTAAAAAGTAAAAATTCTGCCAAAGCAACTTTAGAACAACTCAGAGGAAAAAATATGGCTTTTACTTCTCCTACCTCTGGTTCTGGGTTTATTTTTCCAGTAAGTGAGTTAGTAAAACAGGGTTTTATTCCTAATCGAGATAGTTTAGATAGTTTCTTTGGTAGAATTAGTTATGGTGGTAATTACAGCAAAGCCTTAGATGCAGTAGTTAGAGGTCAAGCGGATGTAGCTGTAGTATCAGAATATGCTCTTTTTCCCCCTTATTTAGCCGCAGAAAATAGAGATAAAGTTAGAGTTTTACATAAGATTTCTGGTGTTCCTGCCCATGGTATTGCTATTGATGATGATGTTCCAGTTTTAATGAGAGAAAAGTTAATTAATGCTCTATTAAAGCTGAATAAATCAGAAAATAATCAATTGCTCACTAGCTTATATAATTCTACCGAATTGGTGAGAGTTGATCATAATCGCCATCTTAAACCAGCGAGGGAAGCGTTAAAAAATGCAGGGATAGAACCTTAAAGGAAGCAGGAGGAACAAATCATGCTTTGGGTTCACCCTCTTCTACCTTCGATAAATTATAGCCACAGCCACTAAGATTAGGACGTAAAAATTATAATTAGTAAGGGTTTAGCATTGCTAAACTCTTATAAATGAAGATTATCTAATGTCCTAATTATAATCGCTATAGCTATGGTTGATGAGAATTTAGAACCTCGACATTTCACAGGAAAAAGTGCTGTCTGGGATCTTATAGTTTATGATATTTTGTCAGCAGGTTTAGTTATGACTATTTACCAAATAGCAAATACCAATTTCCATTTATCCAATTTATCTAAAAGCAACGTGAATTGTATTGAATGTTCTCATGTAGAGTCAGATTATGTTTCATCTCTACAGCGGCCAATTTTGAATAATATTAACTGTCAAATTAATCAAGGAGAATTTGTAGTTTTATTAGGTTTAAATGGTGCAGGGAAATCAACATTATTGAAATCTTTTGTTGGTTTAGTGTCTTTAGTGCAAGGACAAATTAAAGTTAATGGTGTTTCTCTGACAAAAGAAAATTTAACCCAAATTCGTCGAGATGTGGGGATGTTATTTCAAGGAGGGGGATTAATTCGCCAATTATCAGCTATTGATAATGTATTATGTGGCAAATTGGGAGTGAGAAAAACCCAACAAACTTTATTTGGATTTCCTCAACGCGATCGCACATTAGCATTAGAATTATTAACACAATTAGGTTTAAAAGAACAAATGTATCAAAAAACTGGTCAATTGAGTGGTGGACAACAACAAAAAGTAGCCATAGCTCGCGCATTAATGCAATCTCCACAAATACTTTTAGCTGATGAACCCACAACAGGACTAGATGTAATTGCTTCACAGCAAGTAATGGAAACTTTAGCAGAATTACATCAACAAGGTTTAACTATCATAACTGTTTTACATGACTTATCCCTAGCGACAAAATATGGCGAAAGAGCAATAATTTTAGATAGTGGAAAAGTTATTTATGATGGTAAATGCGACAATTTACAAGAGAAGTTTTCCTATATCAATAAATAACCATGAAGAATAGTTATTGTCTGCAATTTTTAAATCGTTATCCTTGGTTTATTCCTCTACTTGTTCTCCTATTTATGATAGGGGTTTATATTTGGGCATTACAGGGGTTAAAAGTTGATTTTGAACTACTGAAAGATAGTAGTCCTTATATTATTGATTTTATTTCTCGGTTATTTCCTCCCGATTGGAAAGTTTTAAATATTGCGGTTAAAGGATTAATTGAGACTGTACAGATGTCTATATGGGGAACATCCATAGGGGCAATTTTATCATTACCAATTGCCATAGCTAGTGCCAGTAATATCGCCCCTTTATGGTTAAGATGGATAGCCAACTTATTACAAAATGCTGTTCGTTCTGTACCGTCAATTATCTTAGGTTTAATCTTTGTTGCTGCAACAGGTTTGGGCGCACCCGCCGGCACATTGGCATTATCAATATATACCATTGGCTATCTTGCAAAATTTTATCAACAAGCTATAGAATCAGTAGACCATCGTTCCTTAGAATCTTTACAAGTTATAGGTGCATCTAGAATCCAAATTGCCCAGTATGGGATATTACCGCAAATATTACCGTTAGGTTTAGGTTATACCCTATGGATGTTTGAATATAACATCCGTGCGGCTTCGGTTTTAGGAGTAGTTGGTGCTGGAGGTATAGGTTTTCAGTTAAAAAGTTATATAGATGGGTTTGAATATACCAAAGCTACAACTATGATGTTAGTGCTATTAATAGTAGTGACAGTTATTGATTGGTTTAGTAGTAAGCTAAGGCGTTATTTAGAGTCAATGTAGGAGAAGGCAGGAGTTCAGGAGGAAAGATCAAGGAAGAAGGAAGGAATAAGAAGATAATTTTCTCCTCTGCTACCCTGCCTTCTTCTTATTTTCACCTGTCTTTGAGTTTTAAAGCTTCTGTAGCTGACATTCCCTCACCTTGAGTACCGAAATACCATAAGGCCGCGCTAGCCTCAGCGCGAGTAACGGGTTTTTTCGGTTGGAATAGGGTTGTATAGCCAAAAACTCGGCGAATATTCGATTGTTCGCCATTTTGGAAATCAGCTAAAACTGCTCTTAATGCTTTTGGTTCAATGCTACCTGCATCTTGAAATCCCCATGTTTGTTTAACGGCTTCTAAATTGGCTGCGGGTAAAGCTTGACGGGTATCTAAAGGAACTTTCCACAATAACAATTGTTCTCGCGTTAGCGGTGCATCGGGACGAAATAAAACTGCTGTGGCATCTCCAGACAAAGCACTGGGAATTAACCCTGCTTCGGCTAATCCCTGAATGACGGGAAAATCAGGATCTTTGGCTAAGATATCCCTAAAAGCTGGTTGAGTGCTGGAGGATGCTAACCGAATTTGTTTGGCTGGGTTCTTAGCATACATGGCATTATTAGCGGCAACTAACCAGCGGGCATATTCTCGACGGGTAATAATTTTATCAGGGATAAATTCGTTTGTTTTGGGTTCAATGGATAAAACGCCCAATGCCGCTAAGTCTTGAATATGCGTTAGCTGTGCTTGCCGAAGGCTTCGCCATTCTGGAGGCGCTTTTTGAATATCAACAAATTCTTGTGCTGCGGATATCTCCGGTTGGGTAGTTGGTTGGGTGATTACCTGAGTATTATTAGTCTGAGGTAATTTTGGACCAATAAACTGAGTATCGCTGGGTGGGTTAACTGGGTTTTTGGCCGTACTTTGAGAATTAGGGGAATATTCAATTACTAATTTAGTAGCTGTTTGGGGTTGATTGGGTTCAGCTTTGGTAACGGTTTGTGGTTTAATTGTGACGTTGATAACTAAATTATTCCGTTTAGCTGTAAAAGCACCCTCGATATCGTCTTGAGGTTGTTGGACAATTTCCCAGTTTTTAGCCTGAAATTGTTGACGATAAAAGCTAGTGATTATATTACTAGGATCTGCACTTTGCCAGCGAATTGATATTTTATTTTCAAAATTAGTTGGTGTAACTTCCTCTAATTTGGCATTGGCATAAACGGGAATATCTGGGGGAAAATCAGCAGGTAACTGAATTGTTGATGTGTTTGGGTTTGGTGTTACTTGCTGACTCTGAGGTTTGCCAAAAGGAGCAGGACTATTTTGCAACTGAGGATCAGCAGCTAATGATTGTTCTAGATTTTTGGCAGATGGACTGTTAGTACAGGCTGTTAAGGATAGTAAAACAGCTAAACTCAGGAATACAGCAGGGTAGTTACGGGAAAACACAAAGAAATCACAAATTGATTTTCACCTCCTACACTAGCATTTTTGGGGCTGGGTGACTGGGGAACTTCTGTCATCAGGTAAGTTGCTATAGAAATCCGCTTTGATTCCCCATGTTTACTCCTGTAGTCAGGGAATAAAAAAGACATAATTGATACTTACTGATTTTTGTTTACTATGATTCAACCTCGTAAACAGTTTGCTCAACATTGGTTAAAAAGTGATAAAGCTCTCAATGCAATTGTCCAAGCGGCTAATTGTCAAAAGACTGATAAAGTCTTGGAAATAGGTCCTGGTACGGGAATTTTAACCCGGCGGTTATTACCATTGGTGCAATCTTTACTGGCTGTAGAAATTGACAGAGATTTATGTAAATTACTGGTAAAACAAATCGGTGAAAAAGAAAATTTCCTACTTCTACAGGGTGATTTTCTCACCCTTGATTTACCGTCCCAATTAACAGCTTTTCCTAATTTTCAAAAGCAAAATAAAGTTGTTGCTAACATTCCTTATAATATCACGGGGCCAATTATTGAAAAGTTACTAGGAACTATTGCCAATCCTAACCCCCAACCTTTTGATTCTATTGTGTTGTTAATTCAAAAGGAAGTAGCAGAAAGATTATATGCTAAACCTGGTTCTCGAACTTTTGGGGCGTTGTCGGTGAGGGTGCAATATCTAGCAGATTGCGATTTAATTTGTACAGTTCCGGCTGCGGCATTTCATCCACCACCAAAGGTGGATTCTGCTGTAGTCCGGTTGACTCCGAAACAAATAGAAATTTCGGCTAATGACCCCAAAAAGCTAGAAAATCTGTTGAAATTGGGATTTGGGTCGAAGCGCAAAATGTTAAGAAATAATTTGCAATCGGTAATTGAACGAGATCACCTGACGCAATTACTGGAACAATTAGAAATAAATCCCCAAGTCCGCGCCGAAGACCTTAGCGTTGCACAATGGGTATCACTGGTAAATATAATCGGAAATGAGGCAGAGGGCAGGAGTCAGGAGTCAGGAGGGACAAACGGCCGTTCGCCCGTACAGGAGTAAAATTGACTTTGTGTATAGGTTTCAATTTAGATTCTGTACCTCATGGATCTGCAATCTGTTGTCATTATCTTTTGTGTTGGCTGTCAACTGTCAACCGTCAACCGTCAACCGTTAATCATCTCCTGTTATGCGTTCCTATAGCTTAATTGCACCTGCAAAAATCAATCTGTATTTAGAAATTATTGGTAGTCGCCCTGACGGGTATCATGAGTTAGCGATGATACTGCAAAGTATAGATTTATCTGACCAAATTGATATCCATGCTGCCAGTACTGAAAATATCCGCGTTTATTGTGATCATCCCCAAGTCCCCACAGATAAAACTAATTTAGTTTATAAAGCAGCCGCATTAATGGCGGAAAAATTTCCCGATGCCTATAGTAATTTTGGTGGGGTGGATATAACTGTTAAAAAACATATTCCTGTGGCTGCTGGTTTAGCTGGAGGTTCGACAAATGCCGCAGCAGTATTAGTAGGAATGGATCTACTTTGGGATTTAGGATTAACTCAATCAGAATTGGAAGAATTAGGTGCTATTCTGGGTTCAGATGTACCATTTTGTATTGGTGGAGGAACAGCGATCGCTACTGGTAGAGGTGAACAACTTTCACCCCTACAAAGTTTAGATAATTTACATATAGTCTTAGCTAAATATCGCAGTTTAGAAGTTTCTACACCTTGGGCATACAAAACCTACCGCCAATTATTTGGGATTAACTACATTCAAGATTCAGAAGGTTTAGCAGCTCGTGCAACTGCTTTTCATTCCGAAGCTATGGTTAAAGCCATTTCAAATAAGAACACCACAAAAATAGTTCAAGAATTACATAATGATTTAGAAAAAGTTGTATTACCAGCCTATCCCCAAGTTTTGCAATTACGGGAATTATTCGCTAGTCAAGCCGGGGTTTTAGGTACAATGATGTCAGGTTCAGGCCCTTCAGTTTTTGCCATTGTTGAATCTCAAGCCCAAGGAGAAATAGTCAAGCAGCGCATACGAGAAGCTATTCCTGATGAGGATTTAGAATTGTTTGTGACCCGAACAATTAAACATGGAATTAAAATCGCCTAATTTATTACTAACACTGTTATGAATCAACCACAACAAACACCAGCAGCAGATAGTTCAACTCAGGTAGAAATAACTCCTTTACGTTGTGTAACTGGGTCTATTATATCGGGAGGATTTTCCTTTGCTGCCTATTCTTTAATGATAGCGATCGCTACGACTTTTGCCAATAAACCTACCCATTCTGACAACCAAACCGTGATTAATATTGCTTCTGCTGTGCGAACTTTAGTAGTAGGTATAGTAGCCTTGGGCGCGGGAATATTTGGTTTAGTTGCATTAGGTTTATTCGCCTTATCAATACAATTATTAATCCAAAAATTAACTACTTCCAAAAGTAATTAGGGCAAGATGTAAAAGCCTGTTAAGCTGAGGAAAATTTAATTTGCATATTTTTGATTGTGGACAAAAAGGATTAATCCTTCTCCTCTGCCTCCTGCCTTAATTTCTCCCTAAAGCTACGGGTGTAACTAATTCTGAAGTATTTTTGAGAAATTGCAACTTAGTATTTTTTGCACCTGAGTTTAACTGATTTTTTTTGCGCCAATTTGCTGGCGATAAACCATGATGTTGGCGAAACTGGCGGGAGAAATGACAAGAATTTTGATAACCAAGATTGGCCGCAATTTCTTCAATTGTCTGATTAGTATTTTCTAGTAAAGATATGGCGGCAATCATTCTCCGTTTAACGATCCAAACATTGATTGGTTTGCCTGTTTGTTTAGCCACTTGGTTAGTTAAATAGGCTTGAGAATAACCCACCGCTTCAGCCACATCAGATAAAGTAATTCCTTTATGATAATTAGCTTCAATATAATCAAAAATATTTTGTAGATGGGGAAGATTAGGAAAAATTGACTGAGAATTTACGGATGTAGTGGGTAATTCTGTTAATAATGCTGGATGAGCATTTGTAGCATACCAATATCTTAACAGAGCTTGTTTTTCTAATCGAATAGCGATCGCTCGCAGTAACTCATCCCTCTGCACAGGCTTAGTTAAATAATCATCTGCTCCCCATTCCATAGCTTTTCGCCAGGATATTTTACTATTAATATTTGTCAGAAAAATAAACGGAATAATTGCTGTTAAACGATCTGCCCGTAAATTACTTAAGACAGTACAACCATCCATATCTGGCATTACTAAATCGCAAACTACCAAATCAGGGAGAAATTTTTTGGTTAGTTCCAAGCCCATCAGCCCATTTTTTGCCCCTATAACAGAATAGCCATGAGACTTAAGAGAATCTAAAACAAAATTGCGACTTATATCGTCATGATCAATGACAATTATTTTTTTTGATATTGGGTACATAATTGAAATTGCTAGAGATTCGTGTTTTTAACTATTACTAAATTCGCAACGTGACTAACTCATCAATATAGATATGATTTGAACAATAGGCAACACAAAATTAACAAAACTAGAGCAAAGAGTTAATTATCTATATCAATAATTTCTCTTTGCTGTTTTTATAGTTCAGTTTGAATACATCTGAATTTTATCAACAAAATTTCAGGAATTTCAACTTAGTTGCATAAGCTCAAGAATTGTTGTTTATCTGCTGATTTATGGAGTTACGTGAACACTTGAGTGTATATACATAATGTAGCGATATTGTCAATCCATATTTTTGGGATCTTCTAGTTCTGATTTCTAATAAATAGCTAAATTATCAGTTATTTAGCCGATATTACTAGATTTTGTCTTATTTTCATTCAACAACGGAACAATATACAAAATCATCCGTCTAGAGGAATAAATTTTTAGCTTTAATTTGCCATAAATTATTTAGCATCCTTCATAAGTAAGAAGTCAGGATTTACGCATTGACAGGATCAACCAAATATGGGGTATGGTTTTGGGGCATTTTAAGATTATTTTTTGATGATTTTTAAGCGATAGCTATTGAACAGAAGTTAATCGCTAAAAGCCTGAAACGACGGATTTTCGTTCATGCACATCATAGTTGATTTGTACAGTGCGTAATTCCTAGAAGTAATTTTAAAAAAATATAAATAAAGTTTATGTATAATAGTTAACAAAGATTGGAGAGTAGGTGATAATTATACGGATTATTCATTGCTTGTTAAAATTATTAAAGAACTGACTAAACGCTTGATAATTCAAGTAAATTAATTTAACTATGCCAAATAATTAGCAGAAAACAACTAGACTAAGTTTACACATAAAAAATTAAAAATCTGGTATTTTATTAAATGTAAAAATAAGATCAAAAAAATAATCAAGTTGATCAAAAAAAAGCTCATGTATTGGGATGTGAATTTTAGGTAGTCTTAAAGAAGACAGCCGATTGGATTAATAAATAATCAGATTTAAAAAACATCCTTGCAGCTACAAATGATTATTGTTTAGAAACAGGAGTGCAATTTATGAACCAAAATATTAGCGGATATAATGCGGCGATCAACAAAAAAATTAAAACTGAACAAGTAGAACAAATCATCAAAGCAATTATAGCGGGTAAATATTCTTGGGCTTGTGTTTTAGTTTTACAATTTGCTGGTTACAATCCCATAGACTATATACCCTATCGTACTTATATCAGATTGCTGAAAACCAACTGCTTACTCGGAAATTCTCAACAAAATTAGTCAGGGTTTTCGCAAAAATTAACAGATTTATTGTAACTTACTCAAGTGCATACTCCTAATATCCCATCAAAATGGTTAAATTTTCAAACTGGATATGTTTAACTTTTTTTGATTAAAGAAAAAGGAAAGGTAAAGTTACAGTCCGAATTAATCACCATTATATGGATTTTATGATCTATCCAGGTACAATTCATAATCATCAGATGCCAGTAACACTTCAAGAAATTATATGGCACAAAAAGCTAGAAGTTGCAAAAATGCAACAAGACATGACCTGGGCTTCTTTACAACGTCAATTAAGTTCTGCTCCCACTGTGCGAGACTTTTCCACGGCTTTACAGCAGAGTATTTATAAACCTAGCTTAATTGCAGAAGTTAAAAAATCATCTTTTTATCACAGTTTAATTAGACCAGATTTTGAGCCAGTTACTATTGCCCAAGCCTATAAACGGGGTGGAGCATCTTGTTTATCTGTAGTTACTGATAAAAAATTTTTTCAAGGAGGTTTTGATCATCTTCGGGCGATTAGATATAGAGTAGCAATACCCCTACTTTGCAAAGATTTTATTATTGATCCCTGCCAAATTTATCTAGCCCGTTCGGCGGGTGCAGATGCAGTATTATTAATAGCTGCTATTCTTACAGATAAGGAATTAAAAAACTTTTTACGAGTTATTTACTACTTAGGGATGAATGCTATTATTCAAGTCAATAATTTACATGATTTGGATAGGGTTCTAGAATTAGAAGATGCTCGGATAATTTCTATTAATAACCAGAGTTACAGTGATTTTAGTAGTAATATTCACATCACTCAGGAATTAATGGACGCTAGGCGATCGCAACTCCAAAAGTTAGGCATTTTAGTTATTAGCGAATCAGGAATAGAAACTCCTGAAGATTTATCTTTTGTGGCTGAAGCTGGTGTCCAAACGGTGATTATGGGAGAATCTCTACTCAAAGAACATGATTTAGAATTAGCTGTAAAAAATCTCCTGCAATCTAAATTTCCCATCCATCATTAGACATTTTGGGATGAATATACAGCATATTTCATTCAAATGAGGTACAACCATAATCAAACTTTTGTGGTGCGGGCATACTATGGCTAACGCTACGCTACGCGAACAACAAGGTCAGTACAAGTCTTGCCCGCAAAATGTGTACCTCATAACTTCGCAAACTGCTGTATATAATAGGTGATAAGTGACAGTTTTAAAAGTCTTTTAGGTCTTAACGCTATTATCTACGGCTATATTAATCCTAAATTAGTTATGAACAACAATATCCCCGACTTCTTTAGAGAAGTCGGGGATCTAACTTTCCTAAATCAGATGTAAGGATTTTACCATTTTTTCTTTCTCTGTGATCTCTGTATCTCTCCGGTTCGTAAAAAAATCCCGAAATCGAGCGTATCTTTATCGAGAATTGGTATTAGACACCCTCTAACAAAGGTTTCCACCAATCACGATTATTGAGATACCATTCTACGGTTAAACGCAAACCTTCAGTGATTGTTACAGATGGAGTCCAACCCAATTCTGTTTTTAGCTTATTAGCATTAATGGCATATCTTCGATCATGTCCAGGTCTATCCTTCACAAAAGTAACTAATTTTTCTGCTGGATATACTGGTAAATCTGGGACTAACTCATTCATAATTTGACATAAATTTTGGACAAGACTAATATTTTCAACTTCGTTATTGCCACCAATATTATAATTTTCTCCTGGTTTGCCATGGTGAATAACGACATCTAAAGCACGACAATGATCACCCACATATAGCCAATCACGGACATTTTTCCCATCTCCATAAACGGGTAATTCTTTACCAGTTAAAATATGAATGCACATTAGGGGAATTAGTTTTTCAGGAAATTGGAAGGCTCCATAATTATTGGAACAGTTGGTGATAATTGTGGGTAATTTATAGGTATGATAATAAGCGCGAACTAAATGATCACTGCCAGCTTTTGATGCTGAATAGGGACTATTAGGACTATAGGCTGTAGTTTCCGAAAATGCTGGATCATCTGCTGTCAGACTACCATAAACTTCATCGGTAGAAACATGAAGAAAGAGATAATTATCAGGTTGGGATTTTGCTTCCCAATGTTGACGAAAAGCTTCTAATAAAGTAAAAGTTCCTACAACATTAGTTTGCACAAATGCAGCAGGCCCGGTAATAGAACGATCAACGTGAGATTCGGCAGCAAAATGGGCTATGGTGTCTATATTTTCTGCCAAAATTATTTCATCTACCAAAGAGCGATCGCTTATGTCCCCCTGAATAAATCGGAAATTCTCTTTTCCTATCACCGAGGCTAAATTATGAATATTTCCCGCATAAGTTAGAGCATCTAATACCACTAATCTATCATTGGGATAAGCTTGACACCAATGATGAACAAAATTAGATCCAATAAACCCAGCACCCCCTGTCACCAATAATCTTCTACCCATGAAATTCTCTATTTATTCTGTAAATATTTCTTTTTAATTTTACCAAAAATTCTCTGTATGAATAATTTTGATAACCGCATTTTTGTGAAATCGGGAATTTTCGCAGAATAATTATTTTTATGATCAAAGAACTGATTAATTTCTGTTAAAATTACCCCCAATCGTTGGATAATATTCTCAGTTCTATATTCTGCTAACACAGTTTCTGATAAAGTTAGTTGCGTCGCCGATGCTAAAACTTTTAAAATTCTATCTACGTCGTATTCTAGAGCATAACCCGAAATTTTATAACAATTAAAACCCGGATCTAAATAATCAGATAATCCCCCATTCACACTAGAAAAAACTTGACAACCACAGGCTAAAGCTTCCATTGGTTGTAAACCGAATCCTTCGCTAACTCCTTGTAGTTGCCAATATTCGGCAGAATCATAAAGGTAAACTTTAGCACGATTAAATAAAGCAGGTAAATCTTCTACATAACTATCAACAACTAACACATTACATTTTTTTTCTAAAGCTGGAATTAATGATTTAATTAAATATTCCGAAGATTTCCGTATTTGCACTAAAACATCAATATCTCGATTTTGATGCAAATTTGTAAAGCCATCACTAATTTGATTTGGTAAATAATAAATCAGCGAATTTGGTGCTTTTTGTCCCCAATAACCTAGAGTATTTCTGCTAACTGTAATAATGGGAATATTAGATGGTAAATTTATTTTATAACCTGCACTATGGGCATGATAAATTACATGATATTTTTGTAATTTAGCCGCCAATTTACCAACATTAAAACCCCAACTAATCACAAAAATTACATTATCTAAATTTTGCTCTTGTAATAAATCATCTAAAAATAATTTACCAGATTCTTTTTGACGATAGGTAACTACTTCAGCTTCACAAATTTGTTGAGCTAAAGCCACAGTTTTCAACTCCGCCCACAAACCGCCACAAGCAAATTTACCACCCGTCCCTGGAACTAAAAAATAAAGCTTTCTCATAACACTAAATATCTAAATTTAACCTTTATAGCAGGGAACAGATTTGAAAATTCTTTGGTGTATAGTTTTTTAGGTAAATTCTGTATCTCATTCAAGTGCATACCGCTATATAAATGAAGAGTCTAGGTAAAAATCTTCTTCTCTTGTTCTTTTCTTCCTTCGTGTCCTTCGTCCCTTCGTGGTTCATTAAATCCTGACTCCTATTCCTCCCAATATACCTTTACAAAATAACTTTCTTTGCCCCAAAAATCACGGGCAATGCTAATATTTTCAATAGCTAAATTAAAGGGAATAGATGTTGTAATATAGCGCTGGGTGAACATTCCTAAATCTGGGGCAATTTCTGCTGCTGCTGTTGCTGCTAAACCTAAACCAATGAGTTGTTCAACTGGTCGAAATGGTAGTAAAAAAGGCACAGTTACAGATAATCCCAGGGTTAATAACATCGCTACAGATACATTTGTGCCACAGCGAGGGTGTAGGGCTAAATCCCATTCTCCATTGGTAAGACGATGTTTAGCTAATGTTACCGCCCGGCGTAAATCGGTGATATTGACATCACCATAGAGAAAAAATCCTTGTTCTGTAGATAAACCTCCTAATAATTCATCATCTAATTGGACATTAGTTGTTGATGAAGAGGAATTTTTATTTTCACCTAATAACCAAACAGTGGCGTGTTCTAAGGCGTGAACTTGACGTAACATGAGCATTTCTTTTAACCCTGGGACAAAAGATAGCTGTTGGAGTAAATCAGCATCTTGGTTAGGGTGAGGTGCAAGAAAGTCAAAGCTAAAGGCAGAAGAGTTGTCAGAATAAGAAGTATTCATAAGTAGTCGTGGAAAATAGATTTTATAGCTAGGAGAGGGAACAGGGGAGCAGGGGGGAAAATAATCTTCTTCTTCTGTCCTCCTGAACTCCTGATAGCGTTCACCTAGTGTGCCGAATTCATAGCGTGGCGTTAGCCATAATCCTGAATTCTTAGCTACTTACTTATTTAACGCCTAATAATTCTACGTCAAAAATTAAAGTAGAGTAGGGAGGAATTACACCACCAGCACCACGCGCACCATAACCTAATTCTGAGGGGATGATTAGTTTACGACGGCCACCTACTTTCATGGTGCTTAGTCCTTCGTCCCAACCTTTAATTACTTGTCCTACACCGATTTTAAACTGAAAGGGTTGACCGCGATCGCGTGAACTATCAAATTTAGTACCATCTTCTAAAGTGCCGGTGTAGTGAACCACGACGGTTTGTCCAGATTTGGGAGTTTCACCTGTTCCCTCTTGTATTTCCTCATATTTTAATCCAGAGGGGGTAGTGACAACATTGGCTTCAGACATTGTATTGCTCGCTATTAGAGTATTGTTTTCTTGAATTATGGTAGTGGTTGGTTGTGTTTGGGTTAGTTGCGAAGCTATGGCAGTATCTTGTTTACTACCAATTTGGGCAAATACTAAAACACCAACACAGACCAGCATTAACACCACACTGAGGAAAATTCCTTTCAAAATTAGCCCTCTTAAGTTTCAATTATTGGTAATTAGATGACCAACAGAACACAAATTAGTTTAAATCACAAATGTGCTTTTAGCGCCAAAGCTTGTTTTCCAAATCCCGCACTTGACGTTCTAAACGGTCAATTCTGCCCCGTAATTCGTCTACTTCTGACTGACGAGCCACTCCTAAATCTTGCATCATGTTTCGCATTTGTCGCTGCATTTGCTCATCCCAATTGCCTTGTTCAGATTGCAACTGATGTAGAAGATCATCCATGACTGCCTTAGCCTGCTCAGGATTGAGTTTACCGTCTTTTACCAGTTCTTCACTAACTTCCTTCAGTTTATCTGCAACTAAAGAAGTTGTGCCAATACCCAACATCATTAGCTGCTGTAACCAGTTGTTGCTATCCATACTTCCTTCCTCTGACTTGTTGCTGACAAAAAGCTTAGTAATTCTAGCCTACATATTTATTTTGGCAGATTTAGCCATACACTGCTCCCCTGCCTCTTTACCCCTCTATCCATCCGTGCATAGGTGCTATAGCTTTAGTGACTGATTCAATGATGTTTGGGGGTGCTTCAGAAAGCATGACGCTAGGATAAACGGCTGTTCCCCATTGGGGATGAACTAGGACGTGACATTTATTTTGAATAGCAGGATATTTAAGTAAGGCTTGGGCTACTGCGGTATCATCGTGGGGAACTAAACCGGAATGAGATAGTAATGGATAGCCGGTGCGGGGATCTATGAGATCGGTTAAATAGCCGCGATCGCGCAAATTAAAGGCGACATCGCAACCAAAACGCATAAATTTTTCTCTCAGTTTCTCCTTTTCTATTTCGGTTTCTGCTGTCATTTCTTCTAAAGGATATCGTGATTGCTGTAATACAAGCACTACCCACAAAAATTGTTGCTGTTTCCAATCTGGTAATATCTGTTCGCAGTTGGCACAGATATATGGACTGGGAGTATGAATGGAAATTTCTACAGCTTGTCCTGTTTTGCCAACTAAATGTAGAGGACAGCTAGACTCAGAAATGCAAACTTGGGGATAATACACCACATTAATTAGGTTTATGAAAGTTTTTAATTTTATCTTTGATAAAAATCATAACTCTTAAATCTACACATTTATGGCAATTTGGTTTGATTCCTAAATTTATTTGTGTAGGCAAAGTATAGAGAATAGAGAATAAGGGTATAGAAGTGTACTCACTTATGACCTTTTCCCACGTTTTCCGCAACCCCTTAACAGTAACCATTTTGCCACCAATTTCGCAGAGGATCATTTTTTGGTGGTATATAACGTCCTTTGATTCTAGTTTAGTGCATCTCAACTAGGTTTCAATCCCGATGTTATTCAAACATTAACTAATTTTTTTATTGTTGAAAACAACACTATTTTTTAAATTTCTAATAGACATAGGAGTGAAAATTATCCTAGGGACAATTCATGAATTATCCCTACAAGGGTTTGGTGGTTATGCACATTTAATTACCACAATGATTAAAAATAATCTTTTGAAACATGACTAGGAACATAAATTTGTGTTTTTTCCTTCTGGGAATAACCAATTAATTCTTATCTTGCCTGGAGATTATTTTTTCATGAAACTTATACACAATGTTATTAAAATCCTCATTTTTGCCTAAGTCTTCAGTAAGCGCTAATTTAGGGTAACTATAAGTTAAACTTATCGTACTACCTAGACAACATTGGCAAAATTACCCACCCATTGATAAAACTTGGGTTTAGTCAATACCAATCATAGAATATTCCTCCCACACTTACCCTAAAGATAGATGGAAAAAAGTGAGATTCTCAATCGCTGATATATCAAGCTTACCTATAATAATTGAAGTAGCTGCACAAAATAAAACATCAAGTAAAAAACCGACTCTGCTATCCTCTCTCCAATGTCACACTGTAGAGATAATCTAGACATTATCCCTATCCGCTAGATTTTGGCTGAAAAGAGCGATTGCATCCTAGCGGGTCAATTTACAACATCCATCACGGGAGAACAGCAAATCTATGAGTAGAATAGAAACCCGCACTGAACCAATGGTGCTAAATATGGGACCTCACCACCCATCAATGCACGGGGTTTTGCGTCTAATTATGACCCTAGATGGTGAAGATGTCGTTGACTGTGAACCAGTCATTGGCTATCTACACCGGGGAATGGAAAAAATTGCCGAAAACCGTTCTACGATCATGTATGTCCCCTACGTTAGCCGTTGGGACTACGCTGCAGGGATGTTTAACGAAGCGGTGACAGTCAACGCCCCAGAGAAATTAGCAGGTATCACTGTACCCAAACGCGCCAGCTATATCCGTGTGATCATGCTGGAACTCAACCGCATTGCTAACCACCTCTTATGGTTCGGTCCATTCCTAGCTGACGTAGGCGCGCAAACACCATTTTTCTATCAATTCCGGGAACGGGAAATGATTTATGATTTATGGGAAGCCGCCACAGGCTACCGCATGGTAAATAATAACTATTTCCGTGTGGGTGGTGTCGCTGCTGATTTACCCTATGGTTGGGTAGATAAATGTTTGGATTTTTGCGACTACTTCATCCCTAAAGTTGATGAATATGAACGCCTAGTTACCAATAACCCCATTTTCCGCCGCCGCATTGAAGGTTTAGGAACTATTACCCGTGATGAAGCTATTAACTGGGGACTTTCTGGCCCAATGTTACGTGCTTCTGGGGTGAAATGGGATTTACGGAAAGTTGACCATTACGAATGCTACGACGATTTCGATTGGGATGTACAGTGGGAAACAACAGGTGATTGTCTAGCCCGTTACACAGTACGGATGCGAGAAATGCGTGAATCTGTGAAAATCATTCGGCAAGCGATCGCGGGATTACCCGGTGGCCCCTACGAAAACCTGGAAGCAAAACGGATCATGGCTGGGAAAAAATCGGAATGGGACGCTTTTGATTATCAGTTCGTAGCTAAAAAAGTTGCTCCTACTTTCAAAATTCCTCAAGGTGAAATTTACTCCCGCGTCGAAAGTGGTAAAGGAGAATTGGGAATTTATTTAGTAGGTGATAATAATGTTTTCCCCTGGCGTTGGAAAATTCGCGCCGCAGACTTCAACAACTTGCAAATTCTACCTCACTTACTCCGAGGAATGAAAGTTGCAGATATCGTCGTTATTCTCGGTAGTATTGACGTAATCATGGGTTCTGTGGATAGATAATTAACCCTATCCCCGATTTCGTTGTGGAGTCGGGGATTTGACAATATCACAGGTGACAGGTGACAGATACTTCAGATGTCTATTGTTTTCCCAAATGTTCAATAAAATATTCCTCGTCAAAACATTTTAGGGTAGGCAATGCCCACCCTACCGATTCAGCCTAGTTAATAAGCGTCCTGTAACTCGTAGAAATCTGGTGAGATGTAATCCTTGCGTAAAGGCCAACCTACCCAATCTTCCGGCATCAAAATCCGCTTCAAATTAGGATGACCTTCATAGATGATGCCATACATGTCATAGCTTTCCCGTTCTTGCCAGTCTGCTGTTTTCCAAATCCAGTAAACTGAAGGCACAGAGGGATTTTCTCTGGGTAAAAACACTTTGACCCTAATTTCTTCAGGACGGTCAGCATTATCACTAAGTTTGAGTAAATGATAAACACTTACCAATTCCTGTCCTGGACCTAAGTCCATCGCCCCTTGAAACTGGAGGTAATTAAACCCGTAAGCATACAAAGCAGTAGAAATAGGTAAGAGAAAACTTGCCGGCACTTTAATTATTTCTACCCCATTGGCATCAAGTTGCAAAAACTCATGGTCAAAGCCATTTTCCGCTAACCACTGGGAAACTTTGCCGGGTTTGACTAGAGATGCTTCTGCTGCGGGAACTGGTTTAGATTCTTCTTCAGCCACGCCCTTGTTCCTCCTTCTGTGTCTTTGCTGTTAATAAGGCTGGGGGTACAGGCATACCAATCGCTTCTGTCAATTCTTTGGGAGGATTAAAGCGAGTTTCTGACTGCATATACTTGCCAGTTAAGATTTCGGGAACTGGCTTCATATTATGAGTTGTACTGTAGTAACGGTGGACTTGCTTGATATTATCCCGTTCTTGCATGGAATCATTGGCGATTTTCTTCCGCAGTTTAATAATTGCGTCAATAATTGCTTCAGGACGGGGAGGACAACCAGGCAAATATACATCTACGGGAATTAGTTTATCAACTCCGCGCACTGCTGTAGGGGAGTCAACGCTAAACATCCCACCAGTAATTGTACAAGCACCCATAGCAATCACATACTTGGGTTCGGGCATTTGTTCATAAAGACGCACCAATTGGGGAGCCATCTTCATGGTAATTGTTCCAGCAGTGATGATTAAATCCGCTTGGCGGGGGCTGGAACGAGGAATTAACCCAAAACGGTCAAAGTCAAAGCGAGAGCCAATTAAGGCCGCAAATTCAATAAAGCAGCAAGCTGTACCAAATAGCAACGGCCACAAACTAGAAAGCCGGGCCCAGTTGTAAAGGTCATCAACAGTGGTTAAAATCACGTTTTCTGACAGTTCTTGGGTAACTGTAGGACGTTGAATGGGGTTGATGATTTGTTCTGTTTCCTGGGTGATGATATTAGAATTTAAGACCATTCCAAAGCTCCTTTACGCCATGCGTAAACTAAGGCGATGATGAGAATCGAAATAAAGATGATGGCTTCGATAAATGCCAATAAACCCAGGCGGTTAAAAGCAACTGCCCAAGGGTACAAAAATACTGTTTCTACATCAAAAACAACAAAGACCAACGCGAACATATAGTAGCGAATGTTGAATTGAATCCAGGCTCCGCCAATGGGTTCTAGTCCGCATTCGTATGTTGTGCGTCTCTCTAGACTGTTACCACTGGGTCTAAGAATTTTTGAGGCTGACAGTGCTAGGGCTGGAACTAGGCTACACAGGATGAAGAAGCCTAGAAGGTACTCGTAACCGCTAAGAACAAACACAATAGTTTTCTACTGCTAATGGTGTAAGGTAATCACTTATCAGTTAACAGCAAATAATTTTCAGAGAATATTTATTAGTTTAATTACTTGCTAACTTTTCACTAAACTATAGATAATATTCACTGTTTACTGTTTACTGAGTATATGGATAATCTTCTTTTTACATTATATCTTTAAGGTAGTTCTGAAATCGTGGAAATAGTCACACAGACTTGTAGTATGTGGATCTGATTTCTTATGTCTAACTTCAGTTATGCTTATTCACCAATCTCTTCAGCCTTCACGTCAGGTAATTTACATCAACTTCTGGCAGGTGCTATATAAAACCTAGACAAAACTAGACTTTACTTTCTACTTCAATGGGATCTAGGACATAAGGAGGATTTTTACGGGGTTGATCTGGGGGGTTGTCTTCAGTCCGCATTTGGTCTGTTAATGGCAACCAATGACCGGCTATTTTTCCCGAATGCTGCCCGATCTAACTTGGCCATGAGTGAGAGAAAAGTCTAATAATTATGTCATAATTTGTAACGTATATTTAATAATTACCCTCTGCGAGACTACGAGCCATGAGTGAACAAGCTGAAGAGGCTATGGAAACTCCAGTGTTAGACCGCTATGAGTGTCGCTCTTGTGGTTATGTTTATGAACCGGAGAAAGGAGACGACAAGAGTAATATTCTGCCAGGAACAGTTTTTGCAGAACTACCGACGAATTGGCGCTGTCCAGTTTGTATAGCTAAGAAAACTGCTTTTGCGAATATTGGACCAGCCGGTACAGCATCGGGTTTCAAGGAAAACTTAAGTTACGGTTTAGGTGTTAATACGCTCACACCTACGCAAAAGAACATTTTGATTTTTGGGGCTTTAGCCCTGGGATTCTTGTTTTTTATTAGTCTCTACGGACTACAGTAAAAACAGCTATCTTTCATTTACGGCAATTCGACGAAAATCTACCAAATTTTAGGAAAACCTCAGTAATACTGATGCACTCAATTGTAAAAAAGTGGCAAGGATTTTTTGCCGCATTAATAGTAGTTATAGCTTGTATAGGGTGTAGCAGTGTTCCTTCTATTAGCTACAATCCCTGGCAGGTAATTAATGTACCAACAGACGCAAAATTGCTAGATATTGGCTTTGCTGGTAATTCCCAACATGGTTATTTGGTGGGTAGTAATGCCACTCTCTTAGAAACTAATGATGGTGGTGAGACTTGGCAGCCGCTAAAATTAGAATTGGATGATCCCAGATACCGTTTTAACTCGGTCAGTTTTTCTGGTCAAGAAGGTTGGATTGTAGGAGAACCTTCTTTACTACTTCATACTACTGATGAAGGACGGTCTTGGTCTAGGATTGCTTTAAGCGAAAAGCTACCTGGTAATCCAATTGCCATTACAGCCATTAGTCCAAATACAGCCGAAATGGCCACCGATGTAGGCGCAATTTATCAAACTAGTGATGGTGGTCAAAACTGGAAAGCTAGTTTAGAAGCAGCCGTTGGTGTGGTTCGCAACTTGGAGCGATCGCCGGATGGTAAATATATCGCTGTTTCTGCTAAGGGTAGTTTTTACTCCACTTGGAAACCTGGTGAAAATGCTTGGGAACCACATAACCGTAACAGTTCCCGACGTTTAGAAAATATGGGTTTTACTAACGATGGACAAATGTGGTTATTAGCACGGGGTGGCCAAGTTCAGTTTAGTGATCCCGCCCAACCAGAAGCATGGCTAGAGGTAAAATATCCAGAATTATCCACTAGTTGGGGTTTACTGGATTTAGCCTATCGCACACCTGATGAAATTTGGGTGAGTGGTGGTAGCGGTAATTTACTTCGCAGCACTGATGGTGGCAAAACTTGGGAAAAAGACCGTGATGTGGAATCAGTTGCGGCTAATTTGTATAAAATCGTGTTTTTGAACCCGGAACAAGGTTTTATTATTGGCGATCGCGGCGTTTTGCTAAAATATAACCCCAAGGCAGAAGCAGCAGATCCATCAAAAGAGGCGTAATTACACCCAATCATGGATGTATTATGAGAAGAAAGTTGCAAGTTGTAACTCTTTCTAAACTTTGTAGGATAATAAACTCAATCATAGTTTTTGATAAGGTAGTCAAATAAATGGCAGGTACCACTGGAGAACGTCCGTTTTCTGACATTGTTACCAGTATTCGTTACTGGGTAATTCACAGCATCACCATCCCCGCATTATTTGTTGCAGGTTGGTTATTTGTCAGTACTGGTTTAGCTTATGATGTATTTGGCACACCCCGTCCTAATGAGTATTTTACTCAAGTTCGTCAAGAAGTGCCAATTGTTAGCAATCGTTTTGACGCAAAAAACCAAGTAAAAACATTTATTGGAAAATAATTTGACATCATGACTAGCGGTAATAACATTAATCAACCAGTTACCTATCCCATTTTTACAGTCAGATGGATCGCGGTTCATACCTTAGCTGTCCCTACTGTATTCTTTTTGGGCGCGATCGCCTCAATGCAGTTTATTCAACGCTAGGACTTAATCATGGAAAGAACGCCTAATCCTAATCAACAACCGGTTGAATTAAACCGTACCTCTCTTTACCTAGGACTACTCTTGATCTTCGTTCTAGGCATTCTCTTTTCCAGTTACTTCTTTAACTAACTGGTGTTTTTAAGGTCAGTTGCTAGTTAGGTAACAGTTGAAAGGTGAGAAAAAAATCTTCAACTGACAACTAACAACTGACAACTGACGAATGTGTTAATTTATTTTTAAGCGAGGACAAAACTGTGTCTGGAAGTGGAAGAATTCCCTTGTGGGTTGTAGCTACAATTGCAGGTTTGGGTGTAATCACTGTAGTTGGTATTTTCTTTTATGGTGCTTACGCGGGACTTGGTTCTTCGATTTAAGATTCCTGAAACAATGTAGGGGCGAAGCATTCGGACAATTAATTATCGGTTTTTACCCAGGACTATCATCCGAATGCTTCGCCCTTACTGTGGTCTAAAGACATGAAAACTTCTGTAAAACCGCCTACCTGATTCAGATAGGCGGTTTTGTTTGTATCTCAATAGGTAATTGGTGCAAAAAAGAGTTAACTAATTACCCATAGCCTAATTAAGCAATATCTTCGCTTTCAATGTAGGAAAACAAAAATGCGAAAATTACGGCTGGTAAAACCAAGCCAGTCAGGGGAACAAAGATAGAAGGCAAAAAGGAAGAGTAAGCGAAAACAGTAGGCAAAAATGAACCTGACATAAAATAAGTCCTGTAAAGTCTTACTACAATTCATTTAGGAGCTTACTGCAAAATTCTACCCAATTGGGTAAATTCTTAAGATTTTTAACACAGCTTATCAAATTCCCAAAATGTCATCCAGTTCTATAGTCGGTAAATCAGGGGGAATGACTGTTTTGATAACTGCAACTCTATTGCTTTCCTGCTGGGTAGACTGATTTATTGTAATCGCTGCCAAACGGATTTCCAAGCAGCCAAAGGGAATTTTTAAGGAAATAGTCGTTTCCCATGCTCCCCAGGCATTAGAACGCAAATCAGACAGAATATGGGGACCATCTAGTAAACTGCGGGTTTGGTAATCTTCAACCCATAATTTCACCGCCACAGAAGATAGAACTTCCGGTAATTCCAAACGGACAGCTACAGATGTACCTGCCACAAGTTCACCATCTGGTAAAAACAATTGGGGACTTGGCAAAGAATTAATCATCATCCCAGCCACATCAGCCGGAGTTTCATCTTCAGATAAAGGTGTATTTTCTACAGGTTGATCACTGATATCATTGGTATTCACTTCCATCACTAAATCATCTATCACAATTTCTTGAGATATCCACAGAGGTTCAATGGGATAGGGTGAATTTACTATTTTCAATTCATCAACTTTTAGCGGAATATCCTCATCGGCAAAATTTTGCTCCATATCTATTTGGCCATCTCCAAACGGATCATTTTCTTGTATATCCTGATCTGGAGATGTTGGAGTAACATCTGGACTAAACACATATCCTTGAATTTCCGTCGATTTTTGCACAATAGGAGAGTCAATTTCAGTTCCAACTGTCTCTAATACTTCATTGAGAACATTTTCCTCAGTATTAACTACCACCAATGGTTCAATTTGAGTTACACTTGCCACAATCTCTGCTATTAATTCTGCATAGGTTGTTTCAGCTATGGGGGAATCATAAATTTCTTGGGGATCATCTATGGGTAATTCTGGTGTTGTTGCTGATAAGGAAACTAAGCTGGGTAACTCTGGAGATTGGGCTAAAACTGGTAAGTTTTGATGATCTAAATTGTGATTAACTATTTCCTCCTGACTTATTGTTGCTTTTAACCGTTTTAAGTAGGGAAAAGTTTTGTTAATCGGTTTAATTAGGAGTTTTTTCAAATCAATGGGTGGAGTAGCTGAGATTCTATCTGCCGCAATTTTTGCCGGATCAGAATTAATCTTAGCTGGGGGGTGGTTGGGTAAAATTGGCAGTTGTGGGGAAATACGTCCCCAGGTTGACTGGGGTTTAATTTGAGGCGGTAAAGGTTGATTTGATGATGGTTTGAGAACATGAAATTGAGCGAGTTTAGGAGTTTTAGCTAAATTAAAAAGTTCTAATCCCACATTAACTACCGGTTTTGGTGGCTTTGGTGGCTTAGTTTCCTGTCCAAAGCGATGAGAATCTGATGAGGAAGTTTGTATGGCTAATAATTCAGTGACATCTGCTGTAATTGTGAAGGTATGACTAGCTAACAGCATCACTTGACCAACATCAACTAATTTACCGTATAAGTTAATATCTGCTAAAAGTAACTTAGATTCACACTCAGAAGGAATATCAATTAGGCTGCTAAAGGGCAAAGGTAAACTGTCCTTTTTTAAGGGATGCTGGATTTTTTTAAGGATTTTTGACTCTAAAGGCGATCGCAAAGAAATTTCTATTCCTAAGTAACTCATAGCCTCCAGAGAAAATTTTTCATGATCCAGATTTTCGATTTCATTTGTTTCTACATAGCCATGAATACTTAAATTTTCTCCCCACCGAGCTACATAAGTATCTTCCTCTAAACTTAAATTCAGTGGGAGAGGTGGCGGTAAGGTGGGCGCATTCTCAATGGTTTCCTCATCTATATCTATTAAGGGTTCATCCTTAGATAAAGCTAAATCTAATAAGTTTTCTAAAATCTGCTCTGTTGTTTCTCCCTTCAGCCAGATGGGAGTCCCATGATTCATCACTATATTGACTTCAGTATCAATCTGTGACGGCAGATCAGATGGTTCACTGACTTTATTTGGTGGCTGTGGAGTAGTTTCCGGGGGTAATACTTCGATAGTTAGAGTATGTTGCCAAGATTGACCCAGCATATCTGACATGACATCTCCAGAACATCGTAACTCCCAAATCCCTGGTTTAAAATGGGTAAAAGGAATTACCGCCATCAATCCCTCCGCATTAGTGCGACGTAATCGTTTGAGAATACGTCGTTTAGGCGGAGTTTCCTGGGTAGATACATGAGTAAGTCGTACTTCTACGTCCGTATTACTTAGATTAGACCGAGCCAGAACTCGATAATTACCCGCAAAAAGTTTTAAATTTGACGACTCTAAAGTTCGCCAAGTATGATCTCCCTGTCTCTGTATCAGAAATTGCCAGTTTTTCATTATCAGTAACGCTTAAACCAAATAGCAGCTATAGGACTTACGCAAGTGTCACATTAAATATATATTTTAACCTGAGTTCGATGAACCTCACCCCAGCCTCTCTCCGACGCGGAGAGGGGCATTGTAACCTCTCATTACTAATAAAAAATTAGGATTTTAAGCCTCTCCCCGTTGCGGGGAGAGGTTTACCAGAGGGGTTAAATTATTTTCGTCGAACTCGCTTTATTTATAAGGAAAATTCCTAAAAGAATAACAAATTAGGAGAGGGGAGGAGAATCCCCCTATTTTGCTTTGTTATCCCAGAATATAACGGTTTCGATAATAAGCAACTATCTGGTTAAACGTTTCCCTGGTTTTTTCGTCAGGATGAGATTGCCAAGAAATCGACAAGCCAGCAATTTGGCTTTGGTTGTAATCAAATTCTGAGGATGTTTGGGGTATTAATCCCACTTCTACCCCTAACAATTGACGTAGATGTGCGGCTATCTCTCGATATACAGCCAAAGGCACACTAGGAAATTCTATTTGCTCCTGAGTCTCCATATCTATGAAGCTCCCATAGAATTAGTTTCATTTACCGAAAGTGTAGCTGATGGTTGGCCTTCTTTAGTAGCAGGTTGTTCTCCTACTTGTTTAGCGACTTCAATTCCGTATTGTTCCAAAATGACTGTAGGATTACCACTTTGAGTCATTTCAATTCTTTTGACTAAAACCCCATCCACCAATCTTTGTCCTGGCTGTACATATCTGCTAGTTGATTCTTCTGGGACTTTTATAATTGCCTGGGGGACTTTACCAATTAAAACAACCCCACTGACAATCACAGCTTTAGCTGCTTCTGGTTGGGGTGGAGGTGGTAATACGTTTTTCAGTTTGGGAGAGGAAAGAGTTTGCGGTAAAATCTTGGGTACTACAGACTGTATTTTGGGTACTTTTGCTATTTGAAGTGTGTTTTTCGGTAATGGATTTGCTGATGGTTTAATCCCCAGGGGATCTTTTACCTGCGGTTGAAGTGTAATAGGTAAGGGAGGCAATTGAGGAACTTTTATTTTGTCCAAGGGTTGTTTAATATTTGTTTGTCCCATTGGTTCAATAAGTTGTCCAAAGGGATCTGTGCGCCCTTTTTGAAGCACAATTAAACGCTCTTGGCTGTTAGTTGGTTGAATCAAACCAGCCGCAGGAGGTTGTGGTGCTAGTGTAGCAGATACTACAGGATCATTAAAAGATTGTGGCTTTCCTGTCTGCTGGGGTGTTGGTTGCAAACTAGGAGTTGCAGTATTACTAGCTGTTGGCGATTCGCCGGATGTACATCCAGTGATTACCAAAGTTGTTAAAATAGCTCCGGCTATAATACGTAGATTTTTACCCATTAGCTGCTCTCAAAAGCTATAGGAAAGCTTGTTTATAAAAGTACGGTTGTTGACAGTGCCATGTTTGAAATCACAGGCTTAGTCTGTTCTCTTTATAACCTAAATTTTGATATTTCGGAAGTTTAATACTGGCAACCTAAAATATTGATATAGCAGGGAACAGGGAACTCTTAACTGGGAACAGAGTTGAAAGTTCTTTGGTGTATAGTTTTTTAGGTAAATTCTGTATTTCATTCAAGTGCATACCGCTATACTAATCTTCGGATACGCTCATGATATTTTTTAACAAGTCCAATCCCTTTTTTACTCGTCTGGAAACTGTCACTACACTAATTCCTAAATATTCTGCGACTTGTTTTTGGGTTAAATCTTGCAAAAATACGCACTCTACAACTTCACGAGTTCTTTGTTCTAGTTGAACTAAAGCTTGTTGCAAGCGAATTTGGTCTTCTTGTGCTAGTTGGAAACTACGATAGTTTTGATCTGGAACTAATTCAGCTAAACAAGTAGCACCTTCTTCTCCGTCTTGGATAGGTACATCCAGACTCAAAGGGGCGCGGTTAATCCATGCTAATTTAATTTCTTGCCATTCACTCAGAGAAATTTCTAATCCAGCAGCTAATTCTCTATCTGTAGGTTGGCGATCATATTGCTCGCGGAGGGAACGGGAAATGCCTACAGCTTGTTGTTGCAGCGCTAACCAACGTCTTGGTATTCTGATGGTTACACCTTTATCTCGCAAATAGTGTTGAATCTCACCACGAATATAGGGCATCGCATAGGAACTAAAAGCATTTCCTTTGGATAGTTCAAACTTCTCAATAGCCCTAATTAAACCCATACAGCCTATTTGAAGTAGATCCTCATAGCTTTCACGGCATTGATGAATCCAATAGTGAGCTTCCTTTCTCACCAAACCAAAATTTAGTTGTACCAGTTGATTACGAATTTTTTCAGATCGGGATAGCTGGTAATCCCGCAATAACTTTGAAATTTCGTGTTTTAGCTCGGTGGTAGTAGTTGTAGACATAAGATTGTGAATTTTCAATAGGTAGATTAGGTTTGTAATTGCTTTGTAACAGAGGTAAGATCAGTTTCCTGAATTTTGAGTCAGAAATTGGCAAAACCTTATTTTTGAATGATCTTTTTGGTTAACTTATATTAAGTGCGCTTCGTATTTGATTAAACAACGCTTCTAGAATTAAAATATACAATTAGCGATTCAATATTAAACCGAGATTGTACCGAATTTAACTAATTAACCATGAAATTTCCTTATAGGTGCTGGAAAACCTAAAATAGCTCATAATTGTCAATGTTTTCGATGCTATTATTTTTATTTATATGCCTTCTGTTCTCTTATATTTCTGGAATTTTCTACGTAATACTACGCAATAGAATAATTAATTGTATTTCACTGGGCAGTTACAAATAAACATGAAATTTGCACACAGTAGATTAACGTGGGGTCATTGGATTGACTCCACCCTAAAGTGTAAGTAGATTTGTGTTTAAAATTGTCCTTGGGATAAGTCAGGGGGAAAAAGTTCCCTTTTTTTAATCTAAAATCTAGAATGGATATCTGGTGGTAATTAAATGTGCATAACCACCAAACCCTTCTAGGGACAATTCATGAATTGTCCGTACGATAATTTTTACCAGATGTCTAATCTAAAATCTAAAATTCCCGGTGACACTGGCATAAATCCTATTATGATTCTGTTATGTTGCTGAATTTTGATCAATAGGAGTTTCTATGATGTGGTGTAGTTTCGATAAATCTAAAGTCAGTATCGCTTTAAGCTGTTTAGTGGCAGTGAGTGTTGTTAGTTCTGATATAGGTCTTGCTGCCCGTCAGCGTAACTATCAGCCTGAGGAATTTCGTTCTGTATTGCGGGGTTTAGGCTATACCATCAAGGTAACAAAAGATCCTCTCACTGATGAGGAAGCTAAAAAGGCAATTACTGAATTTCAGACAGGTTACAAACTCAAAGTAGATGGCAAAGCTGGCCCACAAACCCAAGAACACGCTGCTATGATTGTGCAAATTCTGCAAAGTAATTTGAATACTGCACTCAAGCCAAAGCCAGCACTTCCCGGCGATCAATTTTACAGTTCTCGGATGGAAGAGGTAGTTAAGGAGTATCAGAAAAAACATCAGATGCCAGAAACTGGTATTGCTAACTTAAAACTTCGTCAAAAACTAAATGAAGAAGTTAAAAACATCATTACTAAACCAGTAACTAAGCCTAGTCCTAAACCCACAGCTACACCTACAGCTAAACCTACAGTCACACCTACAGCTACACCTACAGCCACACCTACAGCCACACCTACAGCTACACCTACACCAAAACAATGAACCATTAAGAACTACCCAGAACTTACGCAAAACAGAACGAAAGTGAGGGTAATTCATGAATTACCCTTAGGAAATCATCAGAGTTTCAGTTACAGGAGATTGCAGATCCATGAGGTACAGAATCTAAATTGAAACCTATACACAAAGCTAGTTTTACTTCTAACTCCTGAGTTCTGTTGTATATCTTGCCTAAGTCCTACTACGGAAACATGGGTTTAAAGTTACCCGTCCTTGTAGGACGGCTTTGGTGGTAAAATAGTATGTACTATGATGGCGGGCATCCTGCCCACCCCACAAGAGTTTTATTTTTAACTACTACGCCGTAAGTCCCCCACTGAATTTGGTACTCCTAATCAGTGGCGGGATATAAGGCGGGAAAAACCGAAATCGTTCTCAATCAATACGAGGCATAGCCGAGTAAGAGCAAAGAACATTTGAGGTTTTTCTAATATTATGTATTACGCCCTTGTCAAAAATAATATATCATGCTAAAATAAATTTATCAAGGAGGTGATTTGAGTGCTACACAAGGCTGTTCAAGTTCGTATATACCCATCTAAAGAGCAAGAAACACAACTAGCGCAAGCTTTTGGATGTGCTAGATGGTGGTGGAATTATGCTCTAAATAAGTCAATTGAGACTTATAAAGAGACGGGTAAAGGACTTAGCCGTGCTGCACTCAACGCATTTCTTCCTCTTCTCAAAAAAGCAGAAGATACTATTTGGTTAGGTGATTGCTATAGCCAAGTTTTACAGGCTGCAACACTAAATTTAACTACAGCGTATAAAAACTTTTTTGATAAACGTGCGGGGTTTCCTAAGTTCAAATCTAAACATGGAAAACAGTCTATTCAGTATCCTCAAAACGTCAAGGTTGTAGATGGTAATGTTAAACTTCCTGGCAATATTGGGATAGTTAAAGCCAAAATACATAGACCAATTGAGGGGAAAATTAAGACTGTCACTATTAGTAAAACACCATCAGGTAAATATTTTGCATCTATCCCGACGGAAGTAGAAGGTGTTTCAACTCTGCCGAACACAAGGAAAAATCAAACTATTTCCCAAGGGAAGATTTATGGTATTGACTTAGGATTAAAACATTTTGCTGTTGTTACTGATGGTGAAAAAGTTTCTAAGTACGATAACCCTAAGCACCTTGCCAAGTCTGATGCAGGATGGGGAACATTTACTAATTTTTTAGCCTATAAGCTAGAACGCAAAGGTGGAAAGTTGGTAGAGATTGATAGATGGTTTCCCAGTTCTCAACTCTGTTCTAATTGTTTTTATCAAATTGGTGATATGCCATTGGATGTCCGTGAATGGACTTGTCCTCATTGTGGTACTCATCATGATAGAGATGGAAATGCAGCGATAAATATTAGGACAGAGGGTATCAGAATGCTTGCCCTGAGCGAAGTCGAAGGGATAAAGGCGGAAGGTTCAGCCGTCTGGTGCTGTAGGAGGGGAGATAAGACCAAAACTTGGGCGAAAGTCTAAGTTGCGGCACTCCCCCGTGAGTACAGAAGCCAACACTGTACTTGGTACTCCAAGTCAGTGTGGGTAGTTCACAAAACTATCTTTCTAGAATCAATTATTACTTTGGCTATTTTACTATTAGTGATTTTAGTTGTACCGATTCTCTTTGAAAGCCTGAGATTGCCGGCATTTGTGGGCTTGGTTGGGGCTGGGGTCATCCTTGGTTCATGGGGGTGGCACTTATTACCGTCCTCGTTACCAATGATTAATCTTGGTGCGGAGATTGGTCTAGCTTATTTAATGTTTATTGCTGGACTGGAGTTTGATTTCTCGGTTTTCCAACATCAGAAAATTCCAGCTTTGATTTTTAGTGGTTTAACTATCAGTTTATTTCTGTGTTTAGGAATATTCTGGGGCGAAATTTTCGGTTGGTCTGGACATTATTCTGTATTAGTTGGGGCGTTACTTGCTGCTTATAGTCCCTTAGCATATCCCATGATCAGCCGCTTGGGGGTAATTAATAATTCATCTGTCAATGTGACAATGGCAGCTACTTTAGTTACCAATATAGCTGTATTGGTAATTTTATCTTTAAGTACAGTTAATTTTTCTAGTCAGGTGATGAATTCCGTTCAACTAATGACTATATTGCTACGGATCATCATCTATATTATGGTAATTTTAGTTGGTATAGATTGGTTAGGTAAGGAATTTTTTCACAGGGTAGGAGAAAAAGAAAATTATCAGTTTTTGTTTGTCCTACTGGCTGTATTTGTCTCTGGTATAGTTGCCCAATTGATGGGAATAGAAAAAATTGTCGGTGTATTTTTAGCAGGTTTAGCAGTTAATGATGTGGTGAAAGCCAGTCCTGTAAAAGAAAAATTGGTATTTATCGGTAGTGTGCTATTTATTCCCATTTTCTTTGTGAATTTAGGGGGAATGTTGGATATATATGCGTTACTGGAACACGAAAATCTTGAATTATTAGGATTGATATTTTTGGAGGCGATCGCTTCTAAATTAATTGTCGCCTTACTCATGAAATTTTTATATCAGTACCAATGGTCAGAAACCCTAACTGTATGGTCATTGTCTATCCCATTAGGAGGAATAACGTTACCAATTACTTTAACGGGATATCGGGCTGGGTTATTTTCCCCTGCTATGTTTAGTAATATTATTATGTTAACTCTGATCACATCTGTTTTCGGTCTTTGGTTAACCCGACATTTAGCAGGAAGATTGACTTCTATTGTAGTTAATCAAGGTGTAAATCTTGATTTATCTGAGCGAGAAAAACATTCAAAATTGGGAGATTTTAAGATTGTTGTTCCTGTTTATAATCCCCAAACTCAACAGTATTTAGTTGAGATGGCCGCTTTATTAGTCAGTCAGTCTCAGGGAAAAATTATCCCTTTAGCGATCGCTCATGCTACCACCCAAATGTACAATGAGAGACTAGAAAAAGCTTATCAACATAGTCAATGTTTACTTGCAAAAGCTATTAAACAATCTCAAGTCTTGGGTGCAACCGCAGAACCATTATTACGAATTGATGATGCTTTTGCACCTGCCATTAGTCGCGCGGCACGGGAACAACAAGCCAATTTAATTATCATGGGTTGGGGTAAACGCCACGGTTTAAGAGCGAGATTATTTGGTAATGTTATTGATAATGTTCTTTGGTCTGCCCATTGTCCAGTCGTAGTAGCGAGATTGTTAGAATCGCCAAAAAGAATTCAACGTATTCTTGTACCCATTGAAAACCTTCTAGAACCCAGTATAGAGGTAGTTAAATTTGCCCAAATGCTGGCCAATGTCAATCAAGCTCAAGTCACTTTGTTAAATGTGTGTATTAATGAAGCCAGAAGAATGGCAAATAGTAATGCTGATCAAATTAGTACCAGGCGATCGCATCTTTGCCAATGGTTATCACAATTAAATTTCTCCAACCCACCGGAAGTACAAATTATGATTCATGAAAATACTGCCTTAGCTATTTTACAAGCTTCTCGACTGTATGATTTAGTCATTTTTCCCTATATACGTAATCGCACCACATCGGAAGGATTAGTTACCCATGATATTACCACCCAATTAGCCAGACAACTCACTTGTTCCATAATCATTTTAGGAGAACCGCCCACTCCTTCCACAACTGTTGTATCAACAGGCATTCCTAACCCGCAAATATTAAATATTTAGGTAATGACTGTTCACTTGTGCTAGTTGCGTAAGTCCTATTCATATTACCCGGACTTATAGCCAACAGTCAGAAGTAATTAAGTATTCCTAGTAAGTCGTTATGCAGCAATGATTTGTTCCCTTTAGTTTTTATTAAAAATGCATCAAAGTTCCGGGCGTTGGCAGTTAGGGCTAGGTTTATCATCAGTAACGGTTTTTTTATGGGGAATTTTACCCCTAGCCTTGACAATTATACTACAAACATTAGATGTTTATACTGTTGTTTGGTTTCGCTTTTTTATCTCCTTTATTTTACTAGCAATTTATTTGTTTTTTCAGCAAAAATTACCAACATTGGCACAATTACGCGCTAGTAATTGGCAATTATTACTATTTGCTACCCTTGGTTTGGCTAGTAATTATTTTCTGTTTATGCAGGGTTTAAAATTGACGGCTGCGGCTAATGCTCAAGTTATAATTCAACTGGCTGGTGTGTTATTAAGCTGCGGTGGATTAGTCATTTTTCGCGAACGCTATACATTATCTCAATGGCTAGGTGTAGCTGTACTAACATTGGGTTTTGCATTATTTTTTCACGCCCAATTAGATAATTTAATTATAGCACAAGGGCAGTAT
Source organism: Cuspidothrix issatschenkoi CHARLIE-1 (assembly GCF_002934005.1). Taxonomy (GTDB): domain Bacteria; phylum Cyanobacteriota; class Cyanobacteriia; order Cyanobacteriales; family Nostocaceae; genus Cuspidothrix; species Cuspidothrix issatschenkoi. The sequence goes on along the minus strand of NZ_PGEM01000004.1, from coordinate 465 downwards.
TTACTAGGTAGTGGTTTAATTGTTTTAGGCTCAATATCGTGGGCAACTTATGCCTTATCCCAAAAGCAACTATTACAATCTTTAACCTCCGAAAACATCATGTTGATTATTTACGGAGGCTGTGCTTTATTATTTACACCTTTAGCAACAATTAAGACAATTTTTACTATTGACAGTTTCCATTTTACCAGTTTGCTATTTTGTGCTTTCAATACAGTCATTGCTTATGGTGCTTTTGCGGAATCTTTACAACATTGGCCAGCATCAAAGGTAAGTGCTGTATTAGCTTTAGCACCAATTATTACCTTAATTGCCGTGTGGATTATATCAGGGATTTTTCCCCATCTTATTCCTCCAGAAAATATTTCTTTAATAGGGATTATTGGTGCTTTTTTAATTGTGGGTGGTTCAATATCTATTGCTTTAGGCAAAGCTAATTAGTTCGGTTCTACCGTACTTGTTATG
>NZ_PGEM01000030.1 GCF_002934005.1 Cuspidothrix issatschenkoi CHARLIE-1 | reverse complement strand
CTGAAAAAGTTGTCTGTGAGGAGAGGGAATAGGGAATAGGGAACAGGGAATAGGGAATAGGGAATAGGGAATAGGGAATAGGGAATAGGGAATAGGGAACACTTCGACAAGCTCAGTGCATGGAACAGGGAACAGTTTCGGAACAGTTTCAACTATCTGGATATCCTCAATTTCTCATATCCGACAAGGAAAAATGCAACTGTTTTGAGACTTCATTTGCCAAAACCTTGCACTTGCTTGTTCTTAAAATCCGCGAAACCCCTATTAATAAACGGTTATAGCTTTGTTCAGCAAACCCTAATTATCGGTTAATTACTTACATTGACTATCAGGCACAAATCATCTTTATTCGTGATGTTTTAATCCACGCGGACTATGATAAGGAGAATTGGAAAAATGATAACTGGTTTAACAATCCCTAGCCCTTATTACCTCAGTTTAATTACAGAATTTGCACCTCGTCCTATTACAAATGATCTTGAATTAAGTATCACTCAACAAAGAATTAATACAATATTAGATCAAAAAAATCTGAGCCAAGATGATCGAGATTATATAAATGTATTAGGAATGTTAGTTTATGACTATGAAGAGAAAAATGAACAATTCCCTAAATTAACTGATGGAGAATTATTACAAACATTAATGGAAGACTATAATTTGGAAATACAAGATTTTTTAGGGATTTTTGGCCAAGAACAAACAATTTTAGACATATTAGACGGAAAACGTCAACTCAATTCTCAAGAAACCTTCAAATTGCGATCGCTGATCTTCTAAAACTCCTAAATAAAGTAGAAATATTGCGAACTGCTTGCAGCAGCGCTTCGCTCGCCCTAGTCATCGCACTACCAATGAAGGCTTTTTTCTGTTTGCCGAATGTATTGTAAAATAAGAGCAACATTTTCAGGACTTACGCAAAATAGAACGAAAGTAGGGGTAATTCATGAAGTTAATAATAGTTAAAGAAGTACAAAAAAAGAAGTTGAGCGATAGCGAAGCGCGACCTAGGAATCGCTTTTTGCAAAGATGTTTATTAAACTTATTGACCTCGCCCTGGCTTACAATCGGCAAAACTTAATGCCTCCGTGTCTAAAAAACTGGCGATCGCCATCTCAATGATTGCTTCAATAAAACTCACTCGTTGCAAAGGATTTCATCAAGATCCCTGACGTTATTGGCTGCAATATCTTTTTCTGCTTGAGCAATGAGGCGATCTAATTTCCCTGATGCTAAATCTGCCTCAATTTGTCGATCCCACATCTCATTAAGATATTCTTGAAGCCATTTTGCCAGATCACGAACTTCACTTTCTGGCAATTGCTTGATTACTGATTCAACTTCTAGCCGAGTAGTCATATAAGATTTTACATTTAAAGAGTTCTTCTTTTCTATATTATCACCAACTTTGACATTGAAACGCCATTAGATGGTAGCTATTTGACTGATAGCACTTCTCGCAGATGAAAACTTAATAATGTGCGTTACATTTCATTAATGCACCCTACAGGATCAGCGATCGCTTACCTATGAGATCGCATTTAATAATAGTTAAGGAAGTACAAAAAAAGAAGTTGAGCGATCGCACTCGAAGATGTTTAATGGTGAAGTGCAGCGGCAGCAAACAGCCTTGAACTTTTAACATATGTCCTGCGTCCGTTGCTACGTAGTGTTAGACACTATATCAAAGCCTTATCTAATTCGTCAATCAAAATAATCAAATCTCCTTCTCCAATGTCCTGGAATATAATTTCTCGCTCATGATCATTTGGATAAGTGTAGGAGATGGTTTTCCAAAAAACTGAGGAAATCCTTTGATCCCGCCAGTTAATTTTGCCTCCATGTGCAAGGGCATTTCTAACCAGCCATGCAAATTTCCATATTGAATCCCATTCTTTAAGTTTATTCCACTTTTCATCAGCACGACTTTTTTGTGTCTCGTAGAAATCTGTAAAAACAGACTGAATAAGTCGCTTTCGTAATAAACTAAGATCGGGCATTTCTACTGATCCTTCAGGTATAAGAGTATTTTGATCAGTGATTCTCTCTTCACTAAATTGAATTTGGCTAGGTTGATGATTATGAGAAAGTTCGAGTAACAAATTAGATGGATCAAACTTTAAAACAATACCACTGCCAGGTGCAGGTATAGTTAAAGGAAGTGATGGCTGTATATTAACACTCCTCAAAGTATCTGATAATCTTTCACAGTGACGAATATAGTAGAGATACTGCAAAGCACTCATAAAAGTATTGCATGCCACAATTATAGTAAGAATCGGTTCAAAACACATCCTTGAACTTTTAATAATTCGGATAGACATAGACTGGATAAGCTGGTTGTGTTGAAATTAATCTAGGTAATGAAAGGATCATGACCAATTGCTATTACAAAATAATACATTTTCCAGGCTAAACAAATATTGATTTAATCATTAAAATACCTATTTAGATAGTTTAGCGAAAAAACTCAGAGAAACCCGAGTTAAAAATATTATTGAACCGATTTTAGCAAAGCAAACATTACCGGATACTCTAGCTGATAATTGCCAATATTTAATAGATTTAGGATTATTGCCACGTGATCCGATGGAGGGGATGAATGGGTAGGGTGCGTTAGACTGCACAGATTGTATCAATCAACCTAACACCTTGATCCCTTTTCTCCCGAAAATGTGTCTCCTAGTCCAGAAAAAGATTACATTTAGTGAAGTTACAAACTAAATCAATCACAGATATGTCTATTGAACTAGAAACAGAACTAGGTGAAGCGGTGGAACAGCGTCGCAACTTTGCGATTATTTCTCACCCCGACGCAGGTAAAACCACCTTAACAGAAAAACTTTTATTATACGGAGGTGCTATTCACGAAGCTGGGGCAGTTAAAGCCCGCAGAGACCAACGGAAAGTAACTTCCGACTGGATGGCCATGGAACAACAACGGGGAATTTCCGTTACTTCCACTGTATTACAATTTGCCTATCGCAACTGTCAAATTAATTTACTCGATACCCCTGGACACCAAGATTTTAGTGAAGATACCTACCGGACTTTAGCTGCTGCGGATAATGCTGTCATGTTGATAGATGCGGCTAAAGGTTTAGAACCCCAAACCCGGAAACTGTTTGAAGTGTGTAAACTGCGGGGGATTCCCATTTTTACCTTTGTAAATAAATTGGATCGCCCCGGTAGAGAACCGATAGAATTGTTAGATGAAATTGAGCAAGAGTTGAAATTACAGACTTATGCAGTGAATTGGCCTATTGGTATGGGCGATCGCTTTAAAGGCGTATTTGACCGCCAAAAACAGCAAATTCATTTATTTGAACGCAGTTCCCATGGTAGTAAAGAAGCTCGCAATACCATCCTTGATATAGGCGATCCTCAAATTGAAAACTTACTAGAAAAAGAAATCTATCACCAATTAAAAGAGGAATTAGAACTATTAGAAGGAGTTTGTCCAGCGCTAGATTTAGACTTGGTACACGCGGGAAAAATGACTCCAGTGTTCTTTGGTAGTGCCATGACTAACTTTGGCGTAGAATTATTTCTTCAAGACTTCCTAGATTTCGCCCTCAAACCAGGCAACCATAGCAGTACCGCCGGTGATATTCCCCCCACATACCCAGAATTTACCGGATTTGTCTTCAAACTCCAAGCCAACATGGACCCCAAACATCGAGATAGAGTGGCCTTTGTCCGGGTCTGCACAGGCAAGTTTGAAAAAGATATGACAGTAAATCATGCCAGAACAGGCAAAGTTGTTCGTCTCTCTCGTCCGCAAAAACTTTTTGCCCAAGAAAGAGAATCTATTGATGTCGCCTATCCAGGGGACGTAATTGGTTTAAATAATCCGGGTGTTTTTGCAATTGGCGACACAATTTATACAGGTCAAAAGCTAGAATATGAGGGCATCCCTTATTTCTCTCCTGAACTGTTTGCCACCCTGAGAAATCCCAACCCCTCAAAATTTAAGCAGTTTCAAAAAGGTGTTTCCGAATTGCGAGAAGAAGGTGCTGTACAAATTATGTATTCAACAGATGAGGCCAAGCGTGAGCCAATTTTAGCGGCAGTTGGTCAATTGCAGTTTGAAGTAGTACAGTTTCGCCTACAAAATGAGTATGGTGTAGAAACTATTCTCGACCTATTACCCTACAGCGTCGCCCGTTGGGTGCAAGGAGGTTGGGAAGCTCTTAATAAAGTAGGACGTTTATTCAATACTACTATTGTTAAAGATAGTATGGGCAGACCGGTATTGTTATTCCGCAATGAATGGAATTGTCAACAGGTAGAAGGTGATCATCCAGAATTGAAATTAAGTGCGATCTGCTTGCAGTAGCGCTTCGCTATCGCTCCCGTTCTTTCCTCTCAACAACCCGTAGAAAGTTAGCAGGGGCAGAGGAGCAGGGGGCAGGGGAGAAAATTCTATTACCAATTACCAGTTACCAGTTATCAGTTCATCTCAACTTAGTGGTAATAATTACAAAAGAACAGATTGGAGTACCAAAGTTCGTATGTCTTCCCACGCTGAATCATGTTTGGAGGCTGGTTTAGAGGCATTCAAGCAGGGGAATTACTACACAGCGATCGCTAACCTTGAACCACTGGCCAAAGATCAAAGTCAAGAAAGGATTTGTTTACAGGCACAAGTTGGGTTAGTTATGACCTATGCTCGCACAGGCGAAGTTTCTAAAGCGATCGCCCTGTGCCAAAATCTGATTGCTAATAGTAATCCCCAAGTTCAAGAGTGGGCAATACTTGCTCTTGAACACCTGCATAAACGCAAAAACCAGAAACAACAATCCCGCAAAACTAATACTAGGCCTGTTGCCAAATTAAATTCTCCTGGACAACCACCTCCAACCGCCTACGTTGGTACTGATGGTAACTACAATAGCAAACCAGTTAGCGTTTATTGGCGCAATGCCAGACGGGCAAAAGTTTGGCAACCTCTACGCAAACCTAATATCATCCCCTCCCGACTGTTGGCAGTGGTAACATTTCTAGCGCTGTTGTGGATGTGCCGAGAAATGGTGAAATTCCTGTTAGCTTTAATTAATCAAATTTTATATCAACTGCCCTACTTAGAACCAATTCCGATTTTATATCGTGATCCTAGTTCCTTGATTTTAGGATTATTAGTTATCGTCATGGTAGCTTCCCCTTGGTTACTTGACTGGATACTAGGCAAATTTTATGGTCAAGCGGAATTATCCCAAGAAAAATTAAACTCCTACAGTCGGGAAACACTTAGAGTATTACAACGAACTTGCCAACAGCAACACTGGCCAACACCTCAACTGAACATCTTACCTATTCCTGCACCCATCATTATTACTTATGGCAACCTAGGCCGCACCGCCAGAATTACTGTTAGTCAAGGATTATTAGAACAACTAGCCGATGATGAAATAGCCGCTATCTATGGTTTATCTTTAGGACAAATCGGACGTTGGGATTTGATGGTCATGTCCCTAGTCCTGTTAATAACTTTACCATTTTATGGACTATATCAGCAAATATCAACCTTGGGCAACAAACATCAAGGAAAACTCTGGCGTTGGGCAAGTACAGTTTTAGCCGCCTTTACATACAGTATTTGGTGTTTGTTCACTGGTACAGCCCTAGTAAATTGCCGCACTCGGTTTTATCATACTGACACCATAGCCTCAGAAATTACTGGTAATCCCAATGGAGTTATCCGCGCTTTACTGAAAATATCCATTGGTATAGCTCATGATATTAGTCTCAAAGAAGAAACCTCTTGGCAATTAGAAAGCCTAAATCTACTTGCCCCCGTTGCCTATCAGCACAGCATAGCTTTAGGTAGTACCGCCGGTCATCTACCCTTTGAATCATTTTTGAAATGGGAAAACTTTCATCCCTATCGCCAATTATTATCCATTAATAGCTGTCATCCCTCAATGGGCGATCGCCTTGAACATCTTTGCCAAATTGCCCGTCATTGGCATTTAGACACGGAAATACATCAAACCAACCCACAAAAACCCATTGAAGTTAAACCCCCATCCTTGTGGCTACAACTTGCCCCCTGGTTGGGAATAATCCTCGGAGTTGTCTTTGCTGGTGTGGTGTGGGTACTCTGGCAAACAGCATACAGTTTACACCTATTAAATCTGAAATGGATTTATGATAACTGGTCTTTTGTCAGAGGTTGTATGCTAATTGGTTTTAGCGTGGGTACAGTTGTGCGAATCAACACTCTATTTCCCGAAATTACCCCAACCAATAGCCAAAAAGATGAAGATTTTACCACAATCCTAGCAGATCCAGCAATTTTACCGATTGATAGTATTAGAGTCCGATTGACAGGTAAACTCATCGGCCGCCCTGGCATTGGTAATTGTCTAGCACAAGACCTCATCCTACAATCCCGCCAAGGATTAATCAAACTACATCATATTCCCTGGGTCGGCAAATCATTCTCTATTCAAGACCTAATTGGTAGACAAGTTACTGTCACAGGTTGGCTACGACGCGCCAGCACTCCCTGGATTGATGTCCAAACCCTAGAAACTCAAGGGAACAAAAAAATCAACAGCCCCCATGCTGTCTGGTCTACAATCATCGCAGTCGCAGCCCAAGCCTGGGGAGCTTATATTTTACTCATGGGTTCTTAATTGGCTAAGTTGTCAGTTGTTAGTAGAAAAAATTTTCTTCTCTGCTACCCCTTCCCCTGCTCCCGGTTGGTGAGCGTAGCCGTTCGCAAAGCGTGGTGTTAGCCATACCACGACTCCCTCGCCACTGTGCCTCTCCAAACCTCTTGCCTTAACAATATATTTAATGCTACGATGTGATCATACTATTGGCTATTAGCAGAAAAGTTTCTGTTGAACTAGCTACGTGGAACATACCATAATAATGTTAAGCAATGGTATTTTATTCTGCGGGCAAGAAATAAGAAGAATGAATTTACTGTGGTGGATAGTTGGCTATTAAATTTACAATTCCTAAAATTAAGGTGATATTAGCCCACGGGTGCAGAAGCACTTTCGTGTCAAATAAGCTTGATCACAACAAAAAACTGTATTCTATAAGTTGATAGAATGGCTTACGCCAGGCTACCCTATCGAATTGCAGAAATTGGTTTGTGGCCATTTTAGTCCATAGTATCTATTAAAAAGCCAAAGCCAATTAATTTCTTTTGTCTTGCCCTGTTTAATCCCAATCTGGAGGTATAGTTCATGTCCATTCGCCTATATATAGGAAATTTGCCCAAAGAAGAAATAGATCGTCAAGAGTTGCAAGCTATTTTTGCAGAAGAAGGCGATGCTGTAACAACTAAACTGATTAAAGACCGTAAAACAGGTAAATGTCGTGGTTTCGGTTTTTTAACTGTAAATAATGACGAACAAGCCGATCAAATTATTGAAAAATATAATGGTCAATTGTTCAAAGACACAGCTATCAAACTAGAAAAAGCTTTACCACGGACTAAAGGTGAAGAAGGAGATGAACAACAAGCTCCTAAACCAGTTCCTCAAGGTACTAGCGCTCCTGTTCCTAGTAGCAATAAAGAAGGCGGCCGTCGAGAAAAAAGTAAGAAATCTCGGCGCGGTGGTGGCGGTGGCGGTACTCGTGAAGCCGCAACCTCTGGCGATAACGAAGCTTTTCGTCCTGACCCCCGTTGGGCTGCGGAGTTAGAAAAGCTTAAACAAATGCTAGCATCACAAAGCACTCCGTGAACTACCCACACTGATCTGACGGTACAGTGTCGGCTTCCTGTCCAGCAGAAAGCACAGTAGTAGACTTCTTTCGTCCTCTATTACTGCGACTTACTTCTGGGCGACAGGCTTTATCCCCCGTTCCAGAGGTCAAACCTTCGGCTTCGCTCAGGTTAAAAACTTGTACTGATACTTCGACTGCGCTCAGTACAAGGCGCAGCCAAAGTATTCGTAGTCCCTCGTCTGGTAAGGTTTATCGCTGCGTTGATATCTCTGTCATGTTTAGTCTGGCACTTTTCACAAGTCCAAAATCTTATATCTAGCGGCAAACTACCCACTTGATTAAGGCATACATGACAAGTTTTTGACGAAGGAAAGAATCTATCAACTTCTTGATAAAGGACAGAGATTTTATCTTGAGTCTTTTACCAGATGATTGTTTACGTTACTATCAATTAGTCACCTAATTATTATCTCTATCAATTTAATTTCTATGAGTGAAAATGAGCTAATCTCTTTAATTTTTAGATCCATTTCACTGTGGCTATAATTTCGTTTTTTACTTTAATTGATTAGTCTAATTTATGATTTGTCTCTTGAATATCTTTATTTATTTATCTGTTGACTCCTCTAGGTGGTGTTAATTCTTATTGCTCCTTATTGAGAATAGCTTTTGATGCCATTTTTGGTACCTTACTGTTTTTCAAGTGCCTTTTTTCAGTCCTTATGTTTATTTTTATGCTCACTTTGATTTTTTCTCTCCGTAATTTCCCTCTGTGATAGTTTAGGGTGCGGGATGTGGGATTGAACTAGACTGCATTTAACTTCAATGAAAATTATTTTGATTGCATGAAACTGACCAATAAAAAATTGTAAATATCTAAGTTATGATGTGGTGTTGATACTTGGGATAGTTTTTATCATGGATTCAGTCATATATCATGATAGATAATATTCCTTTGTCCATATAAAAAGACAGAGAAAAATATCTATCTAAGGTGTTAAATCTAAATATAGAATGTCGGGACAATTAACCAATGTTTTGGTAATAATTAAAAAAGAAAACCTATAGAATTATTCAAAATTCCCAGACAAAAATACAGATTTCAGTTTCATCAGTGCCAATTTACAAATCCCTTTCTATCTTGTTAAAATCAGTAACACAAGAAATCTATGAAAGCTATCACTAAAAAACACATTGCCTTGATTTCAGTTCACGGTGATCCAGCTATTGAAATAGGAAGAGAAGAGGCAGGAGGGCAAAATGTTTATGTCCGTCAAGTGGGTGAAGCCTTAGCGCGGCTAGGATGGCAAGTGGATATGTTTAGCCGGAAAGTGAGTGCCGATCAGGAAACAATAGTACAACATAATAATAATTGTCGCACTATTCGGTTAACAGCAGGCCCCGTGGAATTTGTGCCAAGGGATCAGGGTTTTCAGTATTTGCCAGATTTTGTAGATCAGTTAATAAAATTTCAGAAGGAAGCTGGAATTAATTATGATTTAGTGCATACCAACTATTGGTTGTCTAGTTGGGTGGGAATGGAATTAAAGAAACGACAAGGCACTAAACAGGTGCATACATACCACTCTTTAGGAGTGATCAAATACAACACCATAGAAAATATTCCCTTGGTGGCAAGTCAACGGTTATTAGTAGAAAAACAAGTATTAGAAACAGCCGAAAGAATTGTCGCTACCAGTCCCCAAGAACAGGAACATATGCGATCGCTTGTTTCCGAAAAAGGTAAAATTGATATTATTCCCTGCGGTACAGATATTAAGCAGTTTGGTTCAGTAGAAAGACGAGCAGCAAGAGAAACTTTGGGTATTGATCCAGAAACTAAAGTGGTATTATACGTAGGCAGATTTGACCCCCGCAAAGGTATAGAAACCTTAGTACGAGCAATGCGTGAATCCAAGTTTTATGAATCAAAACAATTGCAATTAATTATTGGTGGTGGTTGTACACCTGGTAATAGTGATGAAAAAGAACGCGATCGCATTGCCAGCATTGTCAACGAACTAGGGATGAGTGAATGTACATCCTTTCCTGGTTGTCTGAGTCAGGAGATATTACCAGCTTATTACGCTGCTGCGGATGTTTGTGTTGTTCCCAGTCACTACGAACCCTTTGGACTGGTAGCTATCGAAGCCATGGCCTGTGGTACACCTGTAGTCGCGAGTGATGTCGGTGGACTCCAATTTACTGTTGTTAATGAAGAAACTGGTTTATTAGTTCCACCTCAAAGTGTCCCCGCTTTTAATCATGCCATTGATCGCATTCTCAGAAATTCTGCATGGCAGCAAGAATTAGGCAAAGGAGCTAAAAAGCGTGTGATCAATAAATTTAGCTGGAATGACATAGCTAGTCAGCTAGATAAACTATATACTCGAATTTTACAACAATCTGTCCGAAAACCTGCATTAGCTACAAAATAGGTTAAGGATTGACAATTGACGGTTGACTGTCACCTATTAACCAGTTTATTGCTGTATAGTTGAAAGAAAATAAAGCATCAAGTAAGCTCTAAACATACTTGCAGTTAGACGGTGAAATGATGGAAGTTCAAGAAGTACCAAAAAAATTCCCTAAGCCCAGGAAACCAGAAAGCGAATCTCAAAATTTTCAGCACGTCAAAATACTTGATTGTAACCAACCAGTTTGTAGGGTGATTTGTGAGTGTTGGCACTGCAAACAAGGGATATTATCTGAGGTAGACGTATCAACTTCACAATATCTAGAAGTAGAATGCCCTAGTTGTGGGAAGACGGCTGTTAGACTTATGGCAGAAAAGGTGATTTCAACTACTCCTATTCCTTCACCCTGGCAAGGATAAGCAAATTTTGGATTTTGGACTATACTCGTGACGAGTGAGATTTGAATTTTTACAAGATTACGAGCAACCTGGATCTGTAGGGTTTTAGCACAACTAAACCCCCACACATCCAGTCAATTACGGGATACTTGAAGGCTTTGGAAACGATACCACCTAAGTTCGAGGTAAGAGAATAACCTACAAGTGTTGATTAACAAGAGTTTTAGGATTACATGAGGTTTTTATATAAATACATGAGTGGTAAGTTCATTGTCTTTGAAGGGGTAGAAGGTTGTGGTAAAACTACTCAGATGCAACTGTGTTCTCAGTGGCTAGAAAGTTTAAATATCTCCGTACTGCTGACTCGTGAACCCGGGGGAACAGAGTTAGGAAAGGATTTGCGGGCGTTATTATTGGAAAAGTCCCCCAACAAACCCGTAAGGGAAGTCACGGAACTATTATTATACGCGGCGGATAGGGCGCAACATATTGAAGAGGAATTAAAACCGAATTTAGCCACAGGGAAATTTATTTTGTGCGATCGCTATACTGACTCTACCATCGCCTATCAAGGTTATGGTAGGGGTTTAAGTATGAGTTTAATCAATCAACTTAATCAGATTGCTACAGGTGGTTTAACTAGTGATTTAACGATTTGGTTAGATGTAGATGTGGAAATAGGACTATTTCGCAAACGTGGACAAGCTAAACTAGACAGAATTGAACAGGAAACAATTGCTTTTCATCGGCGCGTACAACAGGGATATACAGAATTAGCTATATCTGATCCATCCCGAATTGTGCGGGTAGATGGCAATGGTAGTCAAGATGTTGTTCAAAAAACTATACAGGAAATTTTCAATGAACGGTTGTTTTCATAATTTATCGTTAATGGGTAATTGGTGATAAATAAAATATCTGTTTTTATCCTGTTCATCCTTTAATACTGGATATTATCTCGACTTACTTCGACCCTTCGACTAGCTGGTGGGTAAGTCGCGGTAGTTGGGCATAGTTGAAACTCGATAACCACCTGATTCTGACAATTTACCCGTTAAAAACCCTAGTTAGTATATGTTTTCCCCATTAATCGGACAACAACAAGCGGTAGAATTATTAACTCAATCTGTCAAACAAAACCGAGTTGCACCAGCATATATGTTTGTCGGTGCAGATGGTATTGGTAGAAGTTTAGCCGCAAAATGTTTTATTGAATTACTTTTTTCCAGTTCTGTAACACCTGATCAAATTCCCATTTTACATAATCGTATTCGTCAAAGAAATCATCCTGCTTTATTGTGGGTAGAACCAACTTATCAATATCAAGGACAAAGACTCACCCCAGCAGAAGCAGCAGAAAAAGGCGTTAAACGCAAAGCACCGCCAGTAATTCGGTTAGAACAAATTCGAGAAATTACTCAATTTTTATCTCGTCCACCCTTAGAAGCAACTCGAAATGTCATAGTTTTAGAACAAGCAGAAACCATGGCCGAATCTGCGGCCAATGCCTTATTAAAAACCTTAGAAGAACCAGGAAAAGCAACCTTAATTTTAATTGCCCCTTCACCGGAATCTGTATTACCAACCTTAGTATCCCGGTGTCAGAAAATACCTTTTTATCGTTTAGATAATGCTGCAATGAATCAGGTATTAACTCAAACAGGAAATGCTGAGGTTTTGCAGCATCCAGAAGTTTTGCATATAGCTGCTGGTAGTCCTGGAAGTGCGATCGCATCTTACCAACAATTACAAAATATCAAGAGCGAATTTATAGCACAGGTAAAAAAAACGCCCACATCCTACCGACACGCTTTAGAATTAGGCAAGAAAATTGATAAAGAATTAGATACCGAAGCCCAATTATGGTTAATTGATTATCTACAACAATACTATTGGCAACAAATACATCAACCAGAAATTATTCAACAGTTAGAAAAAACTCGGAAACATTTACTTTGTTATGCCCAACCCCGTTTAGTATGGGAATGTACATTTTTAGCTTTATTTCAGAATATCGCCAAATCGTAAAATCATTAATCCATCCCTATTTATCCGCGTTTATCTGCGGTCAATTATTTTTAACACCTTATTTTACATATAGGAATAATATTTGATTTATGAAAAGATACGTAGGGTGCGTCAGACTGCATAAATTATATCAATAAAGCTCGAAAACTTGCTTGCTGAAAATGGATATCTGCGGTAAGTGTGTCAGTAATTCCTCTATGTTGCATCATGATGAATGATATGCAGTCAACTAAATCCCATTCTTTATCTTTTCGTTGTCTTGTTGTTCATAAATAATTTTAGGATTGCTATATTCTGATAGGAAAATTGTTAAGGCATAATAAAACCGTATTTCTTGAATACAGTTTTAGTTTGCTCACTAGATAAAAACTGAGAAAATTCTTTAGCAGCAGCCAAATTTTTACTGCGCTTTACTACAGCCAAAGGATAAATAATAGCAGAATGATATTTTTCATCGGCTGCAACTACAATTTTTACTTTATTAGAGATTTTGGCATCAGTTACATAAACTAGACCTGCCTCAGCATTACCAGTTTCTACAGATGCTAAAACTTGACGCACATTATTAGCAAAAACCAGTTTTGATTTAACTTGATTCCAAATTTTTAGCTTTTCTAATACTTGTTGGGCATATTGTCCTGCTGGTACACTTCTAGGTTCACCAAGAGCAATTTTTTTGACTTTGGCATCTTGAAGACTGTAAAAACTTGTGATACCAACATAATTTTTAGGTACTACCAAAACTAGACGATTTTTAGCAATTATATTCCGAGTTCCTGCTACTAAAAGTCCTTTTTGTTCTAAAGCATCTACTTGTTTTTTCGCCGCAGATATAAAAATATCCGCCGGCGCACCTTGTTCAATTTGTTGCTGTAATGCACCAGAAGACCCAAAATTATAACTAATTTTGACGTTAGGTTTGTTTTGTTGGTAAAGAGGCTTAATTTCTTCTAAGATATCTTTTAAACTAGCAGCAGCAGATACAAGTAAGCTCGTATTAGATTCAGCTACAACAGGAGTAGAAGTAATGCTTGATAAACCAATTATCAGTATAAAAATAGCTAATGCGGTAGTAATTAAGACTAGCAGTTTTCTTCTTTTGATTGACAAACTGGACTGAGAGAAATTTTTATTCATGGACTTGACACTCGGTATAGTTTTATCAAGATTATTTTACTAATCACAAAAAATTTGTAGTTTTTGTTAAGATTTACCGACTTAGTTGGTATTACTGTCTACTGAGTAAGTTAGTATTAAAGAATTAGACAAAAATACTGATAGTAAAATAATTGTACTGATATGATATTATGTTTTACTGATTACATACATTGTGTACGCAACAGATGATCAATTATATGTGCTAACATAATGTGCTAAGTTATCATAAGGGAAATTATAAATGTCTACCTTTGAGCAATTCCAAAATGATTTTTTCAATATCTTTGATAATCATAATTTCTATGAAAGTAAAACCTATTTAGAATATATTGCTGAACCCCAAACTAATGATGAAGATAACATTGTTGATACTAAAATTGTCTTACCATTACTAATTGCTTTAGGTTTTGATTCAGGAGATATTGCTAAAAACACTACAACTAATGGTAAAGATAACAGTCGTCCAGACTTTCAAATTAAATTAGCTAGTGGCAATATTCGCTGTTTTTTAGTGGAAGACAAACATACTGCCTATAATATTCAAAAATCCGAACCATTACAACAGTTGATTAGTTATGCTCCCAGTCGCGGGTATGATTTAGGATTACTTTGTAATGGTAAATTATTATTAGGTTGGGATATTTCCGATCCTAATTCTCCCAGTCCTGTGTTACATTTAGATATTGAAACAATTATTCAAACTTATCATGAAAATGGTGGTATTGCTGGTTTAACTAATGCTCAAATTCAAGACTTAAAAAGTTTGCATCGGCGATTTAATAAACTCAATTTTGAAGATATTGAAACTTTAATTCAAGATATTGGTAAACCAGAAAATGAATGGTTAAATGATGCCAAATCTCAAACTACTACTCCTAATTTTGATGAATTATTGATTTTGGATATTAAAGCCGCAATTCTACTGTTAGAAGAAGATGTTTTATATCAATTACAATTATTACTAGAAGAATATGATCAATATTGTCAAGCTAAATATTTACCTAATAGTAATGGGATTGATAAAACTAACAAAGAAACAGCAACTAAAACCCTTGAACGTTTACGTAATCAGATTTTAAATTATTTACGAGTATATGGAGTTTTAGATGTTGAAGAATTTTCTGAATCTGTAGAAAAGTTAATTGAATTTGCTGATAAACCTCAAGGTTCAATTCAGGAGTTAGAACAAGTATTTTTAAATAATCTACAAAATGCTCAAGCTAGAAAACAGAAACAAAAGAATCAAAAATCTAGTGAAAGCAAAACAGTTATTCAACTAGATTTAATTCCTAGTATCTCTGAATCCAAAAAACAAGAATTAGGAATTAAAGTCACAGAAGAAAAGAAAATTACTAAACTTGATCCTAAACTAATTGAATTATTAAGAGAATATGAAAGAATAGTATTTGATTGGAAAGCATGGCAAGCAAAGCAAGATTTAACCCATGATAACGCTATTAAAACACATCAATATTTTATATCTTGGCGTAATTTAGTTAGTAAAACAATTTTACAAGGTGCTGATGACGATAAATTAAAGGCAGAATTTGCTAGACAAACTGCTTATGTTTATGTAATTCGTTTATTAATGGTAAGAATTTGTGAAGATAAAAAATTAATTAATCGTAAATTTTCCAATGGTGGTTTTAAATATTGGAAAGAAGAAGTTGAACCAAGGTATTTAGATTTAGCACAAGGAATGTCTATGGATTATCTTTTAGAAATGTCATATCGTTCTGCTCAAAATATCTATGCTCATTTCTTTAATAGTGCAGATTTATTTAATTGGTATCGCATTAATTCTAATACTTTAATTAAGGTTTTACATATTCTCAATCGTTTTAATTTACAAGAAATTGATAGCGATATTGTTGGTATGGTTTATGGTAGATATGTAGAAGAAGGAAAACATGAACAGGGTAGATATTTTACACCTAAAGAAGTTGTAGAATATATTTTAGATGCTATTGGTTATAAATCAGATAATCCTGATATTCGTGATCAAAAATTATTAGATCCCGCAGGAGGTTCTGGTAGTTTTTTAGTTCATGCTGCACGTCGTTTAATTAATTCTTATCGTTCGCGGAAAACTAATACTATTCCTGTGGAATATGTTCCTGCAATCATTCAACAAGTGAAAGATTGTTTATTTTGTTTAGATGTTAATCCTTTTGCTTGTTACTTAGCTGAAACAAATTTATTAATTCAAGTGGTTGATTTACTCAAACAAGCGAAGGAAGCAGGTAAGTTACAAGAATGTACGATAGATAGGTTTAATGTTTATAATACGGATTCTTTGTTATTGCCAAAAGTACAGGAAATTAGAACTCCTTTACTTAATCCTATTTTAGATTTAGAACTTTCTACTGTTACTCAAATTAAAACTAAAACAGGTAAATTTGTTGATGGTTTTGATTTTGTAGTTGCAAATCCTCCTTATGTTAAAGCTGATGAACCTGGAGCAGATGTTTATCGTCGAGAAATTGAAAATTCTGGAAGATTTGAAACTCTCCATGAAAAGTGGGATCTTTTTGTTCCATTTGTTGAACTTGCCTGTCAAGCTACAAAGGATTTAGGTAAAATTGGTTTAATTGTTTCTAGGGGTATTCAAACTAATAATTATGCAGAATTACTCCGAGAATATATTTCTGAAAATCTTACTATCAATCAAGTAGATTTTTTTAATAATGTGCGAATTTTCTCTGATGCTGTTGTCAATAATACGATTCTTTTTTTAGAAAAGATTCCACCAGGGTATTTTCATCAAGTGAAAAGAGTTTTACACTCTGGTTCATTTGCAGAAATTCAAGAAATTAATCCTTTAAATCAATCTGAATATCAAGGTAAGGTATTTAGACAGTTTGTAGGTAATGATAATTTTGAAGATGTTACTTATTTAGAAGATATTTGTTATTGCAGTAAAGCAATGGTTTTACATTCAGAATCAGGAGAATTTAAAAAAGATGATTTAATCTCTGAAGTACAAACTAATATTAATATTCATAAATATATAGATGGTGAAAATTTAGTTAGGGAGTTTGCAATAGACAAAATTAGATATTTAGAATGGGGTACATCTCGTGTACCTGATAAGATTAGTAGAGTAACCATTCCTGAATTATATAATTATCCTAAAATTCTGTTTGGAATGACTTCATTTCCTACCTATGATAGAGGAATAATAGCAGGAGATGGGTTTTATGTTCCTGATAGTGTGAGAATTTGTATCAGATGGGATGATGTTTATAAAGTTAAACGTTTAGAGAAAGAAAAAAGACAGATGTATGAGCTTTCTAAAAAACGTCAAAAACTTCTGGGGGATGGAAAAGGTAAGAAATTACAAATTTATCAATATGCAGAAGAGAAAATAAAAATAGCAGAAAATTTCGATTTAAGATATATTGCTGCTATTCTTGCTTCTAGTTTTGGTAAACGCTTTTTACTATTAAATAACCGTGATGAAAATATTATGAGTGTTAATAGTGAAACTCAAATAGCTAAAAGTAGAATATATCCTGATGATTTGAAAGAATTTCCCATTAAAAATATTTCTTTAGCAGCACAACAACCATTTATTGATTGTGTTAATGATTTAATAACATGGAATTGGCAGTTATACGAATTAACACAATTAGGACATAAAATTAAGTTTGATTATAGTGATAAGGAAGCAACTGTTGAAGTGAATTTTTTGCAAGTTTTTGAAAATCTCAATTTACCTTGTTGGAATTTTTTAAACGCAGAACCAAACAGATTTGAAATTATCGGAGAACGTGATCAACCTATTACTAAAATCAAAATCAAAGATGATAAAATTTTTAATGGTCGTCAAGAATTAATCTTTTCAGAAAGTACAATAGTTTTACAGTTCCTACAAATTTATCTACAACAATATGAAAAACGGGGTTTAACTTGGACTAATTTAATCCAAGAAGGTAAAATACCTAAAACTGATGTAGATATTCAGCAAATATTTGATGAATGTGAGCGTTTATATGCACAAATCCTGCAAAAAATTACTGATATGCGTCAAATTTATCAGCGATTGGATGAAATGGTAAATCAGCTTTATCAAAATTAGCTGTTTTCAAAATTAAGCCCAAATTGGGGATCTGATTTTTACCAAAAAACGATAGGATACTAAATTGCATTTATTTAAAAGCGTATCCTAATGTCGGCTGTTGTTATTACCTTAGAAACTCAAGCAAACTCTTCTGATCACTTGATTATTCAGCGTTCTCCTGCTGGACTATCTTTACAAGGACGCATCCGTGTACCTGGAGATAAATCTATTTCCCACCGCGCTTTGATGTTGGGCGCGATCGCTGAAGGTGAAACTCAAATTCAAGGACTGCTATTAGGTGAAGATCCCCGTAGCACTGCGGCCTGTTTTCGGGCGTTAGGGGCGGAAATTTCGGAATTAAATACAGAATTGGTAACAGTCAAAGGTATCGGTTTAGGCAATTTTCGAGAGCCTGTAGATGTCTTAGATGCTGGTAATTCTGGAACAACGATGCGGTTGATGTTGGGGTTGTTAGCATCCCATCCAGGGCGATTTTTCACGGTGACTGGTGATAGTTCTTTGCGATCGCGTCCTATGTCCCGTGTTGTCAAGCCTTTGCAACAAATGGGGGCGGAAATTTGGGGACGTAAGGGCAATACCTTAGCACCTCTAGCCATTCAAGGACAAGCCCTTCAACCCATTCATTATCATTCTCCCATTGCTTCGGCTCAAGTTAAATCCTGTATCCTCCTGGCGGGTTTAAACACCGAAGGGAAAACCACAGTCACTGAACCCGCTTTATCACGGGATCACAGTGAACGAATGTTAAGGGCTTATGGTGCAGAACTAAGTATAGATACAGATACAAATAGTGTTACAATCACTGGTGGGGCGAAACTCTACGGACAAACCGTAATTGTTCCTGGTGATATCAGTTCAGCCGCTTTTTGGTTAGTTGCGGGGGCGATCGTTCCCGGTTCAGATTTGGTAGTGGAAAATGTGGGTGTAAATCCTACCCGTACAGGGATTTTAGAAGCTTTGGAACTGATGGGGGCAGATATTCAACTAGAAAACCAGCGCGAAGTTGCGGGAGAACCTGTAGCTGATATCCGTGTCCGTTCTGGTGGTTTAAAAAGCTGTACTATCGCTGGTGATATTATTCCCAGATTAATTGATGAAATTCCGATTTTAGCAGTGGCGGCAGTTTTTGCTGAAGGGATAACAATTATTAGAGATGCGGAGGAGTTACGAGTAAAAGAGAGCGATCGCATTACCGTGATGGCACAACAACTCAATAAAATGGGTGCAAAAGTCACCGAATTACCTGACGGGATGGAAATTACTGGCGGTACTTCCTTAGTCGGTGCGGAAGTAGATAGCCATACAGATCATCGCATTGCCATGAGTTTAGCGATCGCAGCCCTCAACGCTACTGGCACAACCACCATTCATCGCGCTGAAGCCGCAGCTATTTCTTATCCTAACTTCACAAACACATTACAGGAAATTTGTCAATAGTTTTTAGGAGACAGGGTAAGGGGGGATAGATTGGCAAAAGCAGAAATTAATTAACGGGACTTAAACACTTTTGAGGAAGAAATAAGCCTCAAATCCTGGATATCTGATTGAGACAAATTCTAAAAAGTCACCACACTGCGAATTGATTCCCCTCTGTGCATTAAATCAAAAGCATCATTAATTTTTTCAATTGGCATTACATGAGTAATTAAATCATCAATATTAATCTTACCATCCATATACCAATCTACAATTTTCGGTAGATCCGTCCGTCCTCTTACACCACCAAAAGCTGAACCTTTCCAAACTCTTCCAGTTACTAATTGAAAGGGACGAGTGCTAATTTCCTGTCCTGCACCAGCAACACCAATAATGACACTTACACCCCAACCTTTATGACAACATTCCAATGCTTGACGCATGGTATTGACATTACCAATACATTCAAAAGAATAGTCAGCACCACCTTTAGTTAAATCTACTAAATAAGGTACTAAATCACCTGCAACTTCATGAGGATTGACAAAGTGTGTCATCCCAAATTTTTCAGCTAATTCGCGTTTTTTAGGGTTAATATCTACCCCCACAATCATATTTGCACCGACCATTTTTGCTCCTTGGATGACATTTAAACCAATACCACCCAACCCGAAAACAATCACATTTGCACCGGGTTCAACTTTAGCAGTATAAATAACCGCACCTATACCCGTTGTCACACCACAACCGATATAACAAACTTTATCAAAAGGGGCATCTTCCCGAATTTTAGCAACGGCGATTTCTGGTAATACCGTATAATTAGCGAAAGTGGATGTACCCATATAATGGTGAATCATGTCGCCACCGAGACTAAATCGGCTAGTACCATCGGGCATTAAACCCCGTCCTTGTGTGCCGCGAATAGCTTGACAGAGATTGGTTTTGAAGCTGAGGCAATAATCACATTGACGGCATTCAGGTGTGTATAAAGGAATTACATGATCTCCCGGTTTGAGACTTTTGACATCAGCCCCCACTTCTACAACTATCCCAGCCCCTTCATGGCCTAAAATTGCCGGAAACAAACCTTCAGGATCATTACCAGACAGGGTAAAAGCATCAGTATGACAAATTCCACTGGCTTTAATTTCAATTAATACTTCCCCTGCCTGTGGTGCTGCCAATTGTACGGTTTCAATAGTCAGGGGTGTACCTGCGGTGTAAGCTACTGCTGCCTTGACTTCCATTCAATTCTCCTTTCTTGATTGCTGCTCAGTGCATCGCTTCTAGGGCGACTTTTTAATACAATAGTACCTATTGCCAGAGAAATCCCCTACCTTCACAAGCTGGGGCTTTATTAACTACCAGATTTTGCTAAAATCGCGTTCATTAGTTTAGATTGGTGAAAGGCAGTAGCTATTATAGAGGATTGGATTCTGACTCCTGAATTCTTTTGATGATAAACTTTGTCTTAGCTGCAACCCCCCAATTACCTATCCACTTTGGCGATTAATTTAGTCTATAACAAACATGATAAAACCTGCCCTTACTAAAATTGGCGCTCAAATGTCCAACTTAACTGGCGTGAGAGCGATTATGAAAGATATTAATGAAACCCTCAGAGCTAGTAAGGGAAAGGAATTATATAATTTGAGTGCAGGTAATCCGTTGATTTTACCAGAGGTAGAAAAGTTATGGCGGGATTGCACAGCAGATTTATTAGCTAGTTCAGAATATGGTGAAGTTGTTTGTCGTTATGGTTCTAGTCAAGGTTATGCACCATTAATTGAGTCCATTGTTAAGGATTTTAACCAGCGTTATGGGTTAAGTTTAACTGACCGGAATATTTTAATTACTGCTGGTAGTCAAACTATATATTTTTATGCGGCTAACGCTTTTGGTGGATATACGCAAGATGGCAGTTTAAAAGAAATTGTGTTGCCTTTAAGTCCAGATTATACTGGTTATGGCGGTGTTTGTTTATATCCAGAAGCTTTAATTGCCTATAAACCTACTTTAGATATTGATACAGCCGCGCACCGCTTTAAATATCGTCCTGATTTTAACCAACTTTCGATTACAGAAAATACTGGTTGTGTAATTTTCTCCCGTCCTTGTAATCCTACGGGTAATGTATTAACTAATGATGAAGTGAATAAAATCACCGATCTAGCTGCACCTTATGATGTACCTGTTTTGATTGATTCAGCTTACGCGCCGCCTTTCCCAGCGTTGAATTTTACAGAAATGACTCCTATGTTTGGGGAAAATATTCTCCATTGTATGAGTTTATCAAAAGCGGGATTACCTGGGGAACGGATTGGCGTAGCCATTGGTGATGAAAATCTGATTCAAGTTTTGGAATGTTTCCAAACCAATGTGGGAATTCATTCTTCTCGATATGGTCAAGCGATCGCCGCCAGAGCGATAGAATCAGGTACATTAGCAAATATTGCGGAAAATGTGATTCGTCCTTTCTACCAGAAAAAGTTTGATGTGTTAGAAAGTACATTAGAAGCAGCTATGCCTAAGAATATACCCTGGTTTTTACATCGCGGTGAGGGAGCGATTTTTGGCTGGTTGTGGTTGCGAGATTTACCCATGACAGACTGGGAATTTTACCAGGAATTAAAGAAAGTGGGTGTGATTGTTGTACCTGGTAGTAGTTTCTTCCCTGGTTTGAAAGAGGAGTGGGAACACAAACATCAATGTCTGCGAATTAGTTTAACAGGCAGTGATGAGGAAATTACTATCGGTATGCAGCGTTTAGCTAAAGTTGCTGAACAGGTTTATCAAAGTGCGGTTGTAAATGTGTAAGAGAAATGAACCACGAAGGCACGAAGAACACGAAGCAGCCGGGGAGCAGGGCAGCCGGGAAGCAGGAGGGAAAAGCTCAAAAATCACCTGTTCCCAGTCCTGTACAGGCTGATAAACGCGATTCCCAGCCAATTCCCAATTTGGATAATTGGATAGAAATTGGGAAAATTGTCTCACCGCAAGGTTTAACTGGAGAGTTGCGGGTTTATCCGAATACAGATTTTCCTGAACGCTTTGAAGAACCGGGAAAACGCTGGTTATTGCGTCCAGGGGAAACAGAACCGCAACCTGTAGAATTGTTATATGGGCGGTATATTGAGAATAAGAATCTCTATGTGATTAAATTGGAGGGAGTAGGCGATCGCCATCAAGCTGAGAATATACGTGATTGTCGGTTGTTTGTGCCGATTAGCGATCGCCCAGAATTAGCAGAAGGTGAATTTCATGTGGTAGATTTGCTAGGATTGCCAGTCTTCATGCAATCATCTGGACAATTATTAGGAACTGTGGTAGATATATTGCCTTCCGGTCATGATTTATTAGAAGTAAAATTAGATGCTACTTTTGCCGAAAATAAAGCTGGAAAAACAGTTTTAATTCCCTTTGTCATGGCCATTGTTCCAGTTGTAGATTTAGAAACTCGTCGAATTGAAATTACTCCCCCCTCTGGTTTATTATCAATTAATGATTAGATGTAGGGGTTTAGCATTGCTAAACCCCATAAAACAACATTAAATTTCAATTCCCAAATAAAAAACATGGCTAAAGTTATTGTCACAGGGGTTGCTGGTTTTATTGGTTCTCATCTAGCTGAGACATTATTAAAACAAGGGCATGAAGTAATTGGTATTGATGAATTTAATGATTATTATGATCCTATTTTAAAACGGAAAAATATTGCTAATTTTCAAGATTCACCTAATTTTACTTTAGTAGAAGAGAATATTCAATCTTTAGATTGGCAAAAACTTCTCCTAGATGTAGAATTGATTTATCATCAAGCGGCACAAGCTGGAGTGAGAGCAAGTTGGGGTGAAGGTTTTCGAGCTTATACTGAACGAAATATTAACGCTACACAAGTTTTATTAGAAGCTGCCAAAGATGCTCAAAAGTTACAAAGATTAGTGTTTGCATCTACATCTAGTATTTATGGAGATGCGGAAACTTTACCGACAAATGAAGAAATTAAACCTTTACCCGTATCACCTTACGGTATTACTAAATTAGCTGCTGAACGGTTGGGTTTTTTATATCATAAAAACTTTGGTATGCCATTTGTAGCTTTAAGATATTTTACAGTTTATGGTCCCAGACAACGGCCAGATATGGCATTTCATAAATTTTTTAAAGCCGTGTTAGGGGATGAAGCAATCCCCGTTTATGGTGATGGACAACAAACGAGGGATTTTACATTTGTGAGTGATGCAATTGCTGCTAATTTAGCTGCTGCTAGTGTTCCAGAAGCAGTAGGCCAAATTTTCAATATTGGCGGTGGTAGTAGAGTAGTATTAGCAGAAGTCTTAGATATAATGGCAGAAATAGTTGGTAAACCCATCAAACGCAACCATATTGAAAAAGCCATGGGAGATGCACGTCATACTGCTGCTGACGTATCCAAAGCGCGGAAAATTCTCAATTATCAACCCCAAGTATCTTTACGAGATGGTTTAACCCAAGAATGGGAATGGGTGAAAACTTTATCTTAATAGAATAGAAATAAGATCCCCGACTTCTTTAAGAAGTCGGGGATCTGATCCTGGCAAATATTTCAGACATAATACAGCAGTTTGCGAAGGTATGAGGTA
>NZ_PGEM01000029.1:5592-50049 GCF_002934005.1 Cuspidothrix issatschenkoi CHARLIE-1 | reverse complement strand
ACTATTGCCACCTTGGATTTAGATTTTCTTGCAGGTGTATGTGAGGGTTTAGAACAGGGGATTAGGAGATTTTAAAACTGAGGTTTGATATAATCCTTCCATATCTGCTTTAGCTGTTCTCCATCTGATTCATATATCTGACCATTTTTCAGCGATATTTAAAAAACTTTGGTTCTACCGTACTTGTTATGCTAAATAACCAGCCTGAAAGAGGGAACAGGGTAAAGAGGCAATATTTTGTAATAATGTTCAAAATTATGGCTTATTTCTTATGTATAACAAGCTTTCCGAAATTTTTTGGACTTGATTTTGCATATTAGGTACTGAAGAACCAAAACTTTTAGGATTTTCTAATAACCCAACCATAAATATTTTTTAATGTCTATTTGTCAGTATAATTACTAATATGTACACTACAGCACGGCGTAAACAAAACAACCGTTCTCAATCACTAAAAAGCTTATGCCATATTATTTTTGACTTTTGACTTCCGCCTTGCGGTACTAGTTAGTTCAATAGCCATCTGTAAACTCCAAAACAATCAACAAATATAAAGACAGAAGCAGCGTAAAAAATCATAACTTTATCTTTCAGCAAAATACTTGCTACTAATAATTGACTAGAACTCATGGCTAAAAAAATAAATCCATATCCACTAATTATTGTTTTTGATGCTAATAAAACTCCTCCGCATAACGCACATAAGCTACTAGATAATTTTAAAATCAACGAAATAGATAACTTTTTTTTGCACTTGCGTTGAGATAGCATATATTAGGACTCCTATAGAAAATAGAAGTTATGATGTTTTTTTGTTGCTAAGTTATCCTTTAGGATTAACAAGGATTTGAAAACAGTATAAATACGTAATTGATTATTTTAAATTTACCTGGTGCAACAGCAAGCCAGAAAACCGATTTACCACCTATTTTAATTGGCACTCACTATGATGGTGTACCTGGTACTGTAGCAGTAGATGATAATGCCACAGGTGTGGAGGTTTTATTATAATTTACCCCATCATAAAGCTACTCTTTGTAAGTTTTTAGAAACTACCATAAACAGGAATTGCTGCACCACGAACATCAATAGCAGCTTCTGAGGCTAAAAAACAAATAACTTGGGCAATAGATTCTGGTTTTACCCATTTATCAGCGTTTTCTGCACCCATAGCTGCCCTATTCGTGGGGGTATCAATGACACTAGGGAGGATAGTATTAGCAGTAATATTAGTATTTTTAGTTTCCTCTGCGATCGCTTTTGTTAGGGCTATTACCCCAGCTTTTGCCGCAGAATAAGCTGCTAACTGTGCCGCAGGTTCAGCACCAGCACGAGAACTTACAGTTACAATGCGTCCATAGCCATTTTCTAACATACTTTTGAGGCTATATTTACAGGTTAAAAAAGTTGTATTTAAGTTTAAATCTATCTGTTGTTTCCAATCATAAAAGCTGTAGTCTTGGGTTTTTCCCATAGAAAAACCACCGACTAAATGAATTAATACATCTACTTTTCCCATCCGAGTGACAAGTTTATCTACTGATGCTTCATCTTCTAAATTAGCAGGAATAAAATGAATTCTCGCAAAATTCGCAGGTGATATAATTCCCTTGAGCCGTTCTACATCTTTAGGATTACGATAAGGAATAGTGACATCTGCACCTTGGGCGATAACTGCGGGTGTGACACCTAAACCAAGTCCACCTGTACCACCTGTAAGTAAAACTTGTTTGCCTTTCATAAACAGATGCAATCCTTAAGTTATTCTTAATTCAAGATAGCGCGGATTTTGAATATCAATTTCATGATTTATCTTCCTATTCTCTATTCCTGACTATAGTAGAGACATGAAATATCACATCTCTACTCCCATTTCTAGATGCAATAATTCTTTACACAAATGATTTTAGATGCTGTACTAATTGTGGCGCTTGCATCACACCTTCAATTCTGTCTACAGGTTTTCCTTCTTTAAATAGAACCAGGGTAGGTAAGGCAAAAATTTGATACTGACTTGCTAAATTTTGATACTTTTCCGTGTCAATCTTCACAATACGTAACTTATCTTTCAATTGCAGATTAACCTGTTGTAAAATTGGAGTCATCATTTGACAAGGACCACACCAGTCAGCATAAAAGTCTACTAATACAGGTACATCTGAACCAGATAGCATTTCTTCAAAGCTGTTGAATTCTTTTTTAGTTGCCATAATACACACACAGATTTTTAATTGTTTCTTTTCATCTTAGTTCTTAGAATCTAAAATCTGTATATTTTTATATTTTTTTCGGAAAATCATCGGTCAATCAAAGAATTTAAATCCACGTATGTATATTTTGTCTGCATAACTGCGACTGCTAATCATCACAGATTAATTTTTATGAAGTGATACTAATAGCACCACCACAACTAGAACCACACCCCGCAGTACAACCATAGCAGTATTCAGCAGTTTGGATTTCACTAATTATATCTAAACTACCAACTTCTAACAATTTACTCACCGTCAAATTTTCACCCTTGCTGGTTTTGGCAGATAAATTCATCATTTGGTTAAAATCACAATCATAAACATTCCCTAAATAATCAACAGAAATTTGCTCACGACACATTAAACCATCAATTGTTTTAGGGTTAAAATGAGACTCTAAAAAACGTAAATATGTAGAATAAAGTTGTTTTCGTTCTAAATGAAACTTGGTTCTCCCCACAGGTATGTTAGTGATCGTAAAAAGGTGATTAAAAACAATAGCAAACTTTTCAGATAAAAACTTTTTATAAGCCTTTTCTAAATTTACTTGTTCGGGAGTTAAAGAAAAATCTTCACTATTTGGTAATTGAGGATTATACACCAAATCTAAAACTAAATTTGGGTTTTGACCATAACCTAATTTGTTCAACCATTGCAAAGATTGAATAGATTGATGAAACACACCATTTCCCCGCATCTTATCAACATTATCAGCTAAATAACAGGGAAGAGAAGCCACAATTCTGACTTGATTTTGAGCAAAAAAATCTGGTAAATCCTCAAATCCCTCCACAAAATAAATTGTCAAATTTGATCTCACAATGACCTCCTTACCTGATTTTCGAGCAGCTTTTACCAACGACTTAAAACCATAATTCATTTCTGGTGCGCCACCAGTTAAATCAACAGTTTTGATTTGGGGAAACTTCTCAATTAAAGTAATTAAATCTTGACAAACTTGCGGTGTGAGTTCCTCAGTTCTTTTCGGACTAGCTTCCACATGGCAATGATGACAAGCTAAATTACAACGCTTTCCCAAATTAATTTGTAAAACGTTAATTTCCTTTTTTGTTAAAGGTGAATTTAGCTGGTGATGAAAAGGGGTAATTGGTGTTTGTAACATAATAGATGTGAATATCTCTTCCTCTCTGTGTCCTCTGCTGTGGTTTGTTAAAAAAACTATATAAATTAACAACATCCTCGACCATCATAATACCAAGCCGTAACGCACCATTATCAAATTTACGGTGCGTTACGCTGTCGCGCACCCTACGTATCTGAACTATTTTTTCTTACCTACACCTAATAATCTGCTTGCACCTACGGTAGCCCATTCACGAGAACCTTTTGGTAAGGTGCGTTCGCAGGCTATTTGTGCTACCAATGTTGTTACAATACCTGCAACAACTCCCGCAGAAGTTTGTGGAACAACCATTGCACCAGCCGCTTTATCCATTGCTACGCATAATGAAAATGCAATACCATCTGTTAGAATTTGTTTATTCTTCTTACCAATGGCTTTTTGTACATCCGGTGAAGTCCATATTAATTCCACGAATGCCGCGGCTGTTAGGTCACAGGCTGTACCTAGTGATACAGCACTAACAGTCTCTTTAGCGGCAAGATATGTAATAGCAACACCGCTCAAAGGAGCAGTTGCAGCGGTCGTTGTTGCTACGCTGCTAGACTCTAGACGATATAACAATGCCGCAAAGATTTTACCTAATGCAGTACTAACACCAATTTGGCAAGCGTTTTTTTCAGCCCATTCTTTGATAAGTTCGCCGCCTTCTTCTATTGTTTCAACGCCTTTCTCTAGTACTTGTCCGGCAAGTTTGGCGCCTACTTCAATATCATTCATAGCAGCACCAGAAACCTTGGCCGCGGACATAGCGGAGATGGTCGTATTGGTATAGGCTTGTACGGACTTGCTGACCACTTCCTTGTTAATTGAGGTTACTGTATTTTTAGCTAAGTCTTCTGCTTCCTTGGTTAATTTACCGGAAGTATCAACAATGGTTTTACCAGCTACATTGATAGCTTTAGTTGTTTCATTTACCCCGGCATTAACTGCTTTAGTTGTTTCATTGACCGCATTATTAACTGCTTTAGTTGTTTCCTTTACCGCATTATTAAGGTCTTTACCTATCTTGTTGAATGGATTGGATCCCATGTTTATCTCCTTTTCTTGAAACTATCTTTTTTCTTTAAGTTTGAACTCAATGATGATACTGGCACAACTAGAAAAATTCCGCCAAGGTATCTAGGACTCGTTAGGGAAGTTGAGAGATACAGTATTGACAAGTCCAAGTATCTCATCATTTGTGAGTTTGTTACAAAGCCCAGTATGCCGACGGCAATGGTCAAGTATTTATGCAGGACTGCATGATAGTCGTCCACCGAAAAGGAGACTAATGAAGCTAGTATTTATAGGGTGCGTTACGCTGTCGCTAACGTACCCTACGTATTTGTTTCCTCTGTGGTTGGTTAAAAAAATAGATAAATTAACAACATCCTCCACCATCATAATACCAAGTAGAATCAGTAATTATAATTTCTTCAGGATTGACAACTGCTAAATTTTTAGCTGTTTTATCACAAACTGCGGCGGGAATTCCTCTTTGTAAAATATGCCCATTCTTATCATCGAAAAATTCTTCCTTACCTGCATAAATCGCTGTTTTACCAGTAAAAATACAAGCACCATCGGTCGGAATATCTACTTTAAAAGATACAGAATCGAGACTTTCTAACAGTAGATTTTCCGGTAATTGATAATTGTGTTTATCTAATAAGCGATAAGGACGACGGGCGCGAATTTCAACTTGTCCAAAACCAGCATTAATAATTAAGTTAGTATATTCTTGATATGTAAGTGCGCCGGATAAACAAAGAGCGCGTAAATGTTCATTTTGTTGTAAATGGGCAGGAATTGGACTTGTAGCAATGGGGTCACTCATCTGCAAGCGTCCACCTGATTTTAATACCCGATATGCTTCCTTTAAAGCGCGAGTTAAATCTGTCCGTTCAAAAATATTAAACAGACAATTTTGCGCTACCACATCTACAGAAGCATCAGGAACGGGTAAATTAAAAGCATCTCCCGGACGAATTTCAACAAAGCTAGGATCAAACCAAGGGTTTTCTGTTGCAGCAAGTTGTAAATTACGGGTTGCGGCTTCTCGCATAGCCGCCACTGGTTCAACAGCAATAACTGCACCAGGACGACGGGAAAAATAAGCAAATTGTAAAGCTTCTAAACCACCACCCACGCCAACATATAAAACTGTAGGTTCATTATTGAGTTCATTGTGATGCACTGTAGTTCCACAACCATAATTCATTTCCTGCATCGCTAGGGGAATTTTCAGCCCTGGTAGTTGTAAGGGTGTACTTTGGACACAACAAAGACCTATTTCTGGTGTTTGAGCAACTTGGCTGTAAAATTCGGCTGCGGTTTCTAAATAGGTCATAATCTCAAATTAGGGTTTATGGCTTGACTTTTACTGTGAGAAAGATTATTATACACAACTAATAGAAGGGGAGTAGCTCCTGGCAGTAAATCAAAATTTTCTGTTCAGTGTATCTAAGTCAACATACTGGTGATGAGCCTGGTTTAGATAGCGAATAAATAAAGTATTTGAAAGCGAGACCTTCACTGACTACACATTTAACTATGTGGAGTACAGTGAGGTTTAATGGCTCTCATTGATACTCCACACAGGTAAAAAATCCTTTAGGAGTTTGAGAGAGTGTTAACAGCTTTTACCGCGGGTTTATTACTAATTACCATTTCCGAGTTAGGCGATAAAACATTTTTTATTGCTGTGATATTGTCCATGCACCACCCCCGGCGTTTGGTATTTGCTGGTGTAGTGGCTGCTTTAGCGGCTATGACTATCCTTTCGGTGATGTTTGGACAGGTAGTATCTTTATTACCAAAAGTCTATATTCATTATGCGGAAATAGTTTTGTTTATTGCCTTTGGTTTGAAGTTAATTTATGATGCCAATAAAATGGCTGTATCTGCTACCGAAGAAGTCGCAGAAGAGGCACAAGAGGCGGTAGACAAAGCAGAGTTAAATAACTCCCAGCAAAAAAGTGTTTGGTCAATTTTACTGAAATCTTTCATATTAACATTTATAGCAGAATGGGGCGATCGCACACAAATAGCCACCATAGCTTTAGCTGCTGGCAATAACCCCATTGGTGTGACACTGGGAGCAATATTAGGACATTCTATTTGTGCAGCGATCGCCGTTATCGGTGGTAAATTAATTGCAGGTAAAATTTCCGAACGACAAATTACTTTTTTAGGTGGTTTTCTATTTATTATCTTCGGCATAGTCGCCGCCATAGAAGGGAAATAAACTGAACTTGGCCAGAGTTCAGATCCCGGACTTCTTAAAGAAGTCGGGGATATTTATAATCTATCAGGTTTAGCAGTGCTAAACCCCTATAAGTTAATTACTCATTACCTTCAATGGGTGCAAAACCTTGACGTTGGATGTTTTCTGTAATTGTCCTTGGTTCTAGGAATTGCAATAAATAATCTGGTCCACCTGCTTTTGAACCCACACCAGAAAGTTTAAATCCGCCAAAAGGTTGACGGGCGACAATTGCCCCGGTTATATTCCGGTTAATGTACAAATTACCTACTTCAAAATCTGCTTGTGCTTGGGCAATATGGGAAGGTGTACGAGAATATAAACCACCTGTTAAAGCGTAGTTTGTACCATTGGCAAATTCCAAAGCTTCTTGAAAATTATTTGCTCGGATTACTGCTAAAACAGGACCAAATATCTCCTGTTGTGCTATGACCCCATCCGGAGGAACTTCGGAAAAAATCACGGGTCCGATAAAATAACCTTGACTGGGTGCGGGTAACTCCAAAGCTAGTTTCGCTTCTTTTTTCCCAATCTCAATATATTCTAAAATGCGAGATTGAGCATTTTCATCAATCACTGGTCCAACTTGGGTACTGGGTAATTCTGTTTCCCCAATATTTAAAGATTTAGTTGCTTCTACCAACCTTTCTACAAACGCATCATAAATAGGTTGCAAAACAATTACCCGTGAACAAGCAGAACATTTTTGACCACTATAACCAAAAGCAGATTGCACAACGCCCACAACAGCCTGGTCTAAATCAGCACTTTCATCAACAATGATGGTGTTTTTACCTCCCATCTCTGCAATTACTTTTTTCAAATGCTTTTGACCGGGTTTGAGAATTGCTGCTTCTGCGTAAATTCTACATCCTACTTCCTGAGAACCAGTAAAAGCTATGACATGGGTATCAGGATGATTCACTAAATAAGCACCGACTTGAGAACCTTTACCGGGAACGTATTGAAAAACACCTTTGGGTATTCCTGCTTCCATTAAGATTTCTGTGAACTTGGCAGTAATAACGGAAGAAGTTTCCGCAGGTTTGAGTAGGGTACAATTGCCGGAAACTAAGGCAGCAACGGTCATTCCGCAAGCGATCGCTAATGGAAAATTCCAAGGAGAAATTACCACCGCAATTCCTTTAGGTTGGTAAATATAACGATTAGTTTCGCCTGATACGTCATATATTACACCTTTTTCTAGCCGTTCCATCTCATCAGCGTAATATAGACAAAAATCTATTGCCTCGGAAACTTCTGCATCAGCTTCTTTAACTGGTTTACCAACTTCTAAAACTATCCATGCCGAAAGTTCGGCGCGTCTTTGTTCCATTATCTTCCCAGCTTGACGCAGAATATCGGCGCGTTGTTTAACTGGGGTTTTCTTCCAAGCAGGAAAGGCAGATTTAGCAGATTTCATTGCTTCCTCAGCTTGTTCAATGCTGAGTAGTCCAATTTTGCCAACTACTTGATTAAAATTAGAAGGGTTTAAAGAATCTACAAAGGTTGTAGTGTTGACATATTCGCCGTTCAGCAAAGGTAAATAAGTTAAACCCAACTGCTGACGGACTTTTTGGAAAGCTTGCTGAGAAACTTTTCTTTTCTCTTCTTGAGCATAATCTGTATCTGCTACACCTGAGAACCCCCCTGTAGTCCCCCCTGCAAGTGAGGGGGAGGCTAGAATGGGAATTGGGGGTGCTAGTAGTTCTTCAATTGGGCGATTTTCGAGATTTTGGCGTAAAAAGGAACTATTGGCGGTATTTTCTAATAATCTGCGAATTAAATAGGCCATTCCTGGTAATAAGTCACCGTAGGGACAATATACCCGGACGCGATAACCTTTATCTACTAAGGCTTTGGCTATTTTATCACCCATGCCGTAAAGAACTTGCATTTCAAAACGACGACGGGGAACATTGAGGCTTTCTGCTATTGCTATGGCGCGAGATTGCGATCGCACATTATGACTACCTATGGCAGAATAAACATACTGATGATTTTCTAGCAATATCTGAGTTATGGTTTCAAAATTGGCATCGCTGGCAACTTTATCATTATAAACAGGCTGTTTCCAGTGTTTTTGAGCAGCTTTAATTGTTTCTTGATCCCAATATGCACCTTTAACTAAACGAATAGTTAAGGGATAACCGCGCTGCTTTAACCAAGCAATAATATCTCTCGCATCTTGTTCGCTATCACGCAAATATGCTTGAATTGTCATCCCGATATCAGTACGTTCACGAAATTCTTCTTCTAATAACAGGTTTTTAAGAATCTTGAAGGTGATATCTTTATAGGCGTATTGTTCCATATCAAAATGGACTGCTGCACCTAATTCTTTGGCGCGACGTAATAGAATACGAATGCGATCGCTAACTTTTTCCTCACTACCTTGAGCATTTAACGGATCAAATTGGGAATAAAACGCGGTTAACTTTACAGAAACCTGTACTTTAGGAATCACTTCCCCATCAGCTTCATCTATTGCGGGAATATGCGACCATTTTTTTGATGCTTCCGCTAACTGCTGCATCAGTTCCATGTATCTTTCTAAATAAGACTGGGCTTCTATTTCCGTAATTACCGCTTCCCCAAGCAAATCAATCGTAAAAGCCATCTTTTCTTTTCTCAGCTTTTCGACCGTTTTGATCACTTGCTGAATATTTTCCCCAGAAATATATTTATGTGCTAAAGTTTGTACCGCAGTTTCCACAGTTGTCGCTGCTACCTGTCCTGGCATAGAATCAGGGTTAGCAAAGTTAAGCAAACTTTTTAAAGCTGTGGGTAATTCTACGGACTCATCACCCAAATATTCTTGGAGATGGGAGGCAATTTCTGATTTACTATGTAGAGCGGGTAAAGTGTCAATAAACCGAAATAATTGTACACGCAACCCCGGGTTACTCATAGCCCAAGCGAGTAACTTATCATCCCAGCGCATTTGATCCCGTATAGCCGAAAAAAAAGAGCGACTTTCTCCAGTAGCAGTGAGAACCTGTTTAGCAATTTCCTGGGTTTTCGCTTCGTAGGTGCTGTTTTGTATTTGTAAAACCATAAATTTTGCCAGTTGTTTAATTTGTCAGTTGTCCGTTGTCAGTAATAAATATTTATAATCGTGGTTGTCTTGAGTGTCTGGAAAAATCTGCTTTTAGTATCCTTGGGGACAGGTATAGTTTGCTGGGGAGGTTGTAAAAAAAGACCGCCGGATAAACAATTATAAGTATGGCAGAAGGAAGCAACCGATCATAATGCGGAAATTCTAGCAGATAAAACCAAAAAGAACCCACAACGTGAATGGAATTTAGTTATTCAAGGTGAGACGGCAAATAATAAATCAGAAAAATTGAGTTGACCACAGTTGCTAAAGTTAGAACTAACATCAATATTATTGATACCAAAAAAATCTTTAAATTTAGAGGAATAGCTGTATCCGCACTGCTAAAAAACTTTGGTATTTAACCAGGGGTGACAGAAATAACTTTTGTCTGTGACGACGTTTATTATGTCACCGTAAAAATAGAAGATTTACTCAATTATCCAATCATTTTAGCACTAGCCAAAGATAATAAACCCATTCAGCGCGATCAAGGGAGGGCTAATTTATTTAATCTTTACCTATACTCAGTATCCCGAACTTAGACAGAAATACAATGAGAGATTTTGGGCTTTTTATCTATTGTGCCTATAAATCATTAATTGATCTTATAAATCGGGGATATTATCCCCTCACCTGATATAACCAAATATCACGGCAACCCAACCAATAATCCCACCGGCTAAAATTAAAAAAGCCGCATTAATATGATAGCGAATTACTAAAATTGCCGACGTAACAGCAATTCCTAAACCTAAAAAATCTATATAAGGGGTTTTTGGTAATGTTAAAGTAGCTATTCCTAATTGTATAGTAGTTAACACCATTAAGGATACAGCACTAACATTTACAGCATCTAAAAAAGGTCTTGTCCAAGGTGAATTACGCAGATTATCTATGAAAGGATTTAAAGCCGCTACAAACAAAAATGAAGGTAGAAAAATTCCCACTGTAGCCACAATTGCCCCAGGAAATCCAGAAATTATATAACCGATAAATGTAGCAGTAGAAAGTACCGGGCCTGGAGTAAATTGACCAATAGCAATTGCATCTAATAATTGTTGTTGTGTTAACCAACCATATTCTTTTACTAATTCTCCTTGTAAAAAAGCAATTAACAAATAACCACCACCGAATAAAATACTACCAACTTTGAGAAAAAATAAACCCAATTGCCATAAAGGTACAGATACATGAATAGGGATAGCTGTATTCACATTTATAGTATTGGGAAAAAATGTCCCTGTAGTTAAAAGAGTCAGAATTAAATGAGTTTGATTACTACTACGTAACCAAATCATCCCTAATATTCCTCCTAATAATAAAGCCAGAACTTCATTAACTTTTGCTACCGCAGTTATTAAGCCAACCACTACAGCAATTATCAATAATTTTCGTGTTTTTATCGCTTTTTTTCCCAAACCCCAAACAGCATTAATAATAATGGCTAAAACAACAGGTTTAATTCCATAAAGTATAGGTGCAAATTGGGGTAAATTTCCATAATGGACATATATCCAAGCAAATAAACCTGTAATTAAAACCGCAGGTAAAATAAAACAAACTCCAGCAACAATTAACCCTAACCACCCTCCATAAATATATCCGATATGAATAGCCATTTCTGTGGAATTGGGTCCAGGAATTAAGTTAGTTGCCCCTAACAAATCTAGAAAATATTCCTGCGTTAACCATTGCCGACGTTTAACTATTTCATCTTCTATCATGGCAATATGGGCAACGGGGCCACCAAAACCAATAATACCTAATTTGAGGAAAAGCTGGGCAATTTCAGTTAAACGATTTAATGATAAATTACTCATATTTTTTCATCTTTAAAGCTATATTAGGATAATCACTAAAGACACCATCTACACCTAAACTAAAAAATAGTCGATATTCTTTTTCTGGATTTCCTTGACAGTCGAAAGGTAAGAAAAAATCTTCATTTCTAAAAGTCCAAGCATGAACTTGTAAATTAGCGGTATGGGCATCTCTAATTAAAGATGTTGGTGATAATAATTTACCATAATTATCTCTAGGAATCAATAAGTTTTTATTTACACCAATTGCTTGGGCATATTCAGCAATTTCTTCTAATCCTTTTGGATGTAATAAATCTGTGTAGGTGCGAGGATCATGATTAATCGTAAAATCGTAGGGTCGGCCAGTATCATTAATTAATTGCACTAAAGGTAAATCTGTCGTTTTAGCTAATTCTTTGAGGTTATTAACTTCAAAAGATTGAATAAAGATAGGTAAATTAATTTTCTGTAGATTCAATAATAAAGTTGGTTCTAATGGTAAACCAATACTCTGAAAATAACTAGGATGTTTTGTTTCTGGATAAATGCCAATATTACGCCCAATTTCTGCACTTTTCTGCTGGGCTAAATCAATAATTTCAGCAAAAGTGGGAATCGGGAACACGCCATCATAAACTATATTTTGCGGTCGTAATTGGGGAATACGTTCTTTAGCCGTTAAAGTTTTGATTTCCGCAATGGTAAAATCTTCAGTAAACCAACCTGTTTTAATTTCACCATCAATAATTTTAGTAGTTTTTAAATCAGCAAATTTGGGATGATTGATAATATCTGTAGTTGCTAATATTTCATTTTCATGACGGGCAATTAAAACACCATCTTTAGTCATGACTAAATCAGGTTCAATATAATCAGCACCTAAATCAATTGCTAATTCATAACTAGCTAAAGTATGTTCAGGACGATAGCCGCTTGCACCTCGATGAGCAATAATAATTGGAGGTTTAAGGGAGAATTTATTTACCATTTTCCAAATCTTCCTTGTAGCGGTCAAATTTTGGACGACTGAGTAAATCAATTAATTCTGATAAAATTTCCACAGAAATTAAGATTAATCCGTTTTGTTTGGCTTCTCTAAGAGCTTGCATTGTGGTAGATTTAGAGAAGATTAATGCACTGACAATTACATTTGTATCAATTACGATACGGTTAGTTTTCATCGTTGAGAATTGATTCTAAAATTTCTGGGGTCATTCCGTTAGCAATGGCTTGTTGACTCGCTTCTTCCATGATATCTAAGAGTGGTTTTTGACTGATTGCTTTTTGCAGCATTATGTTGAGAAATATTTGGATTTTTTGCTGTTTCTTCGGTTCTGCTTCTCGGTATGCTTTGGCAATGTCAGGGTCAACTTGAATGGTAATATTTTCCATGATAAATTACAAGTTAATTAGTCTATTTTTATTATAGCGATCGCCAGTTATTTCTGTGTTACACTCTCCTCAATTATTCTCATATCTTCCTCTATTAACCCATATACAGCAGTTTGCGAAGGTATGAGGTACACATTTTGCGGGCAAGATGCCCGCGCCACAAAAGTTTGATTATGGTTGTATCTCATTTGGTTGTATCATCATTCTGTACATTAATCTTAATTGTTCCGGTGATTGAAGTCATCACTAAGTTACCAGATGAAAGTTTAATTACAGTATACAAGTGAGTGAGGAAAACCCATTTTTGAATTTGTGAGGCAATTGACTTCTTTGACTAATTACTTTGTCCTGGTGTTACATACTTGATTGGGAGATTAATAGTATTTTATTTTTGTACAAGCTCTTTTGTCCTTATCGCAATACAAACTATGGTACTCAATTTATATTTACTGCGACATGGTGAAACTACTTTTAGTCAAAGTGGTAATTTCTGCGGTGAAACTAATGCAGAATTAACAAAAGAAGGAATACAGATGGCAGAAAGTTTTGCCAATGTTTATAGAAAACTGAAATGGGAAGCGGTTTATGTTAGTCCTATGAAACGCACCCTTGCCACCGCTAAACCTTTTTGTGATGCTACTGGTTTACAGATGCAAATAAGGGAAGGACTCAGAGAAGGTAGTTATGGACAATGGGAAACTAAGAGTAAATCTTTTGTGCAAGAGAATTACACAGAAAACTATATCAAATGGTTGTCAGAACCTGCTTGGAATGCGCCCATTGGTGGAGAAACTGCGGTACAAATTGCTAACCGTTCTATGCCTGTGATTAGTGAAATTATAGACAAATATACCGATGGTAATGTTTTAGTAGTTTCCCATAAAGCCACGATTCGGATTATGCTTTGCAGTTTACTAGGAATTGATTTGGGATGCTACCGTTATCGAGTAAATATTTTGGTTGCTTCAGTCACTAAGGTGAAATTTGATGTTAATGGTCCATTGTTAGAAATATTAGGCGATCGCTATCATATACCTGATCATCTGCGTTCTCGTCCAGGAACATAATAGCACCTTCAGAAAATTCAGCAATGAAACTCTTATCTGATCATTGCTGTTCACTGTTGCCTTGTCTCAAGCAAAAATTTAAATGCGTGACAGCTTATTAATTAAGGTAAAATTTACTTATTGATTGATTCTTAAATATTTTCTTTTTCCCAGGAAACTTGACAAATTATGAATATACAAGATAAAGCACAACAGTTTGCGATCTCTAAACATACTAATCAAAAATATGGAGAATACCCATACTCATATCATCTTAGTTATGTAGTTAATATTTTAAAAGAATATGGTTATGGAGAGGATAACATCATAATTTGTAGTGCTTGGTTACACGATACCATAGAGGATACAGATACAACTTATGAAATGTTAGTCAGCGAATTTAATCAAGAGATAGCTGACACAGTTTATGCTGTAACTAATGAACCAGGAAAAAATAGAATGGAGAAATTTGCTAAAACAGCACCCAAAATTATAGCCAACAAGAAAGCCTTAATACTTAAATTAGCAGATAGAATTACCAACACAGAATTTAATCTTGAGAATGATTCTAGAATCTATCAAGTATATTGTCGGGAGTTTCCACAATTTAAACAACTTTTATACAGAGAACAGGATATTGATATATTGCCAATGTGGAATAGATTAATTAGTTTATTTCGGTAAAGGTTGTTGGGAAATATCCTGCAAATCAATGGATTTGAGTGAGTAATGCCAATAATTATTCATAATCTTTGCCTACTTCTAATCCCGGAATATCACTTGGTAAATTAATCATTAGAATTTTGGTGCTACGAATATTA
The DNA here is from genome assembly GCF_002934005.1 of Cuspidothrix issatschenkoi CHARLIE-1. Classification (GTDB taxonomy): domain Bacteria; phylum Cyanobacteriota; class Cyanobacteriia; order Cyanobacteriales; family Nostocaceae; genus Cuspidothrix; species Cuspidothrix issatschenkoi. The sequence continues at coordinate 35,248 of NZ_PGEM01000029.1, read as the reverse complement.
TAAATTATCTTCTAATAAGATAGTGTTAAGTAAATTTAATTCACTGGATACCATAAAATAGCGATCGCTAAAAATAATTTCTAACTGATTTAAAGCCCTTCTACCTGCGACAGCAACCCAAGGAATGTCCTCGTATTTGGGTATAACTGGTATTACTAAACCTTGAGGTGTTAAAGTTCTTCCTAATGATTTTTGCCATGATTCGGGGTCTTCTAATCTCTGTTTTGGAGTATCTGGAGCTTGTTTGTGCCAAAAATGGGGATAGTCTAGAGGAAGACTGACAATAATATTTTCTGTTTGTAAATTTTGTAATGTTGAATATTCTTGAGTTAATGCTTCCTGTTCTTGCTGTAAAATAGTATATAATTCTCTTGCTGGACGTTTAAGTTTAGGAGGAAATTTACGTTTTTCATCTTTATAAATAAAGTAGAGTAATTTTAAAAGTTCATCAATTTTTTTACCTGTATTTTTACGCCATCCTTCAAAATTGAATCTTTCCTCTGTTTTTCTTTGTCCCCAATCTTCTATCCAGAAAGTACCAATACAAGTTAAATTTTTAGGAATGATTAAATCTGGATTTTCTAAAGATGGTAATAACTGACTAGCAAAATCAGAAACAGTTTCTACAAATGTTCTTAAAGTGTTATAATCAACATAAGATTTAGTATTTCTATCTGCTGCTTTACCAGTTAATTTAAAATCAGCAAATATTTCTTCTATTAACTGTTGAGTTTTCTTGACAATACCTTTATTATCTTCTGAGTGATGATCATAAATAAAAACTCGCGCTTCTTGTAAAAAACTCTGGACATCATCAGACATGAGATTTAGTAATTCTTCATCACTAATAGAACCAACTGGAACAAATGCAATCCGTTGTCTTTTCAATCCAGCATCACCTTTAATGCGTGTATGAATGGTAGAACGTAGCATCATTAATAAAGTTAATAAATCACTTGATTGACGTAACCAACGTCTAGAAAAATCATCTTCTTCATCAACAATAATACAGTCATTTATTAACATTACTAATGTTCTGTTTCTATCATCTCCAGAAACTTGTAATCCTGTTTCTGAATCTGTGTACATTCCTCTACCGCGATAAATAAGTTGTGCTACTTCCATTAAAGCAGATTCAATATTAAATCTGGGAACTGTCGCAATTATCCAATCAGTTTTGGGGAAAGAAACACCTCTAGCACCAGAAGAAGTCATTAAGAAAACTCGAATTTGATCACGTCTTTTTTCTTGTACTAATTCTAATCTTTGATTAGGAGGTACACTTTGATCTAAAATTGCCACATCTTGACTTTTACAAAGAGCATCTTTTCCTACTATTAACTTACTTTTTAATTGTCGCAGAAATGCTTTATCTTGAGCAAAGAAAATTAATTGTTCTGATCCTTTGTTTAACCCTCGTTGAATTTCTCTATAAGCATTATCTAAATTTTCTTGATCTAATTGTTCTCGAATTGCTTGACGAATAGTTTGTTTTCTACCATCTTTTGTTAATCCAGGAGTAATTTTTGCTAGTTGCATACTATATTCAACCGTAAGTTGAGAAGCTGGATAACTATTAGTCATAATATGTAAAGTAGGATATTTACTAATACCAACTTTAATATCAGTTCCCGTCATTCTAAAAGGTTCATTACCTCTACTTTTACTTAATAAAACTTTATCAGGAGCTTTAATTCTATGAGTTAAATAATTATTCAAAACAACTTCATTACTCAAAGAAGCATCAGCCATAATTAAGATAACTTTAAAAGGTGATTTTTTCCCCTCAAAAGGTGCAATAAATTGTTGATGTAACCACTCTCCTAACTTATGCACAAATAACGCTCCTGCACCATCACCTGTTACTTCATCAACCATTGCTATAATAGTAGGAATACGCTTAGAAAACTCTGTACGTTCTTTTATCCCTGCTTTACTATCAGCTTTATTTTTAAATAACTTTTCCAAAGCATCAATTGTAGTTTTATCATCCAGAGAACGATAACCTTGAGTAGCAGCAGTCATAACTAACTGATTGATTTTTGGATTAACTTCTAGTAATTTTCTAGCGGAAGTTGCGAGAGTTTTTAAAACTCCTGGACGACGAATTGATTCTATTTTGTAATCTCGTTCATTGAGAGAATTTTTAGTTTTACTAGCAGATACAACATTATCATCAATTTCATGTTCTTGTATAGGTGTGATAAAAATGGTCTTACCATCAGGATGATTAAGATTTTCTACCCCATCAAAAACCACAGCACTATCAATAAATCGTTGAGCATTAACTTGAGAACTAAATTTTTCCTTATACCATTTAGGTGCTAAATTAATCAGATTTGCATTAGTAGTGAGAGTTAAAATACCCATATTTTTTCTCGCTAGTTTATCAGTCACATCTCGATTAATGACAACTCGCGGACTAATATATAAAAACATAAAACCCTGAGATTGTTTTTCTAGGAAATTCATCACCGCAGTAGTTTTACCAATTCCTGGGTTTCCTTCTAAAGCAATCACATTAATTTTTCCAGGTTGAGCAGAATTTAAACCTGCTATAACTGCTGATTCATGGACTTTTCTTAATTCAATTTTTTCTCTTTGTGAAAGTTCCTTAATAAAATGTTCTTGAGGATTACCACCGAAAAATTTATCTAATGCTTCTGTTTCTTCAACTGCTGAAATTACCTCTTCTCGTGATACTTCTTGATTAGGGTTATAAAATCCCTCGATATTTTCCTCAAATCTATAGTTAATATCTGTCTCTAAATTAGGTTCAGGAATAAGTTGCTTTGCTTGTTTTCTAAAATCACCAGGAAGTGACAACAGTAAATTATTAAATACTGTAAGAATTTCCTCATTAAGTTTATCTGCTGCATCATTTTCTAGTTTAATTAGATTACGATATGCTTCACCTAAAGATTTCATTAATTCAATTCTAGGATCTGGTTGATTATTAAAATTAGCTGCGATACTTTCACATCCGTTTGATGTGATAGCTATAGCGCGAGTAATACAATCACCTTCTAATCTTCCTTTAGTTTTTAATAAGTGAATTAATCTTTCAGTATAAGAGGATGCTTGGCAAAGTTTGTAAAAAGGTTTATTAGAACCACTAAAAGGTAATAAATGATTTTTAATCTTTTCAGAAATAGAAAATTCCTCACCTTCTACCTCAGCACAAATCCTAGAAAAAACGCCTCGGGAATCAATATAACGAGCATAACGACTTACTTCTTCCCTGTGAGCATTTTCATGGCTAAAATCGGCTAATTTACTGGGTACATTATAAGAAAATTCAAAACAGAAAATAAAATGGTCACGTTTTTTAGAAGTTGAATTTTCATCAGGTGATAACCATAATAAAAAATCTGCTCTTGCTGGTTGTCCTTTTTGAACTAATCCTAAATCTGGATTTCCTGGTAAATTAAAAGTATCTTTAAATTCTTGAGTAGTTTTTTCTGGTTCCACATCAGGTTTTTGTACCTCTCCTGGTAAGACTAATGGACACCAAATAGCTGCTAATTTTAATTTAGAAACTGGAGTTTCTTTGAGAGATTCCCGCGTAGTTGTCCACCCTAAACCATAACCTAAAACTAACAAATGACGTACCATACTTTCTACCCATGCTTGGGAATTTTCATCTGTTAATTTCAGACTTTTGATTAATTGCTGTTTAATATCAGAATTTTTAAATTTTCGCCAATGTTCCACAAGTGGATGATCCTCAAACAGTAATTTTTCATGAATCAATTTTTGTAAAACGCCGCGTTTTACAGCAATTTCAAATACTTGTCCCCATAAAGATGCTTGATCTAAAAACGATATTTCCATTTTATTCATTTCCTTGATACAAATGATAAATTGTAGGTTGGGTTAGCGACAGCGTAACCCAACATTAGTAAAAATTTCCTCACAATTTTTTTGGGCTTTCTCAAACCGACATTTATGATTTACGAAGCCGATGTAAAACTTGGGAAACATGAGTCAGCAAAGCGGGATAACTTAGATATACTTTACCAGCGCGAGGAGTATGTAAAATTTGCACATCTCCCGCAGCTTTCACAGTATCAGGAGATATCCAAGGAAAGGGATCTAAAACTGGGAGAAGTTGCCTATTTTGTACTCCTTTTTCTGCTTCAATAAAATGTAAACCACGCAATACAGAAATTAAATCAGAATTAACTTTAGATTCATGTTCTGGATTTATTAAATGTTGACGTGCGCGTTCAGTCCAATTAATATTACTCACACGCTGATCTGATACTAGAAAATACACACAAAAACCCGATTGTGGACACTTCTCTTTTTCAATTGAAAATAGAGTTGCAAAAGTATAAACCGGAATCAAATTACGTACTCTTTCTAAAGAACGGAAGAAGTTTGTATAATCTCCTGCTTGTAAAATCTCAAATGCAGCTTCATTTGTTCCCCGTTGACGCAATCTTGTTGCAGGAAAAATATCACGTAATAAAGTGTAAATAGTTAAATCAGGAAAAGTCCGAAAAACATCTTCTAAAAACTCTTTTGGTGTTAACTCAGCATTATAATCTGCAATGCGGTTAAATCTTCTCCCACCATAAGCATGAGAAAGTAAAATAATGTGTTGACATCCTTGATTTTCCAGATAACGAATTTCTTCTTGAACTAAACGTTGCTTTTTTAAATTTTCTGGAGTGTCAACAATATCAGATTGTTTTCTTGCTGTTTTCAATTCATAACCAGAAAACGGATGTAAAACAGATGTAGCAATATAACTTTGAGTGAGAAAAAGATAACTCTTCTCATCTGCATTTAATGAACTAGAATCATCACAGGGACGAGTTGAGTAGGAAATTAAACCAATTTTGGGAACTGTTGGGGGTTTCGGTGTACTTGTAAAGATAGGAAATGCACTCAATAAAGCATTAAAAATTCCCTGTTTGATATATGAAGATCCTTTTAAGTTTTCAAGAACAATTCCCTGCATTCTAATATTAGTATCTTCTGCTAATATTGCTTCTAAAGTTTGGGAAGCTGCATAAACATAGGCATCACCACTTGTATCATCACTTTTTCTTCCTTGTTCTTGTAATCTCAACATTAAAGTTGTAAAATCATTACTAACTTCTTGTTTCAATTTGTTAATAATACGCCATAAACAACAATAAACTAATACTTGAAAAGCTGCAACCGCAGCCCCATGATATTGTTTATTTTCTTCACTTCCTTTATCTTTATCTCTTCTTGTGAGAGTTTTAGCTTCATATTCGACAAGAATTGCTGCTGGTAATGCCCAATATTTTGCTTCAGCAGAATTTACAGATATTTTATACTCCCACTGATTTTGTTGATTTTCAAAATTACAAGGAAGCCAGACAATTTGTAAAATATTTTCTGATAATTTTCTTTGTGCTTGAATCGAATATGGCTTACCTTTAGGGACTAAATTATGTTCAGAAAGTTCTGTATTTACCTGAACTGAAAATAAAAGTCCTGGTGTTTCTGGAGTATCACAAACTTCAATATGTTTAAACCATTCCACAGTTTCTAAGTCTTGTTTTTCACCAACAAGTAAATTTCCAGATGCTCCTGCTGTTAACCGTGACCATTCTATAATATCACGTTTCACACAGATGAATTGTTGAGAAGATTGACGTTGAACTTGAGAAATTATCTTTTCACCTTTGCTACTAATCACAGCAATTAAAGATGTAGCTATTGCTTGCATTACTTTAGCACGATTTCGCAAATCAGCTATAACTTGTTTAACAGCGTTCTTTCCGCCAGATTTTAAATTTTCCAGAAGTTGCTGTACTGAATTTGATAAATCTTCTGCACTTATATGTTCTCCTATTTGAGAAGGAATAACAATTGCTAAAAATATCAATTCAGCTAAACGACGACGAACTAATTTTTCTTGAATAATTGCATTTTCATCATTTAGACTTAATTCTTCCTCAATTTTATCAAGTCGTGCTTCAAAAGCAGGTTTACCTACTTTTGGGTTTTGTCCATTTATCCGAAAGTGATAAATAACTTCCCGCATCACTCCAAAGTGAGTTTTTTCTTGATTTTTCCCCTTTTCTTCAAAGATTTGCGCTTCACATTCTGTCCAAACCGATAGACAAAAATAGAAACTTGCGGTATTCAAATATGTTGATAATTCAAAATCACCACCAGTACCAAAATGAGCGGATAAATTAACTTCAAAAATATCTTCTTTCGCAGCATTAAAAAATGTCTTAACCCGATGAACATACTCTTTTAATATCTGGTGTTTAGTCGGACTATGTTCGGCAATTGCTATCATAATTCGCAAGGTAATTAACAATCTAACTCTTGCTAAGGCTTCATCATCTAAGAATGTTAAAAACCGATTTAACTGGCTTTCTAATTTATTGTTTTGTGATTTTAAAGTTTCCAGAGAAGTTTCAATTTCATCTTCTTCTAATTCCCGATTTTCTAAATACTCTTGAACTGCATTTGACATCTTCACAAAATAATCATCAGAGTTTATTATTTCTAATGCAGAAATTACTTTAGCTATCGGTTTATGTTCAGGATTATTCTGAGTATCTTGATTAGGAAATGCTATGGGTACAAGAGTTGCATTATGAGCTTGGTTTTGGAAAACAGTCCCAGTTTTTCTTGCTAATTGTTGAAGTTGTTGATCTGGTTCATTTAACAACAAAGCTGATAATTGAGTTTCTGGAGGTAATGCTGCATCAATAGTTGAAATTAACTGATCTAAAGCTTGAGGTAATTTGTCTTTATTATCTTCCTTTAAAGTACCACCAATTCTCATCCTTGAACCATAACGGGGAGGTATTAAATCTTGAGTAAAACCCCCACCTTCATTGGGATGAAAAGCTGCTTTAAAATCCTTGTTTCCAAATAATCTCCGCATAATTGCTGAAGTACATATCCTGAGACGATTATTTTTAGCATCAAAAACAAATGCTTGTCTATAGTCAGGATGTAATTTATCAGTATTTACACTATTGTTTTTGGGAGGAATAGCTTTAGCCAGTAATTCTACAACGGTAACCAAATCAATAGAAGGCTTTGGTGAACGTGCCTGAATTTTAGCACCACCATTGTTTTCTGGAGACATAATTTGTTTTTCCTTTACACCAGTTTTTTAACTGCTTCACCTGTTCAAATTGTATAATTTGAACAAATGGAATCTTTCCCCTAAATTACTTAATTATACACAACTTGTCAAGGATAAGAATATAAAAATCAACAATTATACTCTTCAATTGGTGTTGGTAGTATATTCCAGATTTCCCCAAGAGTCGGAACTGGCGTACAATACTGGAATTGACTAATATTAAGCCACGCCAAGTTAAAAACAGTATCTTATGCCAGCATTTTTATTAGAGGTCGGTACAGAAGAATTACCCGCCAGTTTTTTGAGTGATGCTATTGTACAATGGCGATCGCGCATTCCCCAAAGCCTAGAAACTGAAAGTCTCCACGACGCTGTGGTTGAAGTCTATGGAACACCCCGTCGGTTAGCAGTTCTCATTACTGGTTTACCTTCGCAACAACCAGACAGAGAAGAAGAAATTAAGGGACCACCCGCACAAGCAGCTTTTAAAGATGGACAACCTACTAAAGCCGCCATTGGTTTTGCGAGTAAGCAAGGTGTAGATATTTCCGCTTTAGAAATTCGTCCTACAGAAAAAGGGGATTTCGTTTTTGTGAACAAACAAATTCCCGGTCGTCCCATCGCCGATATTTTAACCGAACTTATACCCCAATGGGTCTGGAACTTAGAAGGCAAGCGGTTAATGCGCTGGGGACATGGTGACGGCAGATTTTCCCGGCCAATTCGGTGGTTAGTCACATTGTTAGATGGGGAAATTTTACCATTGCAATTAGAAAATGGCGCAAAAGTTGTTAAAAGCGATCGCACCTCTCGCACCCATAGAGTCTTACACCCCAAACCCGTTAGCATTTCCCACGCTACAGAATATGTTAAAACATTGGCTTCCGGTTATGTAAATGTTACCCCAGAAAACCGAGCCGAAGTCATCACAGAACAAGTCAAAGCCGCCGCCGAAAAATTGGGCGGATATACCCCAATTTATCCCGATTTATTAGCAGAAGTTGTCAATTTAGTTGAATATCCAACAGCAGTTATCGGACAATTTGAAGCAGAATTTCTCAACTTACCAAAAGAAGTAATTACCGAAGTTATGGTAAGTCATCAGCGTTATTTTCCCGTCTTTAAAAATGCTGATTGCCAGGAATTATTACCCAATTTTATCACCATTAGTAACGGAGATCCCGCCAAAGCTGATATTATCGCTGTCGGTAATGCCAGAGTAATTCGAGCGCGTTTAGCAGACGGCAGATTTTTCTGTGAAGCTGATTTAGCTAAACCCTTAGAAAGCTATTTACCCCAATTAGAAAAAGTCACATTTCAAGAAGATTTAGGTTCAGTTCGTGCTAAAGTCGAAAGAATAGTTAAAAATGCCGAAAAAATCACTACTCAATTACAATTAAATCCCGCCCAAACCCATAATATACAAAGAGCCGCATTACTTTGTAAAGCCGATTTAGTTACGCAAATGGTCTATGAATTTCCCGAATTACAGGGAATCATGGGCGAAAAATACGCCTTAGCAAATGGCGAAAATCCAGAAGTTGCAAAAGCGATTTTTGAGCATTATTTACCCAGAAACGCTGATGATATTTTCCCCCAAACTCTCACAGGTCAAATTGTCGGTTTAGCGGATAGATTAGATACTTTAGTGAGTATCTTTGGTGTAGTTGGTACTCCGACTGGTTCATCAGATCCTTTTGCATTACGTCGTGCCGCAAATGCAATTATTAATATTACCTGGTTAGCGAATTTGCAAATTAATTTATCAACCTTGTTGGTAGAGATCACCAGTGAGTTCAACGCTACTTTTGGTAAAAATGGTAGTTCTTTATTAGTCGAATTGGAAAAATTTTTCCTGCAACGGATTCGCACCTTATTACAAGATGAAAAACAGATAGATTACGATTTGGTAAATGCAGTTCTGGGAGAAAATGATCCCGAATATACAGAACGTGCATTAACTGATTTATTAGATGTGCGCGATCGCGCTCTCTATTTACAACAAATCCGCCAAGATGGTACATTAGATAAAATATACGAAACCGTCAACCGTTCTACCCGTTTAGCAGCACAGGGAAATCTAGACTTACAAGCACTAGAACCACAATCTTTAATTAATCCCGAACTATTCCAGAAAAAATCTGAATCTGCATTTTATAACGCCTTGGTTGAGTTAGTCCCCCAAACCCAAGCAGCACAGAAAAATCGGGATTATCAACTGTTAGTAACCGCACTAGCAAAAATCACCCCCACCGTCAGCACATTTTTTGATGGTGAAGATAGCGTTTTAGTTATGGACCCAAATCCCGATATTAAGCAAAATCGCTTAAATTTGCTCGGATTATTGCGAAATCACGCCCGTGTATTGGCGGACTTTGGCGCTATCGTCAAAAATTTGTAGCATAAATCAACAAAAAGTGGTGTAATTTTTGCCAATTGACGCTACTATAGTGAAGCTTAACCAGAAATGCTACACAGTCCATGCCACAAGCGTTAATTATTGGATTCGGAAAGTCCGGTGTTGCTGCGGCAAGATTGTTGAAACAGGAAGGCTGGGAGGTTGAACTTTGTGATAGTAGCACCTCCCTAGCCCTCCTCGAACAACAACAAAAACTCGCCAGTGAACACATTACCGTTAAACTAGGAAATACACCAGAATTCACTAATTCTGATATATCCAAACTAATAGTTGTCAGTCCCGGAGTTCCCTGGGATATTCCTATTTTAGCCAAAGCGCGAGAACTAGGTATAGAAACTATTGGCGAAATGGAACTCGCTTGGCGACATTTACAAGATATTCCTTGGGTAGCAATCACTGGTACAAATGGTAAAACCACCACCACTGCCTTAACTGCGGCCATTTTCCAAGCAGCAGCATTGAACGCTCCCGCCTGTGGTAACATTGGTTACGCTACTTGTGAAGTTGCTTTATCTGCGAAAAAACCAGATTGGATAATCGGGGAACTTAGTAGTTATCAAATCGAATCTTCTGTAACTTTAGCGCCTCGGATTGGGATTTGGACAACCTTCACACCAGATCATTTAGCCCGTCACAAAACATTAGAAAATTACTATAATATCAAAGCCAAATTATTACATAATTGCCAAATTCAAATATTTAATGGTGATGATGTTTATTTGAGCAAATTAGGATTAAATCATTGGCCAAATGCCTATTGGACAAGCGTTAAGGGTGAAAAATTCCTAATAGGTGAAAAAGGCTTTTATATAGAAAATGGTTGGGTAATAGAAAAAATCACCCCCACACCCCAAGCCATTGTAGAGGTATCTGCATTGCGAATGGTAGGGGAACATAACCAGCAAAATCTCCTCATGTCCGTCGCCGCTGCCAGATTAGCAGGTATAGATATTACCGCCATTTCTCAAGCTGTCCGTGAATTTCCTGGCGTTCCCCACCGCCTAGAACATATCTGCACTTGGCAAGGAATTGACTTTATTAACGATAGTAAAGCCACCAACTACGACGCGGCCGAAGTCGGTTTAGCCTCTGTACAAAGTCCCGCCATTTTAATTGCCGGTGGAGAAGCCAAAGCGGGAGATGATACCGCCTGGTTAGCACAAATTCAAGCCAAAGCCGCCGCCGTCTTACTCATTGGCAATGCAGCGCCAGCATTTGCGAACCGGCTGGAAGAGGTGGGATATAGCAATTATCACATAGTCGAAACAATGGAAAATGCTTTACCCATGTCTGCGGAATTAGCCAAAAAATATCAAGCTTCAGTAGTATTATTATCTCCGGCTTGCGCTAGTTTTGACCAATATCCTAACTTTGAAATGCGGGGTGAAGACTTTCGGCAATTGTGTCAAAAATATTTACTTCTCTAGAGTCAAATGAAACTCCATCTTTTCTATCTATCAAGGCAGAATTACGGTGTTGCTGATTTTTGAGATAAAAATGAAACCCCTACATTATATAATGAACAACAAGGATTTATGACTCTATTACAAGGATTTTCTAGAGGAGTGAGAAACGTTTTAGCTCATAATATTGTAGAAGATGAAGATCCTCAAAAAGCTTTTGAGTATTTAGCTATGGCTTCCTTATTTTGTAGACGTATAAATGATACAAAGAAAGTAAATCCATAGTACCGTAGGTTGAGTTAAGCAAAGCGCAACCCAACATCAATCAAATTGATGTACTTTGAGGTTTCCAACATTCTAATTTTAGAGGTCTTACTTTACTCATCTGTTTAAAATCGTTATCTTGAGATACAATAATTAAATCGTGTTGTATTGCTGTACAAGCTATCCACAAATCATTGGGATGTATTCCTGCATCTTTGATTTTAAATTTTCTTCTTTTTTCCTTTTCTTTAGGAGCATAAGTATTAATTATTTCTGCATGAAATTGACCATAAATTTGAGATGTTTCTTCATCTATGGGATGTATCTTTGTTAAACTTTGACTAAACCGATTAACTATTTGTATATTTTCTTCTCTTTGGTTTGACTTTTCTGCCATTAATATCAATTCACCATATATAATGGCGTTGATAAATATTTCTGTTTCTTTGGGCAGTGAGGTTAACTTTTGTATGCAGGTTAAGTCTTTTTGAATAATAATAAAACTACAATGATTTGTGTCTAGCAGATACACCCTAACTTCACTCTTTCCTTACTTGATTGACATATTCTAAACATTCTTCAAAATCGTCTCCTGCCCATGCTGGAGATGTTTTCAGGAAATCTAATAATGATTCTACAGTATTTTGATGCTGTTTTTTTTGTTGTTCAATTTCTAAAATTGCTTGAGCTTGAGCAAAAGCCACTAACAACATTTGTTCTAACATAACTATCACCAATGTGTTAATTTATAGATTATAATATTATTGTACACTAACTTTAACAGAACTTACGCAAAATTTCTTTGAAAGTCTCTTTCCTTTGTGTCATATCCCTACGGGACGCTACAGGAACGTGATTCATTCTTCCGTGACTTGTAATCTTCGAGGTAAAAATATGCAAATTAAAAGAATAGCTATCTCCTTAGCATTGGGTTTTTCTTTACCCATAGTTGCAGATATTTCCATTCAGAGTCAAGCTGTAGCTAATCTTGCTTTTCCAGAGGGAGAATTTTTTGATGTTGAGGGACAACCGCGTAATTGGCATTTAACGCTTTGGCAAACTAAAGGTCAATATTACTACAAAAACTTAAATTTAAAAACAGGTAAAAAACTCTGTTTAATAGGTGCGAAAGCATCAGGTACTAAAGCGCGTCCTGTTTTTACTTGGACTAATAATAAATATAAGTATCGCGTTTCTTGGCAAATAGTTCAACCAGAATTGATAAGATTAGAAGTTATAGATCCTTCAGGTAAGGTGATTTTAAATCAATTTCTTGTTCGTGAACCTGGAGAATTTGAAGATCCCAATGCTACTAAATGTTAAAGAGAAAAATATTAAAATTATCTTTTTAAAAGTTAGTAATTTTTACATTGTGGTTTAGATAGAGAAATCATATTGCGCGACATAAAAACAGGTGATCCCGTCAAGGAACTCAAAGGACACGGCGGAGGAATTTATGGACTAGCATTAAGTCGTGATGACAAGACTTTATGTAGTTCTAGTGGGGATAAATATATTAAAGTGTGGGAAATATAGTTTCCTATTCCCTGTTGACTGTTCCCTGTTCCCTGTTCATTTTTGAACCAGGCAAGATCAATAATTGGAACCTGGTGGATGGCCCCAATTTGCCGATCTAGCCCTATGAGCATTCATAACCAAGGAACTCAAGACATATTATTTTATACCCGATTACCCAAAATCTGTTTGTGGTGGTCAAACAGACTTAGTAAAGATTAGGAGCAGGTTCAGTAACTAATTACACCAACAGCGTTGGCAAAGATCCACTGATACCTGCCATTGGTGTATCCGAGAGTGGCAAAATCTCAGCCAACATTGATTAATCTGCTACTCATTAGAGATTCCAACTACCCTTTAGCTGGCTCTATTGATAGATTCTGCAGGTAAGCAAATCAGATTATCTCCTTGGGTAAGGATTAAGCCGCGTTGACGTAATTTACCCATTAAGCGAGTGACAGTCACACGGGTAGAACCAATGGCGCTACCAATTTGGGCATGGGTAAGGGGGAAAGGTAAGCAATAACCACGAATGACATCAGGATCAGTTTCACTCATGGCTGGCTCTCCATACTCCTCAATCAGTAAGGTGAGAAATCCTAAAAGTCTGTCAATTGTGCGGCGTTGTCCCAAAGCGCTTAACCAGAGCAACTTGCGTTGATGCTGATATCTAAAAGCATCCATAACTTCACGACGGAAGTGAGGCCAGTTGTCTAGGTCATGCCAGTACATCCACAGAACTGCTGTTTGGTCAACGTGGGCGTAGGACTGGAGTGTGAATGGAGACTGGGCGACAATTTCAAAGGGTTGTCCTGCACCAACAAAACCCAAAAAAGCTTCTTCTGGAGTTCTGTTAATGCGTCGGGAAGTTAACTGACTGGCGGTAGCACTAACTTGGGCAGTTCCTACCATGCGGATAGCACCCCTTTGGACTAAATAGAGTAAACCAGGTCTAGCTGGAATGCGCTCATCTTTACTGAAGGTGCGGCAACGGTAGTGTTCTTGGGCCCAGTCAAGAATACGTTGCCAAGTCAAGAAAGGACGTGAAGCTTCGGAAAAGGAGGATGGAGATTGCATAATTAACAAAGAACGTGTGGCTGAAAACAAAGACGAAATAAGAAAAGTGTAAGGAGTGTCTTTGTGTTAATGGGGTAGGCATAACGCCCTACAGCGCCAGCCCTCCGATAAGAATAAAAAGCTAAATTGCTTTCTATTTTTTCTTATACTTCCTACTGTACAACGAGGGTAGTAAAATTTACCCATCTTTTATACATTATTCATCAAATTTTATCCTACTCTCATTTTTCTTTACATAGATTAAACTTCTACCTCAAGGCAGATGGAACAGGATAGAATGATGCACCCCATAAATTTTCTACAAAAAAATACGTGTATCCTCAACTACTTTTTATCCAAAATAAAGCTATTAAACAGTTAATAACTCAATATTTAGATGTCGCATCCGGTAATTTTACCAATAATGGGAAAATAGCAGGCATAGAAGTGAAAAAAGTTCCTGTATATCAAGGAGGATACAATCAAAAAATTTTATATATCTCTAAGGTGGAACTAGGGATATCAAAATCTCATAATTCACCTGCTATGGAAATTTCTCAGATCATAGCCACTGTTACCAAAGACATTGCCCAGTATTTATCCCAGCACAGTAATCATCTATTTTCTATCAAAATCGTCCCCCCTGGTGAAATTCATCTACAACTCTTTGACTCTACTTTGGCAGCTTGGTTACAAACTCTCATCATTTCCCCGCAAACTAGAGACTTTGTAAATAATTATGGTGATCATCTGTCACCAAATTGTTTTACTATTCAATACGCTCACGCACGTTGTTGTTCTTTATTACGACAGGGACACCAGGAAGGATTAATTCAATGCACACCCACACCTACAGGTATAGAAAATTCTGTACAATCTATACCTTGGCTCGATGGTGATCAAAAGCTTTATCTTCAACACATTGATGAGAGTTTTTTAATTTACCAATTAGTCAGATTAGTAGATAATTTGGCTATAACTAATTATAATTCAATTAATTGGGAAAAAGCGGGTGAAAAATTAAGTCAAGCTTTTGAGAAGTTTTGGGGTAGTTGTCGAATTTGGGGGGAAGTAAAAATCAATTCTCTAGAATTGGCACAAGCGAGATTAGGATTAGTAATGGCGACTCAGTTGGTTTTAAAGTCTCTATTAGAAGATAAATTGGGAATTATTGCCCCTAGAAAACTTTAAAAAATCTTTGAAAAAATCTCTTGACACAATAAATATCCTTGGCTAAAATATAGGATGTGTGAGGAGCGAACCAGTAAAGGCACCGAGACGAAACACGGCCAGTCGTCGGTGTCTTTTCTGATGAGTGGGTATTAGTTCAGTAAGAATTTTTCTATGGCAACTGCTGCACCATCTGACTCTACATTAGGTGCTATCCAATCAGCTAGTGCTTTAACTTCCGCAGGTGCATCACCCATGGCCACACCAATGCCAGCATAACTGAGCATTTCTACATCATTGAAGTTATCACCAATCGTCATCACTTGATGACTTTCTAAACCTAGCATTTCTTCCGCTAGGTAACGGACAGCATTGCCTTTATTTACATCAGTATTAGCTACTTCCAGGAACGTGGCCACAGATGTAGTCATATATACTTCTGTGGGTGGATATTGACGACGTAAATTAGCTAAAAGTTGTTGAATTAAATTTGCGTCATCACACAAAGCTAAAACTTTAGTCGGTTCATAATTTAATAATACTTGGCGTAAATCACCGACGGGAATAGCAGTCACACCACAGCGTTCTTGATAACTTGCGGTTTCTTGGGTTATTTCCCGCACGTAAAGCTGATCATTGATGTAAAAATGGACTGAGAGAAGCGATCGCAAATCTGGCTGTTCAAAGTATTCTAGTAACTTGTAGGCAATTTCCCTAGATACAGGTAAATGACGGTGAATTTTACCAGTATTGGGATCTTGAATCCAAGCACCTTGATAAGCGACTAACGGTAGAGTAGAACCAATTTCTTGATGAAACCGCAAAGCAGAACAGTACATTCTTCCCGTCGCTATTGCCACCTTAACCCCTTTTGCTTGCACCGCAGAAATAACTTCTTGAACTCTGCCATTAATATGATTAGAATGTCCGGCAATAGTCCCATCTATATCTAAAACTAATAATTTAATCTCTTGATTATCAGTAGATGCTTTGTGCATAAATTCCCCAGCATTGAAGTTCCAGTAAAAGAGTGAAGCATTCGGGCGATAACCTATCGTTGAAACCATTGATTTTCCGTCCGAATGCTTCGCCCCTACTCTAAAATAGGTCTATGTTCCCAAATTCAGCTAATTCAGTGATTTCAGATTCTTTAACTAAAACAAATCCTACCATCATCCTTGTAGATGGACACTCACTAGCATTTCGTTCCTACTTTGCTTTTTCTAAAAGTAGAGGAGGTGGACTGCGTACAAAAGCGGGTATTCCTACTAGCGTCTGTTTTGGATTTATTAAATGCTTGTTGGAAGTAATGAAAGCGGAACAACCAGAAGCAATTGCTGTAGCATTTGATTTAGCTGCGCCTACATTTCGTCATGAAGCAGATGATAATTATAAAGCGAATAGGGCAGAAACACCGGAAGATTTTATTCCCGATGTAGAAAACCTGAATGATTTATTAACAGCTTTAAATATACCGATTATTACACAACCAGGTTATGAAGCGGATGATGTTTTAGGAACTTTAGCACAAAAAGCATCTGCGGCTGGTTATCGAGTCAAGATTTTATCAGGAGATAGGGATTTATTTCAATTAATTGATGAAAAAAAAGGCATTACCGTTTTAAATTTTAGTCCTGAAGCTTTAAAACGTTCAACAAATAGTATCACAGAATTTCAAACAGAACAAGTTAAAGAAAAATTAGGTGTTTTACCTACACAAATTGTAGATTTTAAAGCTCTCTGTGGTGATACATCTGATAATATTCCTGGAGTTAAAGGAATTGGGGAAAAAACAGCAGTAAAATTATTAAATACCTATAATTCTTTAGAAGAAATTTACACAAAATTAGATGAAATTATAGGTGCAACTCAGAAAAAATTGATTGCGGGTAAAGAAGATGCGCTTCATTCTCAATATTTAGCTAAGATAATTGTAGATGTACCGCTAGAAGTAAATTTAGAAGATTGTCAATTAATAGGTTTTAATACTACTAATTTAATTCCGATTTTAGAAAAATTAGAATTTAAGAAATTTATCGAACAAATTAACGAACTACAGCAAAAATTTGGCGGTGAAGTTCCAGAAACAAAAACCGAAGAAACTAATAAAATTGAAGAAGAAGATAATGATTTATGGTTTTTTAGTGCAGAAGACACAGCTAACGCAGAAAAATTACCAGAGTCATCAATTCAAATTCGCATCATTGATACAGAAGATAAATTAAGAGAATTAGTTAGCATTCTCAAACAATGCACTAACCCAGAAAATCCCGTTGCTTGGGATACAGAAACTACAGATTTAGATCCCAGAGATGCAGATTTAGTGGGAATTGGTTGTTGTTGGGGAATAGGAGAAAATGAAACTGCTTATATTCCCGTTGGTCATAAAATCGGTAATAATCTAAAATCAGATTTAGTTTTATCAGAACTGCGTGCAATTTTAGAAAGTGCAGATTATCCCAAAAGTTTTCAAAATGCAAAATTTGATAGGTTGATTTTTAAATGTCAGGGAGTTAGGTTGGCAGGTGTAGTATTTGATACGATGTTAGCAAGTTATTTGCTAAATCCTGATCATACCCATAATTTAAGTGATTTATCTTTAAGACATTTGGGTTTACAACTTACAGAATATAATGATATTGTCCCCAAAACTGGGAAAAAAGAACCACAAAAAAATATTTCTGATATTACTATTAATAAAGTAGCTTATTACTGTGGTACTCAAGTTTATGCTACATTTCAATTAGTTGGTAAATTGCGGGATGAATTAGCAAAAGTACCCGCTTTAAATAAACTCTTGGTAGAAGTGGAACAACCGCTAGAAGTAGTATTAGCGGAAATTGAATATACAGGAGTGAGAATTAATTCTGAGTATTTACAAGAATTATCTCAACAATTAGAATCTGAATTAGGAAAATTAGAAATACAAGCAACAGAAATTGCTAGAGAAACATTTAATTTAGGTTCTCCCAAACAACTGAGTTATATTTTGTTTGAAAAACTCGGTTTAAGTACCAAATACTCCCGGAAAATTCAAACAGGTTTTTCTACTGATGCAGCAACTTTAGAAAAACTCCAGGAAGTTGATGATACTGGTTTTGTAGATTTAATTATTGAAAATCGGACTTTATCAAAATTAAAATCTACCTATGTAGATGCTTTACCAGAATTAGTACATCCAAAAACCCACAGAATTCATACTAATTTTAATCAAACTGCAACTGCAACCGGTCGGTTATCTTCTTCTAATCCCAATTTACAAAATATTCCCATTCGTACCGCGTTTAGTCGTCAAATTAGAAAGGCATTTTTACCTGAGTCTGGTTGGTTAATGGTTGCTGCTGACTATTCGCAAATTGAGTTAAGAATTTTAGCCCATTTGAGTCAAGAACCTGTATTAATCGAAGCTTATCAAAATAATGAAGATATTCATACTGTCACTGCAAAATTAGTTTTTGAAAAAGAGGAAGTGACATCAGAAGAAAGACGTTTTGCAAAAACCATTAATTTTGGTGTGATTTATGGAATGGGTTCTTTGAAGTTTGCACGTTCAACGGGTGTTGATAAAGCTAATGCAAATGAATTTATTAAGCGGTTTAATCAAAGATATCCGTTGGTATTTGCATATTTAGAAAGTGTGAAAAAACAAGCTATTTCTCAAGGTTATGTAGAAACTATTTTAGGAAGGAGACGGTATTTTGATTTTACTACCAAAAGTTTACAAGAGTTAAAAGGTAGAAGTTTTGAAGAAATTGATGTGAGTAAGTTAAAAAATTTGGGTGCTATTGATGCGGGTTTATTACGTTCTGCTGCAAATGCACCAATTCAAGGTTCAAGTGCGGATATTATTAAAATTGCCATGGTGCAATTACATGAGGTTTTAAAGAATTATGAAGCGCGTTTGTTGTTACAAGTGCATGATGAATTAGTGTTTGAAGTTCCTCCTCAAGAGTGGGAAGAATTGCAACCACAAATTAAGTCAATGATGGAAAATGCGGTTAGTTTAAGTGTACCTTTGGTGGTTGATGTGCGTGCGGGTGATAATTGGATGGAGACGAAGTAAACCGTCTCAGGATATTCAGGTTTCCAAGTTATTTTACGTCTTGTAAGTCATAAACCTTATACAGCAAGGGATTGAGCCTACAAGAAAAGATTTAGTCTAAACTCCAATTACAGATACAAAAAATATATTGGATACAACCTTTTCTCGCTTGTGTCTTACGTACTTACTTATTTATTAAGTATAATTAAACAGTATCATTTTATTCATTTGCAATATTTAATAGTAGCAAATTTACAAAAATTTACGTATTATATCAAGTATGTATTATAAGCGATCGCTGATATAATCAAAACTCCCATTCAATAACAGCAAGAATTGCCGCATTAATTTCTGACATTTTCATCTCAGAAACATCACCAAGTTTGCGAATGAATCTTTGTAAATCTACACCCCTCAGTTGTAAAACGTCAATTGCAGAAATTTTCGTCAAACTATTTGTAGTGTCAGGTTCAATTTTTACGTTCCAGAAATTTTGTAAAAAATATGTTTTCCAGTCTGTAACAGGAGCAATAAGTTTAATGGGAAGTTTACCTACCGCATCAGAGCTAATGACGACAGCAGGACGCACTTTCCTAATTTCTGCCCCAATAGTAGGATCAAAATTAACTAACCAAATTTCTCCACGCTTAGGCAGATCACGGTTAGTAGTCAATGATGTCACCTGACATTAACTCCTTCCATTCCAAATCTTGTTGATAATGAGTAATCATGGTTTCAGTCTGACTTTCAAGAATGCGTCTACGTTCAGCCATTGGTAACTTTAAGAAAGCTATACGTTGTTCTAAAGAAAGAGATTGCTTTTCCACAGAATCAGGAGTATCATTTGGGATTAGTATCACCACTTCCACAGTTTGTCCTACGATAAGGTCGGGAGTTTCAATTTCAATTTTATTTCCTGGCAAAACTTTAGCCTTGAGATATAAAGTTGATTTCACGACTTAAATTTACCTTTAAGGAGTTTCAATATTTAATAGTAGCATCCTTCTATTATGAGGTACACATAGCGGGCAAGACTTGTACTGAGCTTGTCCTTCGCGTAGCGTGGCGTTAGCCATAGTATGCCGACAGTGTTTTCATCATTCAAGGCTGTACCTCATAACACCGGGAACTGCTGTATATTATTTTTTCTCAATGAGTAAGTTATTAGGACTTACGCACTGTACAAATTCACCATGATGTGCATGAACGAAAATCCGTCGTTTCAGGCTTTTGGCGATTAACTTCCGATCAATAGCGAACTGCTTGCAGCAGCGCTTCACTATCGCCCAAAAATAATTAAAAAATCACGTTAAAATGCCCGAAACCCATACCTCATATTTGGTTGATCCTGTCAATGCGTAAGTCCTAAAGATTATATTTCTCCAACTTGGCGGAAACTGGACCATCACAGCCGTAAAAGTTGGTCATGGGTGTTACCCTAATGTTAAAGTTGCAAAGAGTATGAATTAGCAACTTTCTTTGTGAGACGCTAGGCAATCAGCGAGTATCAATGTTGAAAAAACTACAGAAAACACAAATTTATCTGCTTGCTGGTGCTGGACTATGTGCCTTTTTAGCCGGAGCAATAGTGTCAGCCCCCCAAGCTGGCAAATGGTTGAACTTGAGTCAGAGTAAGCCAGAAAAACTATCTGAGGCTAACAAGGTTAAGTCAGTTGTATTTTCTCTATTGTCTCAATCTGTACCAGAAAGATTAATAAAACTCACGGAAATTGCTGATAAAGGCAGTTCCCCAGATCGAGAACGCGCTCGTTATCTGTTAGCTAGTGATTATGTAGAAACTTCTCAAGGGGAGAAAGCTCTGAGTTTATTGACAGGACTAGAAAAAGACTATCCTGCTTTAGGTCCTTATATTTTACTCAAACAAGCTCAAGCTTATGATCTTTTAGGCAAAGATAGGCAAGCTTCCGATGTACGGCAAAAGGTACTCCGAGAATATCCTCAAGAAGCGGCGGTAGTTAAAGCTATCTATGCGATCGCTCAACCTAAGCTACAAGACAAAGCGATCGCCCAATTTCCCTCCCATCCCCTCACCTGGGAAATTATTCGCAACCGCTTAAAACAAAATCCTAATCAACCTCAATTAAAATTAGTCTTGGCTAAATATGCCAGTGACGAACCTGGTATTATTGGGGTATTGGATCAATTAGTTAAACAACCAGGACTGCAACCCACAGACTGGGAATTGATAGGTTCAGTTTACTGGGACAATAATGAATTCACCAAAGCTAAAAATGCTTATATTCAAGCCCCCAAAACAGCGACTAGTCTCTATCGCATTGCCAGAGGATTACAATTAAATAAAGAACAAGATCAAGCGATCGCTGTTTATAAACAACTCCTACAAAAATTTCCTACCGCTAAAGAAACAGGTATAGCCCTATTAAGATTATCAGACATTACCAAAAGTAAAGACTCCATCCCCTATCTTGATCAAATTATTAACAAATTTCCTGAACAAGCTCCACAAGCATTAGTTAAAAAAGCTACTTTACTCGACAATCTCAAGGATAATCAAGGCGCTAATAATACCTGGAAAATATTACTAGGTAAATACAGCCAAACCGATGAAGCAGCAGAATTTCGCTGGAAAAGAGCCGAAACTAAAGCTAAAAATAATGATTATTTAGGTGCGTGGCAATGGGCGCACCCAATCACTGTTAATAACAAAAGCAACATTTTAGCCCCCAGAGCCGGTTTTTGGATTGGTAAATGGTCAATGATGCTAGGTAGGCAACAGGAAGCTATGACCGCTTACAAATCTGTCATTAGTGAATTTCCTCAGTCCTATTATGCCTGGCGATCTGCGAGTATTTTGGGTTTGAATGTGGGTAATTTTGACAATCTGCGCGCGATGAACCCGACAATTATCCCCCCCCAACGTCCAGTTCCTCCAGCCGGTTCTGAGACTTTCCATGAATTATATTTACTGGGACAAGATCGTGATGCTTGGTATCAATGGGAAACAGAATTTAAAAAGAAAAATCAGCCTACTGTAGCTGAACAATTTACAGAAGGTTTAATGAGATTAACAAAAGGTGACTATCTGATTGGTATTGATAAAATTGCCAAATTAGAAGATCGAGAAACACCCACTGAAAAAGCGGAATATCAAGCTTTAAGTCAACAAAGCATTTATTGGCAAGCTCGTTATCCCTTTCCCTATTTTAAAGAAATTGAAAAATGGTCTACTTCCCGTCAACTAAATCCTTTATTAGTGACAGCTTTGATGCGGCAAGAATCACGTTTCCAATCAAAAATTAAATCTCCCGTCGGTGCAACTGGTTTAATGCAAGTTATGCCTAGCACAGGAGCCTGGATAGCCCCAAAAATTGGTGTAGATTTTAAAAAAATCAGTCTAGAAAATCCTAATGATAACATCATGTTGGGGACTTGGTATCTTGATTATACCCATCAACAGTATAGTAATAATTCCATGTTAGCGATCGCTAGTTATAATGCAGGCCCGGGTAACGTCGCCAAATGGCTGCAAACCATACCCAAAAAAGATCCAGATGAATTTGTCGAAGAAATTCCTTTTGATGAAACCAGAAACTACGTCCGTCAAGTATTCGGTAACTACTGGAATTATCTCCGACTTTATAACCCAGAAATTTCTGCCCTAGTTAGCAAATATTCAGAAGAACACCCCAAATTACCAACGGATAGATGACAGTGAACGGTTATCAGTTATCAGTGAACAGTCAACAACTACCCCTAATATTAAGTGAATCTTCAAAATTGAGGGTGGTAATTGCTAAGTTGATAACATGAAAGTAGATGTCGAAACAATCAATCTAGATGTACTTATTCACAGTTAAAAATATAACATTATCTATAGTCAGAAATTCTCCGTATTTTGATCCTAAAAGCTCAATTCTTAATAGCAGTAGTAGAATAAAGGAAATATGGGAATCATATCGTTAGTTATAGTCTCTCACAGTCAACAATTAGCTGTGGGAGTGCGGGAACTAGCCATGCAAATGGTTCATGACACAGTTCCCATAGCCATTGCGGCGGGGATAGAAGATCCTGAAAATCCTCTGGGTACAGATCCAATGCAGGTATATGCAGCAATTAATTCTGTATTTTCAGATCATGGTGTTTTAATATTAATGGATTTAGGTAGTGCCGTCATGAGTACGGAAATGGCTTTAGAATTACTCGATTTAGACAAACGTTCTAAAGTATATTTATGTTCAGCACCTTTAGTAGAGGGGACAATAGCGGCGGCTGTTTCTGCTGCTGCTGGGAATAATATCCCCACAGTTATTGCTGAAGCCCAGGGAGCATTATTAGGGAAAGCCGCATTATTAGGTAGTGCCGATCACCTTAAGCCCCACACCTGCCCTTTAGCCAAAAAACAGGGTGTAGGAACTGACAACTATCGAGAAATTCGCCTCACTATCAAGAACCGCTTAGGTTTACACGCCCGACCAGCCGCCCAATTTGTAGCGACAGCATCTCGCTATAAATCCCAAATTCAAGTACAAAATATCACAAGAGGCACAGCAGCAGTTCGCAGTGACAGCATTAATCAAGTGGCCACTTTGGGCGCACGTCAAGGCCATGAATTACTCATTACCGCCATCGGTGCAGATGCTCAAGCCGCTTTGACGGCATTACAAGCCTTAATTGTCAATAATTTTGGTGAAGATGATAGTGCTGTGAAAGTTCGGCGAGTTGTACCCCAGGAAGTAACTCCAGCGACGGAAGGAGAACTGGTGGGAATTGGTGCTTCGGGGGGAATAGCCATTGCTCCAGCAATTCATTATGAGTCTGTACCCATTTCTATTAACCAATATCACATAGAAAATTTAGAAATAGAATGGCAAAGACTACAGGAAGCGATTCAAATAGCTAAAGAGGAAATTCAAACCCTATTATCCCATACTTATGTGCAAATTGGTGATGCCGAAGCAGCAATTTTTGATGCCCATTTGCTATTTTTAGAAGATCCCGTATTACTAGAAGCTGCACATCAGCGAATTATTCAAAAACGTATTAATGCAGAAGCAGTTTGGCAAGAAGTAGTAGATGAAGTTGCCAACTCTTATCAACAACTTGAGGATGCTTATTTACAAGAACGGGTAGATGATTTGGTAGATGTGGGGAGGAGAGTGTTACGAATTTTACTAGGAAATGCTCCACCACCTTTGGAAATCACCACACCATCCATCATTCTGGCTCAAGACTTAACTCCTTCTGATACTGCAAGATTAGATCCTCAGAAAGTCTTAGGTATTTGTACGACTTATGGTAGTGCTACTTCACATAGTGCTATTATTGCCCGCACCTTGGGAATCCCGGCGGTTTTGGGTGTAGATGCCCAGATATTAAAGGTAGAAAATGGTACTTTAATAGGCTTGGATGGAGAGAGTGGCAAAGCTTGGATTAGTCCAGAACCTGGAATTTTAAAGGCTTTAGAAGCTAAAGCTCAAGCTTGGCAAACTGCCCAAGTTCAAACACGAAAACAGGCACATCAACCAGCTATTACTCTGGATGGAAAACGAATTACGGTTTTAAGTAATATCAATAGTATTGCGGATGCTCAAGTAGCAATTAGTCATGGGGCGGAAGGGGTAGGACTGCTGCGGACTGAGTTTTTATACTTTGATAGTGACAGATTGCCAAATGAAGAAGAGCAGTTAAAAGTATATCAGTCTATTGCCAAGGTTCTGGAAAATCGGCCTTTAATTATTCGTACTCTTGATGTGGGTGGAGATAAACCGCTTCCTTATATGAGTACGGGGGTTACAGAAGCGAATCCTTTTTTGGGAGTGAGGGGAATACGATTTTGTTTAGAAAATCCGCAATTGTTTAAAACTCATTTGAGGGCAATTTTACGCGCCAGTGCTGGCAATAATATTAAAATTATGTTGCCGATGATTGCTACTTTAACAGAAGTCAGAGCAGCGAAGGTAATTTTAGCCCAGGTGCGGGGGGAATTGCGCCAAGAGAAAATCCCCTTTGATGAAAATATGGAAGTGGGAATTATGATTGAGACACCCGCCGCAGTAGCGATCGCTGATCAGTTAGCCAAGGAAGTACAATTTTTTAGTATTGGGACTAATGATTTAAGTCAGTATGTCATGGCGGGCGATCGCAATAATCCCAGAGTAGCAAATTTAGCTGATGCCTTACAACCTGCTGTATTACGCATGATTCAGCAAACAGTGCAAGTTGCCCATGCAGCAAATATCTGGGTAGGCTTATGTGGAGAATTGGCTGCTGATATTATGAGTACCTCAATTTTATTAGGTTTGGGTTTAGATGAATTAAGTGTTAATCCCCAAGCCATAGCCCCACTTAAACAAGAAATTACTAGATTAACAATGATGCAAGCAAAAACTATTGCATCCTTAGCATTACAACAAGATTCTGCTTCCAGTGTCAGAGCTTTATAATTAACCATAGTCATAAACAATACTATTAGGCTATGAAGTAAAACTTAGACACTGAAAAGCTTTCAGCACATTGGTAGGGTGTGGTTCGACAAGCTTACCAACCGCGTCAGACTGCATAAATCCTGCAAATAAACAGATTTTTGGTGTGACACTTGCGTAAGTTGTGCCTCCCCTTCACAAGGTGCGAGGAGAGGTTTATCAAAGGGGTCAAATTATTTTTGTCGAAGTCATGTTAATCCAAATTAAATTCCACAAAATCCGGTAATCCTGGGTATACCATATTCCGATCTATGGCTGAGAAAATCTTATTATTAGTATTAGGAGAATTTAAACAGCGACAAACTAATTCGGCCACGTCTGCGCGATGAATACTACCAACAATATGGGGGTTTTCCGTGATAATTCCGTTGTTAGTTGCTGGTTCTGATTTTAAACCACCAGGACGGATAATTGTATAGTTAAGTCCACTGGAAATTAGATATTGTTCAGCTTTTTCTTTTTCAATTAAAACTGGTTTCAGTGCTTCTAAAGCTTGCGGAGGCATAGCTACAACACTATTACCACTACCAATAGAAGTTACCAAAATAAACTTTTGTACTCCTGCTTTAACTGCTGCATCAATGAGGTTTTTATTGCCAATATAATCAGGTTTAATATTATCTGTTGGTAAACCACCTAATGTACTGATAACAGCTTGAATAGGTTCATTTCCCAAAATTCCTTGTTCAACATCAGTTACATTTAACGCATCTCCTAAAACTGGATAAATACCCATTGTTTTTAGTTCAACAGCAGCAGCTTCCGTTCTTAAAAGTGCTTTAACTGGAATTTGTTTTTCTATCAAATATTTAGCAATTTCTTTTCCAACACCGCGACTTGCACCAGCCAGAAAAATGTAAGATGTGGTTGACATAATTATTGTGTAAAAAAGATACTATGTTTATATCTAACACAAAACTGCAATTTTAAAATGGCACAATTTCAAATTCAAAAGTAGCAATCAAACGTTCATCAATATAGACTTGTATTTGATGTTGACCCACAGGATCACCAGGGTAAATAGTCCAGAAATTTTCGATTATACCATTCACAGGTGTGGTTGTACGCTGGGAAATTGCTGTTTTTCCATCTTTTGATATCGAGAAATTTTTATCATCTTGTGTGATCCAAATTTCAGGAGGTTTTGGTAAAGTTAAAACTTCCCGCCATTTGACTTGACCTTGATAATTATCCAGTTTAATTCTCCATCCATAAGCATCACCTTGTTTTAAAGGAACTTTGTTAGTGGGGAAAAAATTGACTTTTCCATTTGAGTTAATTATTTTCACACCAAATTCTTTTTGATCTACAACTATTTGCTGAGTAGTTGTGAAATCAGAAGATTTTGCTATAGTTTCTGCTAAAGCCATATTAGATTGATCTAAAACCAGAATTATTAAACCTAAACTACAAGAAAGACCAAATAATAAAAGCTGAGTATTGAGAATTTTAATTAACATACTTCTTTAGTAAATAAGTAGGATACAAAATGTATATATCCTACTTAAAAAAAGTATTTTTGGCAATCGTTAATCTTCATCAAGTGCAGTTAACATTTCTTCAGATTGCCATAATCTGTTTTTATTTTCTAGAAACCAAATGCGAGTTTCTGTAGTTAACTGTTTAACGCACAAAATCCAGATAAAATCAACTTATTGACTTCAATTATTTAGTTTCTACAAAAACTGTAACTGCCGCTACAGCTATCAACATTTCATCATTTTTATCGTTCAAAGAAGCAATAGCTAAACCATCTACTACCATTCCTCCTGCTTCTAATATCAGAGTTTTTTTACCAAAGGGAAGAACAGCTAATACATCTGCTTCCCGTACTTGTTCCGGGTAGGGAACTGCAACTTTAACTTCCACAATCATCTCATTAGGATCTGTTAAACCAGCTACTTCCATAATACCAAGAAGGGCATTGTGAGCGATCGCATTTCTGACTGCTCTTGCTGCTGCTACCGTCGGTTCTTGTCCGTGCTGGTCTATACCCATTCCCATTTCAATAATAAAGCGTTTTAGTGACATAACGGTTTTTTGTAAATTTTATACTTTTTACTCTATCGTTTTATATGATATACAAAACATGGGCGTTGGTGACAAGTTAGAGAACTCCACAAAAAAGATGCTTATAACTAAATCCTTACGTTGCCGAAATATCAATTAACCAGCGAACTGTTTGGGGGAAAGCAATTACAATTAACAACACAATAAACTGTAAAATCATAAAAGGAATTGCACTTTTATGAATATCAAATGTACTTAACTCTTTAGGGGCAACACTTTGTAAATAAAACAAAGAAAAGCCCACAGGTGGAGAAATAAAAGCAGTTTGTAAATTAATTGCCATTACCACACCATACCAGACCATATCAATATTTAAAGCCTGGGCAGCAGGCACAAATAAAGGCATAGCAATGAAGCAAATTTCAATAAATTCTAGAAAAACTCCCAGAGCAAAAATTGCTAAATTACTCACAATTATAAATCCCCAATATCCTCCAGGTAAACCCGTTAATAAATTAGTAATCAGAGTTTTGCCACCTAAAGCATCAAATACTAAACTAAACATTGAAGAACAGAATAAAATCATCACCACTAAGGCGGTAATTATGGCTGTGGAATGGGCTGCATCACGAATTAATTGGGGTGTTAAACGTTTATTAAAAGCAGCCAGCACACAAGCCCCAACCGCACCAACTGCACCTGCTTCCGTGGGAGTAGCCACACCAAAAAAAATGCTTCCTAAGACCGCAAAAATTAAGAGAATAGGTGGAATAACGGCTTTAAAAACTTGTTTAATTAATTTACTACCTTGAGGAATTTCTACATCATCAGGAATAAGTGGCACTTTTTCGGGTTGAAAAAAAGCTAGTCCCAAAATATAGAGAATATAAGAACCAGATAACATTAATCCAGGAATTAATGCTCCTAAAAATAAATCACCAACGGAAACACCAATTTGATCACTGAGAATTACTAATACTAAACTGGGAGGAATTAATTGGGCTAAAGTTCCAGAAGCAACTATCACCCCTGCCGCTAATTTCTTATCATAGCCATAGCGGATCATTACAGGTAATGATAACATTCCCATGACAATTACTGTAGCGGCAACTACTCCAGTTGTGGCGGCTAAAACAGTTCCCACTAAAACGACTGCTAAGGCCAACCCCCCCCGAACACGACTAAAAAGAATACCAATTGTTTCTAATAATTCTTCGGCTAATCCTGATTTTTCTAAAACTGCACCGAGAAAGACAAAAAAGGGAATTGCTAATAGAGTAAAATTCGACATTGTGCCGAACCAACTATTAGGTAATAGGAGAAGACGTGCAGGATTAAAAGCCCCGACTGCTGTACCAATTAGTCCAAAAATAATGGCTGTTCCCGCAAAAGAAAAGGCGACAGGATAGCCACTCATTAAAATCAAGAAAAAGCCAACAAACATTAAAATAGCTAACCATTCAAAACCCATATTTTCCCCTATTCAATATTGATATTTTCTGAAGTTTCTAAACGAATTTGTTCTGCTACTTGTTGATAGCCTAATAATACTGCTAAATATTTAATTGTTTGAGAAATACTTTGTAAAAGCAGCAATAATAACGCTATGGGAACAACAGTTTTAATCGGTGCGCGGGGTAAACCATTGGCATCAGAAGATATTTCCCACGTTCCCCAACTACCATTACTTAATCTTCCCCAAGATTGTAATACTGGGTTAAATGTAACCCATATACCAATGATACAAAAGGGAATTAAAAATAAAATTGTCCCGATAAAATCAACTAATGCACGTTTTTTTTCATTCATATTGGCATAAAGAAAATCAACACGGACATTTTCTCCATGACGTAAAATATAAACAAAGCCTAATAAGAACGTGAGAGAAAATAAATACCATTGCAGTTCTAATAAGGCATTAGAAGATAATTGAACGCCAATAAAGCGCCCCATATAACGGGCGACAACATTCAAGAAACCAACGCCAATGGTGAGTAAAACCAGCCAATTTGATAACCATCCCAATTTATCAGCAAACTTATCAACAAATTGCGAAAATTTTAACAGTCTACCGATGAAAGCAAATCTTTTTGAGTTACGCATACAACATAATAAATTAAGGATAATAAATAATAACTGAGAATACAGGATTAAGTAGGTAGGCGTTAAAAATTGTCGTTGGGGCAAGGGAACAGGGAACTCTTAACAGGGAACACC